>NZ_JBIRVR010000008.1:130689-307237 GCF_044387105.1 Streptomyces sp. NPDC020379
CGCGGACAGCCGGACAGCCGGACAGCCGGACAGCCGGACAGCCGGACAGCCGGACAGCCGGACAGCCGGACAGCCGGACAGCCGGACAGCCGGACAGCCGGACAGTGCTCATCGCCGTGCGTTCGGCGGGCGCCCTGCACCGGCTTCTCGACGCGCTCCCCGTCTTCGAGGGTGACGAGCGCATCGCCGTCCGGTTCACGCTCGTACCGGGGTCGGCGTTCGACGTGGACGCCCTCGCGGCCCTGGAGCGGTCCGGCGCCCGGACGGTCGGCTGGGAGCAGGCGCGCGCCCGCGAGCACGACCTCATACTGACCGCGAGTCCGAAGGGCGCGCTGCGGGTGCTGTCCGGTCCCCGGGTGGTGATGCCGCACGGCGCGGGCTTCAACAAGGCGCTCAGCGAAGAGGGTTCGCCCCACCTCCCCTCCGGCCTGGACCCCCATTACCTGCTCGCCGACGGCGAACCCTGGGCCGATCTGCACGCACTGGCGCACGGCGAGCAGCTCGACCGCCTCACCGAGCACTGCCCCGCGGCCGCCGCGCGGGCCTCCGTGGTGGGCGATCCGACCCTGGACCGGCTGCTCGGCTCGCTCGCCCACCGGGAGGGCTTCCGCGCCGCCCTGGGTACGGGCGAACGGCGGCTCATCGTGCTCACCTCCACCTGGGGCCCGGAGTCACTGCTGGCCCGCCGGCCGGACCTGCCGCGCGAACTCCTCGGCCGGCTGCCGCACGACGCCTATCAGCTGGGCCTGATCCTCCACCCCAACGAACACAGCCGCACCGGCACCTTCGACCTCGCCCGACGGCTGGCCCCGGCCCTCGCGGCGGGCCTGGTCCTGGCCGGTCCGCACGAGGAGTGGGCCGCGCTCCTCGTCGCGGCCGACGCGGTGGTCACCGACCACGGCTCCACCGCCCTCTACGCGGCCGCCCTCGGCCGCCCCGTCATCGGTGCGTACGACGGCGGGAGCGAGCTGATCCCCGGCAGCCCCATGGCGGACATGCTGGCGTCGGCGCCCCTGCTCGCGGAGGGCCTGCCGGCCGCCCTCCGGGCGGCGGAAGCGCAGGACACCCGGCGTTTCGCGGACGCGGCCTTCGCCCGGCAGGGCGAGTCCCTGCGACGGCTCCGGAGCGAGCTCTACCGACTGCTGGGCCTCCGGCCGCCGACGGCCCCCGTGGCCCCGCACCCGCTCCCCCGCCCGGCCGCCGCGCCCCGCCGTCCCGCGGCCTTCGCCGTACGCACCCAGGTCTCCGGGCGCCGGATCGGCGTCGAGCGCTTCCCCCCGTACACCTCCGAGGCCGTACGCCATCTGGCCGCCGAACTCCCGGAAGCGGACACCCGCCACACGCAGACCGCGGCGGTGCTGTGGCGCCGGGCCCGGAGCGCCGCACCGGCACCGCACAGCAGCGCATGGACAGCGGCCGGGTGGACCGAGCGGATCCTGGACGACGCCCCGGCGTGCCGGACCGCGGCCGCGCTCCTCACCCCGGAGCGGGTCCTGGTCCGGCACCGCTCGGCCGGTCCGCTCAGCGTCCGCGTCGAACCGTGCCTGGCCGCCGGACGCGTCCTGCGCGCCGACCCGGCCGCCGTCGTCTCCGCGATCCACGCCTGGCTGGCCGAGGCGCCGCAGGTGACGCCACCGGTGACGCTCCTCTGCGACACCGGCCCGCTCACGGTCCGGGTGCGCCTGGCCCCGGCCGACGAAGCGGACCTCGCCTACGAGCTCTGACCGTCGCCGGTCAGGCCGCCCGCGCGGTCCGCCAGCAGCTGGGCCAGCGCACGGTGTCCGGCCGCCTCGGCCGCCGCACCGCGCTCGTCGGCCAGCCCCGCGAGTTCCTCCAGGACGCGCACCTCGTCGGAGGTGGAGCCCCGCTCGCGGGCGCTCTCCAGCGCGGCGCGTGCCAGGGCCTCGGCTTCCGCCGCCCGCCCCGCGCACCTCAGCGCCCGGCCGAGCTCGAATCCGGTGCGGGCGGTCATCCGCTCCCGCTCCTGCTCGCGCGCCATCCGGTGCGCCTCCTCCAGCAAGCCGACCGCCCGTCCGACCTCGCCCTGACGCAGGGCGGTGCGGCCCAGCAGGTGCGTCTGGAGGAGCACGCCATAGGCGTTGCCGATCGCCGTGTGGATCCGCCGGGAAGCCTCGAAGTCCGCCGTCGCGCCCGGAAGGTCACCCTTGGCGAGCTTCAGCAGACCGCTGAACTCCACGGCCGAGGCCCTCAGTTTGCGCTCCGGCTCGGAATCGCCCAGCGCCTCGGAGGCACTCAAGGCGCGGCGCAGGCGATCGGCGGCTTCCTCGTACCGCTGCTGTTCCCACAGCGGACGGGCCAGCTGGCAGCGCATCCGGACCATCGCCGGCAGGTGCTCCAGGCGATCGGCGGCCGCGACGCCGGTCGTGAAGGCGTCCGTGACATCCGCGTAGTGCGGGTGGTCGAGGAAGTGGGTCCACAGCGGTTCGCACAGCGCCCAGGCGTCCTCGTACAGCCCGCTGTCGAAGGCCAGCCGGACGCAGCCGTACAGCGCGAGCCGCTGCGACTCCAGCCATCTGAGCGCTTCCGGCTTGGTGGCGAACGCGGCGTCGGGCACACCGGCGAGAGGACCGGGCAGCTCCGCGAGGGTCATGCGCGAACCGGCCGCCATCCGGTCCGCCAGCGCGGCCTGGCGGCGGTACCAGCGGATCAACGCGCGCCGCGCCTCGGCCCGTTCCGCCCCCTCGGGGTCGGCCTCGCGCGCACGGCGGTCGGCGTGGCCGCGCAGCAGGTCGTGCATCCGGCAGCCCTCCGGCCGGTTCTCCAGCAGCCCCGCCGACTCCAGCTCCTCCAGCGCGTCCACGGCCCGCTGCTCTCCGGCGCCGAGCAGCGCGGCGGCCGCCGGTGGGGTGACAACCGGCGCGGGGTGGAGCGACAGCAGGCGGTAGAGCCGCGCGGCCTCCCGGCCCAGCCCCGCGTACGCCGCGTCCCACACCGCCTCGACCATGGGGACGCCCTTCTCGCGCAGCTCCGCCGTCAGTTCCTCGACCAGCCGGGACAGGCTGCGTCTGCGGTACTTGCGGATCCACTGACCGGCCACCTTGAGCGCCGCGGGCAGCCCGCCGCAGCCGCGGACGAGCGCGGCCGCCGCCTCCGGCTCCGCCGGCAGCCGGTGGTCGTCCACGATGTGTGCGAGGAGCCGCGCCGCGTCCTCGGGGGCGAGCGGGTTCACGGGCACCTCGACCGGCGCCGTGCCGTCGAGGTCGTAGAGCGTGCCGTGGCTGGTCACGATCGCCAGGCCGCCCGCGGACGCCGGGAGCAGCGGTACGGCTTCGCCGCCGTACCGCGCGTTGTCGATGATCACGATGAGCCGCTTGGCGCGGGTGAGCGACCAATACTGCTTCTGCCGGCCGGCGAAGGACCGCTCCAGCCACTCCGCGGTGACGCCCAGGCCGGTCAGCAGCTCCGCGAGGGCGTCGGCGACCTCCACCACGCCGTCCCGGCGCAGATCGTCCAGATCGACGTACAGCACACCGTCCGGATGGCGCGGACCCAGCTGACGGGCCACATGGAACCCCAGCGCGGTCTTGCCGATCCCGCCGATGCCGCTCAGGGCCACGACCAGCGGGGCGCCGTCGCCCGTGTGGTTCTCGGCGGCCCGCGTGATGCGCTCCTGCTCGGCCCGCCGGTCCGCGAAGTACGCGAGCGCGGGCGGCAGCTGGAAGGGCACCGGCCGCTCCGGCGCCGCCGCCGCACCGTGCAGATGCTGATGCAGCGCTTCGATGCGCCCGGCCTGGACCACCACGTCCGCGCGCCCGTCCAGGCTGTTGTGCGTCTCCTCGGCCATTCGCCAACTCTACGGCGGATCAGCCGACCTGACGGGCCGACGGATCGCCGGAACAGCCGGGTCCGACGCGTCGCACGCTTCTATGGTGGCTACAACCGACGACCACCCAGGGAGCGTATCCATGGACCCGATCACGGCGGCGGCCCTCACCGCACTGGCCGGAGGGCTGGGCGGGGAAGCCGCCCGGCAGGCATGGCAGGGACTCTCCGCCCTCGTGCGGCGCCCGTTCGCGCGGGGAGGGGCACTCGACACACCCCCCGGGGTGAGCACGGGCGAGCCGGAGCTCACCTCCCTGGAGGGTGCCCCGGCCGATCCGGTGCGGGCCCAGGCGCTGGCCACCGCGCTGGGTGTCCGGGCCGCGCTGGACGGCGAGTTCCGGGCGCTGCTGGAGGAGTGGTGGCAGCGGGCGCGGGCGACGACGGCCGGAGACGTGCACAATCACATCAGCGGCGGGACACAGGGTGAGGTGTTCCAGGGCAGGGACTTCTCCGGCATCACCCTGCACGTGCGCCGGGGCGCGGGGCCGGCGGACCGGCGCTGAACCGCCGCGAGGGGCTACGGGCCACCGGCCCGGAGCCCCTCGCGGGGCTACGCGGCCGGCTTGCGGAGCACCGCCATGAAGAAGCGGGTCTTGCGGATGAGGGTCTCCTGCGCGCTTCCGAGCCCGCCGATCAGCCCGTCCACGAACTCCGCTCCGAACCGCTCCGTGAACTCCGCCCGCCGGGAGTATACCCCCAGCGCGAACACGTTCATCGTCATCGCCAGATTCGCCGACAGGTCCTTGAGCGACAGCGTGTGGAAACCCGCCTGGCCGACGATGTCGAAGAACTCCCCCAGCCGCGGCGGGACATTGGCGGCGTACACCGTCTCGAAGAGAGCGGTCTCGGGCTCGGTGAGCTCCTCGGTGACGACCGATTCCAGGGCCAGGAGATCCCCGCCGGGCCTCAGGACCCGCCATGCCTCGCCGAGGGCCTTGGCGCGGTCCATGTGGCAGAGGCTCTCGATCGCCCACGCGCAGTCGAACGACTCGTCCTCGTAGGGGAGCCGCATGGCGTCGGCGACCTCGAAGGTGAGCCGGTCGCTCAGCCCGTGCTCGCCCGCGAGCCGGTTGGCGGCCGCTATCTGCTCCTTGCTGACGGCGACGCCGGTGACCGCGATGCCCCGCTGCCGCGCCGCCTTGAGCGCGGTGCGTCCGGTGCCGCAGCCGATGTCCAGCAGGTGCTGCCCGGCCTTGGGGTCGAGCGTCTCGATGAGGTAGTCGGTATACCGGTCCTGCGCCTGGGAGGACATGGCCGCCAGTTCCATGCTCTGCGGGACGGGCGCGTCCGGCGGGAACCACAGGCCGCAGTGCACGCTCTCGCCGAGGGTCAGGTGGTACACCTCGCCGAACTTGTCGTACCAGTCGCCGACCTCGTCGGCGGTGACCTTCAGCTGGGGGGTCGTCTCCTGCGGCACGGTGCGTTCCTTCCGAGTGCGACATCGATGGATCGCCGGGCCGGACATGACGGTGCTCGGTCACGGATCACCGGCCCTCGCCCGGAGATCCTTCAACACCCGCCGGAAGCGGAACAAGGCCGCCTGCCCCCGTGAACGGACGGTTCAGGCCACCGGCCTCACTCGTCCTCGAACGCCGCTTCCTCCATGAGCCGCTCCGCGATGTCGTCGGCCCACGCCTGGGCCCAGTGGCGGAGTTCGCCGACGGCGGCCTCGTCCAGGCCCTGGGCGGTGAACTCGCTGTCGTCGATCCACTCGGCCCCGGCGAGACGGGCCTGGAGGTCGGTGAGGTCGAAGTCGGCGTCGCGGGCGTGGCGCCGGCCGAGTTCCTCCAGTTCGACGAGGGACCAGCGGGCGGCCGCGGCACGCACGTCGACGAGGCTGCGGGCGAGCCCGAGGTCGGCCAGGGCGCGCACCTCCAGGCCCACGACGTCCTCGACGGCGGGCACGGGCCCGTACTCCGTCGGGACGGGAGGCCGCCACAGGGTCTCCTTGCGGAGGTCGACGGCGCACTCCTCGCCGGTCGTGGGGTCGGCCGCCGTGAGCCGCACCGCGAGGGGACCGGCCGAGACCGGCCGCACCCGCCAGCCCCGCTCCGCCAGCCCGGCCCGCAGCGCGGCGGCGATCGCGTCCATGGGCCGGGGCGCGTCGGTGACGAACTCCAGGTCCCGGCCGGGCCGGCCGCCGAGCCCGTGCGCGCGCACCGCGTGGGACCCGGCGAGCACGACCGGCGCCGGGGCGCAGGCGGCCACCACATCGGCCGACAGCCGCCGGTGCAGCCCTTCCGGAGGGGGCGGGGGCATCTCGGGCAGCATGATCGGGATTATGGCGCACGGGCGGCCCGGAACCGCGGTGCCGCCTCCACGGCCCGGCCGGCACCACTCGGCGGCCTCGGGCGCGGGCGCCGGCCGCGGGGCAGCGCCCGCGCGCGGCGTGGCCGGCCGGCGCTTCCGCCGCGGACACCCACCCGTACACACCGAAAGCCGCCCCCGGGTCGGCCCGGGGGCGGCTCGTTCAGGTGGTGGCCGGGTCAGCGGCCGTGGTGACCGCCGTGACCTTCGTGGCCGAAGCCATGGCCTTCGTGGTCACCGTTGAAGGAACCGTTGTCGGACAGGATCGGGATCTCGTCGAGGATGTGCGACAGCGGGTCGTCCCCGTCCTGGATCGTGGAGTTCTCGGTGCACTGCTGCTGCTGCTGCGAGGACAGGATCGGGATGTCCTGGAGGCCGACGTTGAGCAGGCCGATGAGCGACTGGGCGCCGAGCTTGCCGATGCCGAGGCAGGGCTTGTTGAGCGAGCCGTTGATCAGCCCCATCTGGGGGCTCATATAGCCGCCGGTCCAGGTGTTGCCGTACATCTGGCCCGCGCCGTTCGCGTTGGAGACGTCGTGTCCATTGCCCACCGCCATCGCCGGGGCGGTGGAGACGCCGGCCGCGGAAGCCACGAGCACCGTGGTGGCCACTACTTTCTTGATCACGCTATTCCTTCGCTCTGGTCGACGACTTACGGGAGCGCCCTGGCTAACTCGGAATTCCTGCGGAGGTTATTCGGCTTCACTCCTTCAGCCCACCACGCGGCCCTATCAGAATAAAAGCGCGTGGTGCCGCGCACCGGGAACCGCAACGAAAAGCCCCCCTGCCGCGGGGCCCGCACACCCGCGGCAGAGGGGGGCTTTTCTTCTGCGTCCGGTGCCGTCCGGGGGCCTACAGACCGCCGTTGCCGGAGCCGTTGCCCGACAGGACGGGGATCTCGTCGAGGATGTGCGACAGCGGGTCGTCCCCGTCGTTGATCGTGGAGTTGTCGGTGCACTGCTGCTGCTGCTGCGAGGACAGGATCGGAACGTCCTGGACGCCGACGTTGATGAGGGCCAGTACGGACTGGACACCCAGCTTGCCGATACCCAGGCAGGGCTTGTTGAGCGTGCCCTGGATCAGGCTCATCTGCGGGCTTTCGACGCCCCCGGTCTTGGTGTTCCCATAGCCGGTCCTGGCTGCGTTGCCGTTCGCGACGTCCTGGTCGTTGCCGATCGCCAGCGCGGGGCCGGCGAGGGAGCCGACCGCGGAAACCGTCATCGCGGCCGTGGCCATTACCTTCTTGAGCACGTCTATGCCTTTCGATCGTGTAGCGCCCCCACTGGGAAAGCGTTCTGAATAACTCCGGCCTATTGGAGAGGTTCCGGGCTTTCACTCATTCGAGCCAGTGGGCTCGCTGCACGTATTACTGGCACATCGCGGGACGTATTACTGGCACTTTTATGACCGGGCGGGCCGCCGATAGGCGATGCCGCCGACGAGCGCGGGCCGGCGGAAAGGCCCGTACGGCCGGGCGGTCGTCAGCAGCCGGCGCCGACCGGGCGCGCGGGGGCCGCCGACAGGGCTTCGTAGAGCGCGCGTTCCGTCTGCGGGCCGCACAGCACGCGGTCACGGACGCGGAAGAGCGGCACCCCGGTGACGCCGTGGCGGCGCAGCCGGTCCAGTTCCTCGCGCAGGGCCTCGGCGTCCGGCTCCTCGTACGGCGTCGTACCGCCGTACGGAAACCGACGGAGAAAACCGTCCGGTCCGGATGTGCTTCCGGTGGCTTCCAGGCCGCACTCCTCGGCCAGGGCGCGCAGCACGCCAGGGTCGCCGATGTGGAGCCCGTCGGTGAAGTGCGCGCGGAAGAGCCGCTCCACCATCGCCTCGCCGCGGCCCCGCGCCTGCGCGCGGGCGATGAGCAGATGGGCGGCGAAGGTGTTGCCGACGACCGCCCGGCCGTAGTCCAACTCCAGCCCCTCACGGGCAGCTTGGCCGGTGGCACGGGCCATCTCGGTCTCGGCGTACGGACCGAGGAGGCGCTGGAGCACCGGCACCAGCGGCTGCGCCACGTTGGGCGCGGCCGGCGCGAGCTCGTACGGACGGAACGTCAGCTCGACCTCCCGGCCCGTGGCGCGCAGCCGCCCGGCCGCCCGGCGAAGGCGGGTGTAGCCGATATAGGAGTGGACGCAGATGACGTCCAGGACCATGTCCGCCTTCACCATCGGAACCCCCAAAGCGCCAATTTCCGTACCGCCGAGCCATTGAACAGGAACGTAAATCAGTAACTTGCCGGGCGTCAAGTATGGTTTTCCGGGGCTCACCGCCCGGCTCGGAAGCTCCTTCGAGGCCCCTCCCGGAGCCCCGGCAGTCACGAGCGCCGCCCCGCCCACCGGTCCGCCCGCCGCGTCCCACGCGCGCCGCGCCGTGCCCGCGCGCACCAGGTCAGGCAAGTGCGGTGCGGCGACGGGGGATTGAGGGAAGGGGCGGAGACCACGGAGCCGACGACAATGTACGCATTGCGTGCCGGTGGTGTCGCGGTCGCCGTCAACGACCCCGTCGCCGAGCTTTCCTGCGGCATGATCTCCACGCCCGCCCAGCGTGTGCGACGGCGGCCCGGCCCGGTCGGCCATGTGCGGACGGGCGCGGCGGGACCGCGAGGACAGGCTGCCAACTTGCCGGGCGTCAAGTAGGTTCGGCTGAGGGCGGCAGCTTCACGACAACAGCAGGAGAGACCATGGGCAGCACCCCTCAGGCGCGCAGGAGCGACACCCGTGAGCGCATCCAGAAAACGGCCCTGGACCTCTTCGTCTCACGTGGTTACGAGAAGACGTCGCTGCGGGAGATCGCCGAGGAGCTCGGCGTCACCAAGGCAGCGCTGTACTACCACTTCAAGACGAAGGAGGACATCCTCACCGCGATCTCCGAAGACCTCGGCCGCCCGGTCGACGAACTCATCGCCTGGGCCGCGGAACAGCCACCGACGCCCGGGACCCGGCGGGAGCTGATGACCCGCTACAGCGCGGCCCTGAAGTCGGCCAAGCCGATCTACCACATCCTCCAGGAGAACCAGGCGACCCTGCGCGACCTGGCCGTCGGGCGCACGCTGAACGATCGCGTGGAGGCCATCTGCCGGCTGATGCACGCCGGGGACATCGACTTCGACACCCACGTCCGCGTCGCCAGCGCTCTGCTGACCGTCCACTTCGGGGCCTTCACGCTGGACCAGCTCGGCGGCACGGACGAGGAGAAGCGGCAGGCGCTCCTCAAGGTCGCGCTGGACACCCTCGGCACCCCCACCGATTGACACTTTCAGGCGACCCCGGCCGGGGCGGCTGTGCGCTGCCGCTCCAGCTCCGCCAGCGCGCGGGCGCCCCGGCCGGGGGCGATGTCGAGCCGGGCGAGCACCGCGGGCACGGCCACCCCGGGCATCAGGTGCTCATAGAGCACGATGGCCCGCCGCTCCAGGTCGGCGCGGCCGCAGACCGTCTGCGAGAGGGCGTTGATGCCGCCGTACGCGGCGACGATCAGCTCGGCGACCTCCGACGGCATGACGTGCGGCAGCACCTCGCCGCGCTCCTTGCCCTCCATCAGGGTGCGGGTGTGCAGCTGGGTCCAGTCGTCGAAGCGGGCGTCGCGGTCCGGCGCCGTGGCGCTGTGCTCGATGGACAGCCGCACACAGCCCCGCAGCACCGGGTCCACCAGCAGCCGGTGGGTGAAGATCAGCCCGATGTCGACCAGCTCCTGCATCTTGGAGGAGCGCGGCAGTTCGGGGCGCAGCGCCGTGACGGACATCCGGGTCTGGACGACGGCGCGGGCCAGGTCCTCCTTGGAGGCGAAGTGGAAGTAGAGCGCGCCCTTGGTCACCTCGGCGCGGGCGAGAATCTCGCTGATGGTGGCGGCGTCGTAGCCCCGCTCGTCGAACACCACCGCGGCCGCTTCCAGGATGGTCCGCCGCGTTCTTATCGCACGGTCCTGCTTTGCCACGGTACGCCTCCGCATCGCTGAGGGACCCGCGCGCCGCGTCCTGAGCGGCAGGGCGGATCACTGACCGCTGTCGCTGCCGCCGGGTTCCCGCGCGCAGCCGCGGCGTAGAGCGTATGCAGGACACCCGCGTCAAGGGAGGAGAGCGAACCAGCCATCGTGACCGGCGCCGTGGCCCGGAAGGGGGTTGACTAGGGTCGGATGCCACCGGCCGCGGCCGGTCCGACGAGCCGAGGGAGCCCGCAGGGATGAGCCTCACCGGGACCGCGTTCTTCGCTGTGCTCATCGCGGCCACCGCGGTCGCCGTGCTGGCGACGCTGCTGCTGTGGTCGAGGATCCCCGGTCCGCGCCCCCTCGCCTGGCTGGCGCGCGTCGTGCTCATCGGGCTGTGCCAGGTGACCGCGATCTGCGTGGTCGCCACCTGGATCAACAGCAGCTACGGGCTCTACGCCTCCTGGGACGACCTGCTGGGCCGGCCGGGCGGCACGGGCCCGGTGGCGATGCCCGGCCCGCCCCCGGAGCGGGCCCGCTTCATCCGCGGGGACGCCGGGATACAGGAGACGTACGTCCGCGGGCGCGCCTCGTCGCTGTCGGGGCAGGTGATGATCTGGACCCCGCCGCAGTACGACGACCCGCGCTACCGCAAGACCGCCTTTCCCGTCGTTCTGCTGCTGCACGGCGTCCCCGGTTCGCCGCAGTCGTGGATGGAGCAGGGCCACATGCCCGGCGACTTCCAGAAGCTGCTGCGGGACGGGACGAGCCGGCCGTTCATCCTCGCCGTGCCGATCATCAACCCCGGGGGTGTCGACACGGACTGCTCGGACACCACCGGGCACAAGGTCGCGACCTGGCTCTCCTCCGACGTCCCGGACCTGATCAGGCACCACTTCAGGACGGGGAAGGGCCCGCGCTACTGGGGGCTGCTGGGCATCTCCACGGGCGGCTACTGCGCGGCCAAGCTGCCCTTGCAGTACCCCAAGGTGTTCGGCGCGGGCGCGGCCCTGGACCCGGATCCGCTGACGGGTGACCGGGGCGTCCTCGCGGACGAGCAGCTGCGGCTGCACAACAGCCCCATGTGGCTGGTGGCCCACACCCAGGCCGACGTCGGCCTCTTCCTCGCGACCTCGCGCCAGGACCGGGACAGCCCGCCCTCGTACATCGAGGAGTTCCAGCGGGCGGCGGCCGGCAGCAAGGTCCGGCTGAAGACGATGCTGACGCAGCGGGGCGGGCACAACTACAACACGTGGATCTCGATGTATCCGGCGGCGTTCGACTGGCTGGGCGAGGAGCTCGACAAGGGGCCGGCGTAGAGGAAGAAGCGTGACGGGAAAAGGGGCCCCGGCGGGCCCCTCTTTCCGTCTTTCCATAGCCGTTTCCCCTGTCCGGCGGAGGTCAGCTGTTGACGTCCTGCGGGAAGACCAGCTGCTTGCTCATCCACTCCAGGCTCGGCGAGATCTCCCGCCGCCAGGTGGTGAAGTTGTGGCTGCCCTCGTCCAGGATCATCTTGGAGGCGAGCATCGGCTCCTTCACGGCCTTGAGGAACTTCTCCGTCTCCTTGTAGTTCTTCTCGCCCTTCTTGCTGCTGGTGACGAGCACGGAGACCTTCGGCGCCGGCAGGTTGCCCAGCCGCCAGATCAGGTCGTGCTCACGCTCCCGCTGCTTGCCCTCCTCGCCGCCGCCGAAGAGGTTTCCGGTGGTCAGATCGTTCTTGATCTTGTAGTCGGCGGAGAGGGCGGCGGCCGCGGGATAGACGGAGGGCTGGCGCATCGCGAGCTCCAGGGCGCAGGTGCCGCCGGAGGAGTAGCCCATGGCGCCCCAGGCACTCGCGTCGTGCCCGACGCGATAGGCGCTGCGCATCGCCTCGGGTACGTCCTTGGTGAAATACGTCTCCGACTGCGGGCCGCCCGGGACGTCCACGCACTCGGTGTCGCGCGGCGGCGCGATCGTCGGCCGGAGCATCACGATCACGGTCGGCTGCATCTTCTTCGCGGCCACCAGCTCGCTCGCGGTCTTCGGGATCTGGAGGTATTTGGAGAGGTTGTCGATGCCGCCCGGATATCCGCTGATGGCCACGATCACGGGAAAGCGCTGGCGCTCGTACTGCTTCTGGAAATACTGCGGCGGGAGATAGACGAACGCCGGCTCGACGACATTGGCGCGGCGGCCGACCAGGCGCACCGACTCGACCGTGCCGACCTGGTCCTTCGGGCCGTCCGGCAGGCCCATGCGGTCGCCGCTCTGCGAGCTCGCGGGCCGGATCAGGCCGCCGCCCTTGGCCGTGTCCACCGTGCCGTCGGCGGCGCCGGTGATCGCCGTGACCTGGCCGGGCGACCGGTCGTAGCGGCCGAGCAGCTGGCCCCAGGTGCCGTAGAAGCTGTTGGCGGAGTTCACCGCGAGCAGCACCACGGACATGATCGCCAGCTGGGTCACCAGGATCGACCCGAGCCGTCCCAGCACGGGCAGCGCGCCGCGCCCGGAGAGCCGGGGCCACAGCCATACGGTGAGGCCGACGCACAGCACGGCGACGAAGACCACCGTGTACAAGAGTGACCGGCTGGTCAGGCCCATGCGTCTCTCAACTCCCTGCCCCCGTGGTGGGTACTCGTGTTCGGTAAAACGATGCTCACCGATGAAGAGGCCGGATTGGGCGGAGAGGGTTGCCCTGCACCCATTTCTTACCCTGCTCTTGGCCTGCCCGTGTCCTGGACGTACGGCACCGTTACCGCGCCGGAAACCGCCTGCCCGGGGGGTGGGTGGCGGCCTCACTGGGCAGGAAAGGGCGCATGGGCGACGTCTTCTTGCGCAGGTTGAGCCGCTGGCAGTCCGACCAGTACCGCGAGCAGCTCGCGGATGTGCACACGGCGGCGTACGGGGGTGCGTCCGGTGAGCCCGCCCGCTCCCGCTTCCGGGACCGCCTCTCCGAGGACTCCGCGCGGCCCGGCTTCGACCTGGTGATCGCCGAGAGCCGGGGACCGGTCGGCTGCGCGTACGGCTATCCGCTGGCACGCGACAGCGACCGCTGGCACGGCTTCGACGGGCCCGTGCCCGCGGATCTCGAGGAGCTGACGGCCGCCGGGCGGGTCTTCCTCGTCGCCGAGCTGATGGTCCTGCCGCGCCACCGCCGCCAGGGCATCGGCCGCCGCCTGCACGACCGGCTGCTCGCCGGCAGCGGGGCAGGGCTCGCCGCGATGCTGCTCTCCCCGGCGGACGCGCACGGGGACGGCGCGCACGCGGCCCGGCTGTCGTGGGGGTGGACGACCGCGGGCAAGCTTTCGCCGGGCGGCGGGCCGGTGCTGGAGGTCTTCACCCGGCCGCTGCGGAGGTGAGCCCGCCGGTTCCGGTCCGTCGCGCCTGAGGCGGGTGGCCTCACATGATGGCCGGGCCGGAGGTGGCCGGTGCCGGACGCGAGCCGGGTGCGTGCGCGGCCCCGAGGCCGCACGGCCCTGGCCGAGCGGGGCGTTCCTCCAGGATGGTGGACGCATGACGGAAACCACCGCGAATCCCTACCTCAGCGGACTCTTCGCGCCCGTCCATGAGGAGATCACCGCGATCGACCTCCCGGTCACCGGCCGCCTTCCCGACTCCCTGCGCGGCCGCTATCTGCGCAACGGCCCCAACCCGCTCGGCGCCCCGGACCCGGCTGCGTACACCTGGTTCAGCGGGGTGGGCATGGTGCACGGCGCGCGGCTGCGCGACGGCCAGGCCGAGTGGTACCGCAACCGCTGGGTGCGCTCCGACGAGGTCGCCGGGCGGCTGGGGGAGAAGCTGCCGCACGGCCCGCGCCACCTGGGCATGGACGCCGCGCCCAACACCCACGTGCAGAGCTTCGCCGGGCACCTCCTCGCGCTGGTCGAGGCCGGCTCGCTGCCGTACGAGCTGGACGAGGACCTGTTCACGATCGGCCCCTTCGACTTCCACGGCACGCTGCCCGGCGGGCTGGCCGCGCACACCGTCGTCGACCCGCGGAGCGGCGAGCTGCACGCCGTCGCGTACTGCCCGGCGCTGCCGTACGTGCAGTACCTCGTCGCCGCGACCGACGGGCGGATCCGCCGCTGTGTCGACATCCCGGTCGACGGCCGCCCCGTGATGCACGACTTCTCGCTGACGCGACGGCACGTCCTGCTGTACGACCTGCCGGTGGTCGCCGCGGAGGCGGCGCGGGCGGGCGGCGCGCCCGCCCGCTGGGACGACGGGCGGCCCGCCCGGCTCGGGGTGCTGCCCCGGGACGGACACGCGCGGGACATCCGCTGGCTGGACATCGACCCGTGCTACGTCTTCCACCCCATGAACGCCTACGAGCGCGACGGCGTCATCACCGTCCACCTCGTCCGCTACGAGCGGGCCTTCGACCGGCGGCCCGCGTCCGCCGTGCGGCACCCGCCGCTGCTGGAGCGCTGGACGGTGGACCTCGCGGCCGGGACCGTGCGGCGCACGCGGCTGGACGACCGCGAGGTGGAGTTCCCCCGGGTGGATCCGCGGCGGCTGACGGAGCGGCACCGCTTCGGGTACGCGATGGCCGCCGCCGGGGAGGACCGGTGGCGGCTGGGGGCGGGGCTGCTGAAGTACGACCTGGAGCGCGGCACGAGCGAGGAGTTCCGCGTACACCCGCACGGCGACGTCGGCGAGGGCGTGTTCGTCCCCTCCGCCCCCGGCGCGGCCGAGGACGACGGCTGGGTGATGGCGTACGCGTACGACCCCGAACGCGGGGCCTCGGATCTGGTGGTGCTGGCGGCCCAGGACTTCGCGGCGGGACCGGTGGCGCGGGTGCACCTGCCGGTGCGGGTGCCGCTGGGCTTCCACGGCAACTGGATCCCTGACGGCGTGTGAGGACGCCGCGTGGGTAGGCGTGCTGGGGAGCGCGGCCGCTCACGGGTGCTCAGAAGTCCTCACGGGTGAGCCCAGCTGGCGCAACCGGACGCGGGGGCCGTCCCCCGACGGTGTCGGGCGCGGGCCGGCTTACGAGGGTCTGAGCACGCCGGGAGGGGCGTGACGGCTAGCCTTACGTAGCCATCCGGACCAGGGATATTCCCCGACACTCCGGACATTTCATAGCTCCCGAGACACGTGAAGGACTGCTCCCCATGGGCATTCGGAGTCTGCTGCGGAACGCGTTCGGCCGGTCCAGGACAGCGACAGCCGAGCGCGACGAACCCAGCCTGCCCCAGCAGAACGCGGGACCGCAGGCCGTTGCCGACGGCGTGGAGCCGGCCGCCGGCGCCACCCCCGCCACGGAGAAGGAGCCCGTGGCGGTCGTCCCGGGGCCGTCGGCGGAGCCGACGACCGCGCCGGCGCCGGGCGCTGACACCGCGTCGGCCACCGTCCCCGCCCCCTCCTCGGAGCCCGCGCCCGCGACCGCCGCAGCCTCCGTGCCGGCGCCCGCGTCGGAGCCCGCACCGGCCGAGCCCTTCCGCGCGCCGCTGCCCGCGCAGCCCACCACGGACCGCGTGCCCGACCCCGGGCCGCTCGGCCCCACCCCCGGCCCCACACCCAAGCCGGACCCGCTCCCCCAGCCGGAGCCCGAGCCGACGCCGATGCCCGCCCCCAAGCCCGTCCCGGAGCCGGACCCGGTGCCCACGCCGCTCCCCTCCCCGCCGGTGGAGCCCGAGCCGACGCCGCGCCCGGTCCCCAAGCCCGAGCCCGCGCCGGGCCCTTCGCCGGAGCCCCAGCCCGCGATGCCGCCCCGCGACGCGGAGGCCGGGCCCGCCGTCAGCCTGGAGAAGGTGAAGAAGACCGCTCCCGCGCTGGTCAGCCTCTACAAGAGCGCGGCGGTCTCGCTGAAGAAGCAGGGGCTCACCGGGCAGCGGGCGGCCGTCTATCTGGTCCTCGACCGCTCGGGTTCGATGCGCGAGTTCTACAAGAACGGCACCGTCCAGCACCTCGCCGAGCAGGCGCTGGGCCTCTCCGCCCACCTCGACGACGACGGCACCGTCCCGGTCGTCTTCTTCTCCACCGACGTCGACGGCACGGCCGAGCTGGACCTCGGCGACTACGAGGGCCGCATCGAGGAACTCCACAACTCCATGGGCCACATGGGCCGCACCAACTACCACTGGGCCATGGAAGCGGTCATCGAGCACTACGAGAAGTCGGGTGCCACGGACCCGGCGTTCGTCATCTTCCAGACCGACGGCGGCCCCTACAGCAAGCCGGCCGCGGAGCGCGCCCTGTGCGAGGCGGCGAAGCTCCCCATCTTCTGGCAGTTCGTGGGCTTCGGCGACCCGGAGAGCAAGGGCTTCGACTTCCTGCGCAAGCTGGACAACCTCGCCGTCCCCCAGAAGCGCGTCATCGACAACGCGGGCTTCTTCCACGCGGGCCGCGACCCGCGCGCCCTGACGGACGCGCGCCTCTACGAAGAGCTGATGGTCGAGTTCCCCGAGTGGCTGGCGGAGGCCCGCGCGGCGGGCATCGTCAAGTAACCGCGGCGACGGACTTCTTCGCCACCCGCGGCGGACGCCCTCGTAACCCCCGGACTTCGTCCGGGGGAGCACTCCGCGAGCGCCGGGCGGGGCCGGTGGCGCGGGCCGGGGCGTCGGTCGCGGAGGGATCACGGCCGCATCAGCCGCGTCCAGCCCGCCCGGCGTTCGAGGACACCGCCGCGCGAGCGGTGGTGCGGACAGGACGGCCCGCGGCCGAGGCACGCCGTCAGCCCGCCACGGCACCCGCGGGGAACCGCACCGTCACGCGCAGCCCCCCGCCCCGCCGCGGGGCCGCGTCCACCGTGCCGCCGTGCGCCCGCGCGATGGAGCGGACGATCGACAGGCCCAGGCCCGCGCCGCCCCCGAGCCGCTCCCGCCCGGCGCCCCGCCGGAAGGGCTCGAAGAGCCCGTCGATCTCCTCCGCGGCGACCTCCGGGCCGGTGTTCGCCACGGTCAACAGGCCCGGTCGGACGCGCACTTCCACGCGCCCTCCCGGGTGGTTGTAGCCCACCGCGTTGCGCAGCAGATTGCCGGTCAGCTGCGCGAGCAGGACACGGTTGCCGGTGAGCGGGGAGGGCACGGCGCGCGTCTCGACGCGTACGCCCTCCCGTGCCGCGCGGTCCGTGACGGCGCCGGTCTCCTCCGCCACGACCTCCGCGAGGTCGAGCGGCTCCCGGCGCTCCAGGCCGCGTTCGCTGCGGGCCAGCACGAGCAGGCCGTCGATCAGGTGCTCCGAGCGCCGGTTGGTCTCCAGCAACAGCTCCTTCGTGCGCGCCAGTTCCTCGGGGGAGACGTCGCCGTCCAGGCCGACCTGGATGGCGGCGCGCTGGGTGGCGAGCGGGGTGCGCAGTTCGTGGGAGGCGTTGGAGACGAAGCGGCGCTGGCTGTCGAAGGCGCCCTCCAGCCGGCCGAGGAGCGCGTCGATGGTGTCGGCCAGCTCCTTCAGCTCGTCGCGCGGGCCCCGCTGTGCGATGCGCTCGTGGAGATTGCGCTCGGAGATGCGGCGAGCGGTGGCGGTCATGGCGTGGACGGGCCGCAGCACGCGCCCCGCCGTCCACCAGCCGACACCCACCGCCAGCAGCGCGGTGAGCAGGAGGGCGAGCGCGGACCACAGCACGAGCTGGTGCGAGGCGGCCGCGCTGACATCCCCGCTGACCTGGTAGATCGTGGACGACGTCAGCCCCGGGACCGCCTGCCCCCGGAAGGGGACGGCCGTCTCGTCCGGCCGCAGCGCCTCCGCCGGCAGGGCGGTACGGGCGATGACGGTGGCCTGCTCGCGCGTGCCGGCCCGGGAGAGGACGTTGACCGTGGCCAGCAGCACCGCGCCGAGCACGAGGAAGACCGCGCCGTAGGCGGCGGCGATGCGCGTGCGGGCGGTGAGCGCGGGCCTGCGGAAGCGGAGCCTCACAGCGCGTACCCCACGCCCTGGACCGTGCGGATCAGCGGCGGCTCGCCGAGCTTGCCGCGCAGCTTGCTCATCGCCACGCGGACGGCACCGGTGAAGGGGTCGGCGTGCGCGTCCCAGGCGCGCTCCAGCAGCTCCTCCGCGCTGACCACCGCGCCCTCCGCCTCCAGCAGGATCTGGAGCAGGGCGAACTCCTTGGGGGAGAGGTCCAGGTCCCGCTCGTCACGGGACGCCGTGCGGCGCACGGTGTCCAGCCGCAGCCCGGAGCGCTCCAGCACCGGCGGCGCCGGGCGGGCGCTGCGGCGGCGCAGCGCCCGTACGCGCGAGACGAGCTCGGGAAACTCGAACGGCTTGGGGAGATAGTCGTCGGCCCCCAGGTCGAGACCGGCGACGCGGTCCTCCATGCTGCCGGCGGCGGTGAGCATCAGGACGCGGGTACGGGAGCCGGAGGCGACGAGGCGGCGGGTGACGTCGTCGCCGTGCACCCGCGGCAGGTCGCGGTCGAGGACGACGACGTCGTAGTCGTGCAGGTCCAGATAGGCGATCGCGGCGTCACCGCTGTAGACCGTGTCCACGGCGAACCCGGCCCGGCGCAGGCCGGTGGCGACCAGCTCGGCCAGCGTTTCCTCGTCCTCGGCGACCAGCACCCGCATGACGTTGTCCATCCTTGTCGGCATTCACCCCCTTTCCAGCATGCCTGTGGGTCTACCGCACGGGATGTTTCGCGGATGTCTCCATGCCGCCGGACGCCCCCGCGGCGGGCCGGTGCGTGCGGCAGCGGAACGCATGCCTCGCGCGCCCCCTCGGTCACCTCCGGGCGCCCCTGTGCGGTGGTGACGCCGGTGCGATCGAGTGACTACCCTTGGTAGTCGTAGGATCACTCTTCGGATCCACCGGTCATCCAACGGGCCCCGCGTGATGGCGCCGCCGGGGCACGACCGAGGTCTTGAGGCCGACGGGAGCCGATGAGAGGGGGAGGGGAGCTCGGGTGGCGGGAGAGGGTCGCGCCTCCCGCCACCCGGGCAGACGTCTCCCCGGCCGCCCCTACAGCCAGGCCCCCAGCAGGAAGGGGCAGGCGTCGAGGATCTCCGACGGCCCCTGGATCACCTCGCGCAGCGTGAAGACGACGTACTGATCGCCCTTCGTCGCGAAGAAGTGCGTCTCCTCCCCCACGCCCGCCGAGGTCACCGCGTCCGGCACGCCCGTGAACGCCTTCGGCAGATGCCCCAGTTCGACGTCGTGCACCTCGCGCTCGTACGCGGTCCCCGGCCGGTCGACGATCACGGTCCCGCGCTCCCCGAACACCAGATAGGACGAGCCGTCCGGCGCCGCGGACACCGCCTTGAAGCGCCGGCCGACCCGCGGCTGGAGCTCCTGCGCGGGGAAGTATTCGTCGGCGGGCAGCAGGTCCTCGCCCTCGCGGTCGGAGAATTCGACGGCGAGGTCGCCCTTGACACCGAGGTAGGGGTGCCGGTGGCCGCGCGGGGTGCGCGTCACGAAGTCGAAGCCGCCGTGGAATTCCTTGGCCAGGTGCGGGAACGCCTCGCTGATCTTCTGCCGGTCGGCCTCCACCCGGTTCCGCCGGGAGAACCGCACGACCTCGTCGTCCCGGAACCCGGCGAAGCGGATGTACGGCGTGCGGTCGGCCCCCGGCACCCACTTGGAGACCGTGCCGAAGACGCCGCCGGCCGCCTCCAGCGTCGTCTTGAGCACACTGGTGGCCGTGGAGACGATGCCCCCGGTGACCGGCTCCACGACCAGCGCGGCCAGCGCGTCGAACGCCCGTTTCTCACCGGCCGGTTCGACGGCCTCGAAGTGCCACCGCCGGTCCCCGGCCGGGGCGATCGCGCTCTCCGCCGTCTGCTCGATCACCGCGCCCTCGGCGGCGGAACCACCGCGCACGGCCAGCCGCAGGTCGCTGCGGACGTTGACGACGGGCGACCCCTTGCCGTCGTCATCGGAGATCCGCCAGGTCTGGCTCCGGTAGGCGGGCGCGCTCTCCTCCAGGGGCGCCTGCCCGACGGCGGCGCCCTTGCCGTCGCGGCTGACCTGGAGATACCGGCCGCTGCGCGGATTCCGCACCCGGTAGGTGTCCCTGCCCCCTTGCCCGGCCTCCAGCCGCCATGCCTGCCCCGCCCGCGCCGGCCACTCGTGCAGCCGCTCCTGCACCACCGCCGCGCCCTTCGCCGTCAGATACAGCCCGGTCTCGTCGTTCCTGATCAGGTACGTGGTCTTGGCGCTGACGCTCATGGACCCTCCTGTGAACGGCCGGAATCACTGCCTTGCTCCGGCGCCCCACGTTAGGAGCGCGCGGAAAGGGGTGCGACAGGAAACCCGGCCATCCGCACGGCGGTCGGCCAAGCCTCGTTCAAGTGGCCTGATCAGGCTCCCGCCTCAGTGGGCATCCTCCATGCGTGAGCAATGAAAATCCCCCCTCGCTCCCTGCCCCCACTCCCCCTCCTCCCGCGCCTGTGAGCTATGCCGTGGACACCCGCACCGACCGCCTCGGCCAAGTCATGGACCGGCACGCCGGATACGTACAGCTACGTCCTCCCCAGGGCGGCGTCGAGTGGGACTGCCCGCCCGAGTACGCCCGGCCCGCCTCCGAGGCGGAGGCGCTGCGCGCCCGCGTGGCACGGCTGAATGCCGAGAGCCGGTGGGGGCTTTGACCGCGCGCACCGTCTTCCTGTTCGGGAACTGGACGCTCGAGCCCGACCTGGAGCCGGACGCGGAGCCGATCACGTACGCGATGCAGTGCGCGGTGTGCGAGGCGTGCTCGGACGCGGTGGAGGACGTCGCGGAGGCCCAGGGCTGGACATTCCGGCACGCGGGGCGCCACCCGTCCCACCACACCTACCGGGAGGTGATCACCAGGCCGTGGCGGGCGTGGATGGCCGAAGCGCCGCCGGCCGCGGGCGGGGCCTGAGACCCACGGGCCTGAGACCCACGGGGCCGCAGCGCACGGGTGACCCCCGCGCGGACGCCGAAATCGCCGCGCGGGCACCCCTCGGCCCTCGGATACGCTAATGGCCTCTGTACACCGCGACCAGGGAGCAGCCGGAAATGGCTCGACACCTCATCACCAGCGCCCTTCCGTACATCAACGGGATCAAGCACCTGGGCAACATGGTGGGGTCCATGCTCCCGGCGGACGTCTACGCGCGCTTCCTCCGCCAGACCGGCCGCGAGACGCTCTACATCTGCGCCACCGACGAGCACGGCACGCCCGCCGAGCTCGGCGCCAAGGAGCTCGGTCTGCCGGTCGACGCGTTCTGCGCCCAGCAGCACGACGCGCAGAAGGCGGTCTACGACGGCTTCGGGCTGTCCTTCGACTACTTCGGCCGCAGCTCCTCCCCCGAGAACCGCGAGATCACCCAGCACTTCGCGCGGCAGCTCAAGGAGAACGGCTTCATCGAGGAGCGGGCGATCCGCCAGGTCTTCTCGATCACCGACGACCGCTTCCTGCCGGACCGCTATATCGTCGGCACCTGCCCGCACTGCGGCTACGACAAGGCGCGCGGCGACCAGTGCGAGAACTGCACCCGCGTGCTCGACCCGACGGACCTGATCGACGCCCGCTCGGCGATCAGCGGCAGCAGCGACCTCGAGGTGCGCGAGACCAAGCACCTCTTCCTGCTCCAGTCGAAGCTCCAGGGCGAGGTCGAGGCGTGGATCGACGAGCACGGCAAGGACTGGCCGGTGCTGGCCTCCTCCATCGCCCGCAAGTGGCTGACCGAGGGCCTCAACGACCGCGCCATCACCCGTGACCTGGAATGGGGCGTGCCCGTCCCGGCCGACACCTGGCCGGAGCTGGCGGCCGAGGGCAAGGTCTTCTACGTCTGGTTCGACGCGCCCGTCGAATACATCGGCGCCACCAAGGAGTGGGCCGGCCAGGACCCGGAGAACCGCGACTGGAAGTCGTGGTGGTACGAGGCCGACGACGTCCGCTACACCCAGTTCATGGGCAAGGACAACGTCCCCTTCCACACGGTGATGTTCCCGGCCACGCAGCTCGGCACCCGGGAGCCGTGGAAGAAGGTCGACTACGTCAAGGCTTTCAACTGGCTCAACTACTACGGCGGCAAGTTCTCCACCTCCCAGAAGCGCGGCGTCTTCACGCACGACGCCCTGGAGCTGCTGCCCGCCGACTACTGGCGCTATTTCATGATGGCCAACGCCCCCGAGTCGGACGACACGTCCTTCACGTGGGAGCTGTTCTCCGCCACGGTGAACAAGGACCTCGCCGACGTCCTCGGCAACTTCGTCAACCGCGTGCTCTCGTTCTCCAGGAAGCGCTTCGGTGACGAGGTCCCCGCGGGCAGCGAGGCGGGCGAGGCGGAGGCGGCGCTCGGCCGCGAGGTCGCGGAGCTGCTCGCGGAGTACGAGCGGCACATGGAGGAGCTCCAGTTCCGCAAGGCCGCGCAGGCGCTGCGGGCGCTGTGGAGCGCGGGCAACTCCTACCTGGAGACCAAGGCCCCCTGGCTGGAGATCAAGACCGACCCCGAGGCCGCGGCGCTCACGCTGCGCACGGCGATGAACCTCATCCACCTCTACTCCGTGGTGTCCGAGCCCTTCATCCCGGCGTCCGCCGCCGCGATGCGGTCCGCGTTCGCGCTGACCGACGACAACGCCACGTGGATCACGCAGGACCAGGCCATGTCGCTGTCCTTCGTCCCCGCGGGCACGGCCTTCACCGTGCCGCCGGTGCTCTTCGCGAAGATCACCGAGGACGACCTGGCGGCGTACCGCGAGCGCTTCGGCGGTGGCGAAGAGGCGTGATCGCGCCCTTTCCAAGGGAAAGCCGGGCCCGGAACCATGACGGTTCCGGGCCCGCTTTTCTGTATTGATCGATCGGCAATCGTTCGTTGACAGCGGCCTTGCAAGGTGGGACGCGCAGATACCTGGGGGAAGACGAAGACGAGGAAGAGAAGTGTCCGACAAACGCATCACCGTGACCGTGCACGCGACCGACGAGCTCAACAGGGCGAGATTCGTCCGCCGGCTGCGGGAGCTGCCCGAGGTGCGCGTGGTCCGCGAGGACGGGGATGTGTCCTTCGTCCTCATGGGCGAGGACGACGCCCCGGCCGCCGCGGAACTGCGCCGCCGGGCCCGGGACAGCGACGAACGCGTCATCCTCGTGGCCGAGGAACTCGGCGAGACGGAGCTCATGGCGGTGGCGGAATACGGGGTGCGGTCCGTCCTCTGCCGGAGCCGCCTCACGGCATGGCGCCTGATCCGCGCGGTCCACACGGCGGTGGGATGCTGCACGAGGGCTCCGCTGGTGACGGCGCTGGTGTGACGGTTCGTTGTCGTCGAGCGGCCTTTGTCCTCAGTCACCGGAACCACCGGACGGGCCGAGTGTCACGGACCGTGGCTCGTGACGTGCGGGCCGCGGGCCACGGTCCGCGATCCAGCCCGTTCAGCGCTTGAGAACACCGCGCGAAGCGTGGTGCGGCGGTCCGGGGCGGAGCCCCCACGCGGCGGAGCCGCACCACAGACGCGGCCGGGAAGGGGCGGGGCTGGGGAAATACCCCCGGATACGCCGAACGCCGGGCGGGACCGAAGCCCACCCGGCGCCCGGAACAACGGCCGTTACTTCACCGGCGGCTTGCGCAGCTGGAGGTGAAGCTCCTTCAGCCGCGACTCGTCCACCTCGCTCGGCGCACCCATCAGCAGATCCTGCGCGTTGCCGTTCAGCGGGAACGCGATCGTCTCGCGGATGTTCGGCTCGTCCGCCAGCAGCATGACGATGCGGTCGACACCCGGCGCGATGCCACCGTGCGGCGGGGCGCCGAACTTGAACGCGCGCAGCATGCCGCCGAATTCGCGCTCCACGTCCTCGTTCGAGTAACCGGCGATCTCGAACGCGCGGTACATGACCTCGGGCTCGTGGTTGCGGATGGCGCCGGAGGACAGCTCGGTGCCGTTGCAGACGATGTCGTACTGCCAGGCCAGGATGTCCAGCGGGTCCATCGTGTTCAGCGCCTCCAGGCCGCCCTGCGGCATGGAGAAGGGGTTGTGCGAGAACTCGATCTTGCCGGTCTCCTCGTCCTTCTCGAACATCGGGAAGTCGACGATCCAGCAGAAGCGGAAGACGTTCTCCTCGAAGTGGCCGGCGCGCTTCGCGGCCTCGACGCGGACCGCGCCCATGATCTTGGAGACCTCGTCGAACTCACCGGCGCCGAAGAAGACGGCGTGGCCGGGGGCCAGGCCGAGGGCCTCGGTCAGGGCCTTGACGTCCTGCTCGGTGAGGAACTTCGCGATCGGGCCGGACAGCTCGCCGCCCTCGCCCACGCGGACCCAGGCCAGGCCCTTCGCGCCCTGCTCGACCGCGTACTCGCCGAGGCCGTCGAAGAACTTGCGGCTCTGGCCGGCGGTGTCCGGCACGGCCAGCGCGCGCACGTGCTTGCCGGCGAACGCCTTGAAGCCGCTGTCGGCGAAGACGCCGGAGACGTCGACCAGCTCCAGCTTGGCGCGGAGGTCCGGCTTGTCGGAGCCGTACTTCAGCATCGCCTCGCGGAAGGGGATCCGCGGGAACGGCGAGGTGACGTGGCGGCCGTTGCCGAACTCCTCGAAGAGCTCGGTCATGACCTTCTCGATGACCTGGAAGACGTCCTCCTGCTCGACGAAGGACATCTCCATGTCGAGCTGGTAGAACTCGCCCGGCGAGCGGTCCGCGCGGGCGTCCTCGTCGCGGAAGCAGGGCGCGATCTGGAAGTAGCGGTCGAAGCCCGCGATCATCAGCAGCTGCTTGAACTGCTGGGGGGCCTGCGGCAGCGCGTAGAACTTGCCGGCGTGCAGCCGGGAGGGCACCAGGAAGTCGCGCGCGCCCTCGGGGGAGGTGGCGGACAGGATCGGGGTGGCCAGCTCGTTGAAGCCCTGCGCGACCATCTTCTGCCGGATGGCGGAGATGACCGCCGAGCGCAGCATGATGTTGCGGTGCATGCGCTCGCGGCGCAGGTCGAGGAAGCGGTACTCCAGGCGCCGCTCCTCGTTGACGCCGTCGTCGGCGTTGATGGTGAAGGGGATCTGCTCGGCGGCGCCGAGCACCTCGACCTCGGTGACCTCGATCTCGATCTCACCGGTGGGCAGCTCGGGGTTGACGTTGTCCGCGCCGCGGCTCATGACCTTGCCGTCCACGCGGACGACGGTCTCCTTGGTGAGGTGGCTCAGGGCCTCGTTCGCGGCGGTGCCGGGACGGGCGACGAGCTGGACCAGACCGTGGTGGTCGCGGAGATCGATGAAGAGGATGCCGCCCAGGTCGCGCCGATTGTGCAGCCAGCCACTCAGTCGCACGTCGGTGTCGACGTCAGCCGCACGGAGCTCGCCGCAAGTGTGGGACCGGTACCGATGCATCGTTCATCCAAGTCGTTGGTCGAGGTGTGATCGAGGTCGTCGATCGAGGGCCTTGATCGAGGTCGTTGATCGGGCGGGGCGCCGGGTCAGCGACGTAGCAGCCCCTGTGCAAGCCTACCTACTGCCGCGAGCGGCCTCGGTGGTGTCCGGCGCCGATACCCGCATAAAGTGGGGCAATGCGCACCGAGGACGTACTGGCCGCTGTAGCGACCGGCCTGTGGCAGTGGGACAACACCACTCGCGTCGTCGCCTTCGATGCCGAGGCGGCCCGCCTCATCGGCCTCCCCGCCGCGCATGTGGAGCTGACGGAGTCCGAGGCCCGCGGCCGGTTCCACGCCGTCGACTGGGTGGAGATCCAGGGGATCATCAGCCTAGCGGTGGCCGAGGGCACTCTCGCCGAGGCCCGGCTCCGGGTGGTCAACGAGGAGGGGCGGGTGCTGCGGACGCTGCGCAGCCGCACCCGGCCCTTCACCCGCGACGGCGAGTATGTCCTGGTGGGGACGCTGGAGGAGGTCCCGCAACCGCTCCAGGGCACCTCGGCGGTGCGCACGTCCGTCACGGGCGACTGGCGCCGCAACAGAGAAGCGTTTCTGCTGGACGCCGGGCGGGCGCTCGCGGAGGCCCGCTCGACGGCCGAGGTGCTGCGGGTGGCGGCGGGTCTGTCGATGCCCGGCTTCGTGCCCTCGGGCCTGGCCGTCTTCAGGGCTGAGGCGTCCCGGGTCAAGGTCATCGGCCACCAGGGCTACGGTCCGGGCGAGGCCGCGCCCTTCCTCGACCTGCCGCTGGACGCCGGCTATCCGGCGGCGGAGGTCATCCGCACCGGCCGCGCGATCTACCTCCCCTCCCCCGAGGACTACGAGCGCCGCTTCCCCCAAGCCTGGAAGCAGGTGGCGCACTTCGGCCGCAAGGCGTGGGCCTTCCTGCCGCTGATCAACGCGGGGCAGACCATCGGCGCCTGGATGGCGGGCTTCAGCGTCCCGGTGGCCTTCACCCCCGACGAGCGGTCCGTGCTCACCACCGTCGCCCGGATGCTCGCGCAGGCGCTGAGCCGGGCCAGCGTCCACGAGTCCGAGCGCGAACTGACCGTGGGCCTCCAGCGCTCGATGATGCCGACGCTCCAGCCGGACATCCCGGGGATGTCGGTGGCCGCGCGGTACGTCCCGACCGGCGGCGGCCTCGACGTCGGCGGCGACTGGTACGACATGATCCCGCTGCCCAACGGCAAGATCGCCCTGGTCATCGGGGACGTGCAGGGGCACGACGTACGGGCCGCGGGGCTGATGGGACAGCTGCGGATCGCCCTGCGCGCCTACGCCTCCGAGGGGCACCACCCCGACGCGGTCCTCTCCCGGGCCTCGCGCTTCCTCGCGGGGATCAACGCCAGCGAGACCGAGGGCGACGACACGGAACCGCGCTTCGCCACCTGCCTCTACACCGAGGTCGACCCCGCCACCGGGCGGCTCACCACCGCCCGCGCCGGGCACCCCGACCCCGCGATCCGGCTCACCGACGGCACGATGCTCCTGCGGCCCACGGCCGGCGGCCTGCCGCTCGGCATCGACCCCGACACCGACTACCCCACCACCCGGCTCGTCCTCGAACCCGGCGAGACGATGCTCGTGTGCACCGACGGCCTCATCGAGACCGGCGGCCACGACCTGGAGACCGGCTGGGAACGGCTGCGCGGGATCATCGAGGGGCACGTCTGCGACGAGGAGGGCGTCCGGGCCACCGAGTGCCTGGAGGCGCTCGCCGACGCGCTCGTGCAGGGCGTGCACGGGCCGTCCTCCCACTACACGACCGGCCCGCTCGCCGACCGGCGCGAGGACGACATCGCCGTCCTCCTGCTCGCCCGCGAGAGCGCGGCCCGCACCGGCGCCCCGGCCGCGCGCCGTACGGTCCTGACCATCGCCCAGGCCGAACCGGAGCGCATCGCCGAGGCACGGCGGCAGCTGCGCCTCCTGCTGCACGACTGGCCGGACCCGGACCAAGTCGACTCGGCCGTCCTGATGGTCTCCGAGATGGTCACCAACGTCCTCGTGCACACCGACGGGGACGCGCTGCTCAGCGCCCAGATCTCCGGCGAGCACGGCGCGCGCTGCGTGCGCGTGGACGTGGCGGACGGCAGCGACGAGCTCCCGCACCGGCGGCACCCCGGGGAGATGGCCTCCTCGGGGCGCGGCCTGGTGCTGATGGAACTGCTCGCCGGCGCCTGGGGGGTCGACCCCCGCGGCGAGGGCAAGAACATCTGGTTCGAGCTCTACGAGACGGACGGCGCCGCCCCGCCGGCTCAGGCGTCGGCCGGGATCACACCGAGCCTGCCGGACTGATAGTCCTCGAACGCCTGCGCAAGCTCGGCGTGGGTGTTCATCACGAACGGCCCGTAGTGCATCATCGGCTCCCGGATCGGCCGCCCGCCGAGGAGCACGATCTCGAAGTTCGGGCTCCGGGACTCCTGCGACGCGTCCGCCCGGAGGGTGATCGAGTCGCCGTTGCCGAAGACGACCGACTGGCCCGTGCGGAAGGGCCGCCCGTCCGTGCCCGCCGTGCCGCGCCCGGCCAGCGCGTACGCCAGCGCGTTGAAGTCGGCCCGCCACGGGAGCGTCAGCTCGGCCCCCGGGTTCAGGGACACGTGCAGCATCGTGATGGGCGTGTGGGTGATGCCCGGCCCCTCGTGCCCGTCGATGTCACCCGCGATCAGCCGCAGCAGCGCACCGCCGTCGGCCGACGTCAGCAGCTTGACCTGGCCGCTCCCGATGTCCTGGTAGCGCGGGGACATCATCTTGTCGCTCTTCGGGAGGTTGACCCACAGCTGGAGGCCGTGGAACAGCCCGCCGGTCATCACCAGCTCCTCCGGCGGCGCCTCGATGTGGAGGATGCCGGAACCGGCGGTCATCCACTGGGTGTCGCCGTCGGTGATGGTGCCACCGCCGCCGTGCGAGTCCTTGTGGTTCATGGTGCCGTCGATGATGTACGTGACGGTCTCGAAGCCGCGGTGCGGGTGCCAGGGGGTGCCCTTGGGCTCGCCCGGCGCGTACTCCACCTCGCCCATCTGGTCCATCATGATGAACGGGTCGAGGTACTTGTAGTTGATCCCCGCGAAGGCCCTGCGGACGGGGAATCCCTCGCCCTCGAAGCCCGACGGCGCGGTCGCGACGTGCAGCACCGGCCGCTGCTTCGCGTCCACCGGAGCGGTGACGCGTGGCAGGGTCAGCGGGTTCTCAACGGTCACAGCCGGCATGACAGCCTCCTCGGTTGTTCTGCCTCCAAGTTAGTTGAAGAATGAACAACTGGCAAGGGGTGCCGCATTCCCGCGCGCCGGACGCCGCCGCCGACCATGGACACTGGATCAATGCGCCTGAACGTCCGTGGACCCGGCCCGGCCGCCCTCTCCGCCCTGATCGCCGCCGTCCTTGCCCTGGGCGCCCTCGCGCTGATGATGGCCAAGCACGGGATCGCCACGGACGCGCCCGTCGCGGAGGGCGATGCCGCGGGCCACTACGCGCAGCCGGAGGCGGCGGGCGACGCCGCGTCGAAGGCGCTGCTCGCGGTGGTGCGCGGCGAACCGGCCGCCCCGGCGCACCCGGAGGCCGCGCTCGCGGAGCGCCCGGACCCGCTGCCCGCCTCGGAGCCGCTGGAGGCGTCCGGGATCAAGCCGTCACCCGCGGTCGGGCCGCTCTTCTACACCGGCGAGGGCACGCCGGGCCACGGCTGCACGGCGAGCGTCGTGCACAGCCCCAAGGGCGATCTCGTGCTCACCGCCGCGCACTGCGTCCACCAGGACGGCTTCCGCACGGACATCGCCTTCGCCCCGGGCTATCACGACGGGGTCGCTCCGTACGGCGTGTGGGTGCCGACCTCCATCGACATCGACCCGGAGTGGTCGGCGGCCCGCGACCCGGACCACGACGTCGCCTTCCTGCGCGTGCGCAAGGTCGGCGACCGGACGCCGATCGAGCGCGTCACCGGCGCGGAGAAGCTCGGCCTGAAGCCGGCCGTGGGGCGGCCGGCACGGCTGATCGGCTACCCGGCGGAGGGGGAGACCCCGGTCGCCTGCCAGAACGCGACCGCCAGTTACAGCCCCACCCAGCTCCGCTTCGACTGCCGCGGCCTGACGAACGGCACGAGCGGCGGCCCGATCCTCACGGACATCGACCCCAGGACGGGCCTGGGCACGGTCGACGGCGTCGTGGGCGGCCACCAGGAGGGCGGCGACGACGAGACGTCGTACAGCTCGTACTTCGGCGACGACGTGGCGGCGCTCTACCGCAGGGCCACGGCCTGACCTGTCCGGCTCCGCGGGCGGCGTCGTCCGCACCACCGCCGCGCGGCGGTGTCCTCGATCGCCGGACAGGCCGGACAGGGCTGACGCGGGTGCACGTCGCGGCCCGCCCGGAAACCGCCCGAAGGGCGCGCCGCAGGCGGGAAAAGTCCCGGCAGGCTACGGCCTACCCGTACATCCGGCGCATCGCGAAGTCGACCATCTGCTCGACCGCCTTCGCGTCGAAGACCATGCGGTGGTCGCCCTCCATGTCGAGGACGAAGCCGTAGCCGGTCGGCAGGAGGTCTATGACCTCGGCACCGGTGATCACGAAGTACTTCGACTCCTTGCCCGCGTACCGCCGCAGCTCCTTGAGCGAGGTGAACATCGGGATCACCGGCTGCTGGGTGTTGTGCAGGGCGAGGAAGCCGGGGTTGTCACCGCGCGGGCAGTAGACCTTCGAGCTCGAGAAGACGACCTGGAAGTCCTCCGCGGACATCGACCCCGTGGTGAAGGCCCGGACCGCGTCGGCGAGCGACGGCGGGGACGGCTCGGGGTAGAGCGGCTGCTCGCCGTAGCCCCCGGGCTGCTGCGGCGGTGCGTAGCCCTGCGTTCCCGCGTTCTGGTCGTAGCCGTACATGCGCCAAAGCGTACTCAGTGAACCTCCCCGGCCTGAAGGCCGGAGCTTCCGTCCTCACGCGCACCCCACGGCGGTACGGGCGCCCGCCCGGCCGGCACCTCGGGGGGAGGCGGCACCGCCTCCGTGGCCCACGAGGTTCCAAGGACCGGGAACGCCAGCAACACGCGCACCAACAGGCAGGTCAGCGCGGGTGGCCCGGTTCCGGGCGCTCCTCCGCGCTTCGCGACTTCGCCCCGCACTCGCGCGATGTCGGGCGCGCTGGTGGAAACCATGTCGTTCCCGCCGGCCGGCGGACCACCGGATTCGGGCCCCTGGATACTTCACCCGAATCACTGCCTCGGGTGCCACCGGGACGTACGTCCCGTCATTGACGGTGCACGGCCCGGACAGAATCCCCGCCAACGGATTCCCCTTGAAAGGCAATTCGCCCGCGCGCCCAGGAGGTCGGCCCGGGGCGGGCACCGGCCCTTCGGCCAGGGCGCCACCACCGAAGCCCCCGATACCGCCGCCGCGGATCCCCGCCCACTTGAGCCTGGTCACAGTTGGACGATCAGGGGTTGCGTCTTATTACCGGTGGGTAGCATCATAGAAATTACTGCCCGGTACGTATTTGAGGTCTACCTCCCAGTCTTACGGAGCCGTTGTCATGGGCCACTACAAGTCGAATCTCCGCGACATCGAGTTCAACCTCTTCGAGGTGCTCGGCCGCGACAAGCTGTACGGCTCCGGCCCGTTCGCGGAGATGGACGTCGAGACCGCCAAGGACATCCTCTCGGAGATCACGCGCCTCTCCGAGAACGAGCTCGCGGAGTCCTACGCCGACACCGACCGCAACCCGCCGGTGTTCGACCCCGAGACCAACACCGCCCCGATTCCGGACACGTTCAAGAAGAGCTACCAGGCGTACATGGACGCCGAGTGGTGGCGTCTGGGCATCCCGGAGGAGATCGGCGGCACGACCGCGCCGCGCTCGCTCCTGTGGGGCTTCGCGGAGACGATCCTCGGCTCGAACCCGGCCGTGTGGATGTACTCCTCCGGTCCCGCCTTCGCGGGCGTGCTCTTCGAGGAGGGCACCGAGCAGCAGAAGCACATCGCGAAGATCGCGGTGGAGAAGCAGTGGGGCTCCACCATGGTGCTGACCGAGCCGGACGCCGGCTCGGACGTGGGCGCCGGCCGCACCAAGGCGGTCAAGCAGGAGGACGGCTCCTGGCACATCGAGGGCGTGAAGCGCTTCATCACCTCCGGTGAGCACGACATGGCGGACAACATCCTCCACTACGTCCTCGCCCGCCCCGAGGGCCACGGGCCGGGCACCAAGGGCCTGTCGCTCTTCCTCGTGCCGAAGTACGAGTTCGACTTCGAGACCGGCGAGCTGGGCGAGCGCAACGGCGTCTACGCCACCAACGTCGAGCACAAGATGGGCCTCAAGGCGTCCAACACCTGCGAGATGACCTTCGGCGACAAGCACCCCGCCAAGGGCTGGCTCATCGGCGAGAAGCACGACGGCATCCGCCAGATGTTCATGATCATCGAGTTCGCCCGGATGATGGTCGGCACGAAGGCCATCGCCACCCTCTCGACCGGCTACCTCAACGCTCTGGAGTACGCCAAGGAGCGCGTGCAGGGCCCGGACCTGGCCAACTTCATGGACAAGTCCGCGCCCAAGGTCACCATCACGCACCACCCCGACGTGCGCCGCTCCCTGATGACGCAGAAGGCGTACGCGGAGGGCATGCGCGCCCTCGTCCTGCACACCGCCGCCGTCCAGGACGACATCCTGGTCAAGGAGCACGCGGGCGAGGACACCAAGGCGCTGCACGGCCTCAACGACCTGCTCCTGCCGATCGTGAAGGGCTACGGCTCGGAGAAGTCCTACGAGCTGCTCGCGCAGTCGCTCCAGACCTTCGGCGGCTCCGGGTACCTCCAGGAGTACCCGATCGAGCAGTACATCCGTGACTCGAAGATCGACACGCTCTACGAGGGCACGACCGCCATCCAGGGCCAGGACTTCTTCTTCCGGAAGATCGTCCGCGACCAGGGCCAGTCCCTGAACACCCTGGCCGAGGAGATCAAGAAGTTCCTGGCCTCCGAGGCCGGCGGCGAGGAGCTGGCCGCCGCGCGCGGCTCGCTCGCCAAGGCCGCGGTGGACCTGGAGGCGATCGTCGGCAAGATGATCACCGACCTCACCGCCACCGGCGAGGACGTCAAGAACATCTACAAGGTCGGCCTCAACACCACCCGCCTGCTGATGGCCTCCGGCGACGTCGTCGTCGGCTACCTCCTGCTGCGCGGCGCGGCCGTGGCCGCCGAGAAGCTGCCCACCGCCTCCTCCAAGGACAAGGCGTTCTACGAGGGCAAGATCGCGGCGGCGAAGTTCTTCGCCCACAACATCCTGCCGGGCGTCTCCCTGGAGCGCGGCCTCGCCGAGTCCATCGACAACTCCCTGATGGAGCTGGACGAGTCCGCCTTCTGAGGCACCCCCGCGCGAGGCACGCGACCGGACCGTGAGGTTCCGCCGACCGTCACGGCGCACCGCTTCCGCACACCGGCCACGGGCCCGCTCTCCCTCCCGGGAGCAGCGGGCCCGTTGTCCTTATCCTGAGGCCATGAGCCCTGCGCACCGCTTCGACCGCGGCCACACCGACGACCTGATCTCCTTCCTCGCCGCCAGCCCCTCCCCGTACCACGCGGTGGCCAACACGGCCGCACGACTGGAGAAAGCGGGCTTCCGCCAGATCGCGGAGACCGACGCGTGGGACGCGGGCGGGGGCACCTCCGATGCCGTCCAGGCCATGGGGGAAGGCGGGAAGTTCGTGCTGCGCGGGGGCGCCCTCATCGCCTGGTACGTACCTGAGGGCGCGACAGCCGCCACCCCCTTCCGCATCATCGGCGCGCACACCGACTCGCCCAACCTCCGCGTCAAGCCGCTGCCCGACACCGGTGCGCACGGCTGGCGCCAGGTCGCTGTCGAGATCTACGGCGGCACGCTGCTCAACACCTGGCTCGACCGCGACCTCGGCCTCTCCGGCCGGGTGACCCTGCGCGACGGCAGCCACCACCTCGTCAACGTCGACCGCCCGCTGCTGCGCGTGCCGCAGCTCGCCATCCACCTCGACCGGGGTGTCAACGACAGCCTCAAGCTCGACAGGCAGCGGCACATGACGCCGGTCTGGGGCCTGGGCGAGGTGCGCGAGGGCGACCTCATCCGCTTCGTCGCCGACGAGGCCGACCTGGCCGCCGAGGAGATCGCCGGCTGGGACCTGATGGTCCACAGCGTGGAGCCGCCCGCCTACCTCGGCCGCGACCGCGAACTCCTCGCCGCGCCGCGCCTGGACAACCTGCTGTCCGTGCACGCGGGCGCGGCCGCGCTGGCCGCCGCGGCCGGCGACCACCTGGCGTACATCCCGGTGCTGGCCGCCTTCGACCACGAGGAGAACGGCAGCCAGTCCGACACCGGCGCCGACGGCCCGCTGCTGGGCACGGTGCTGGAACGGTCCGTCTTCGCCCGCGGCGGCTCGTACGAGGACAAGGCGCGCGCCTTCGCGGGCACCGTCTGCCTCTCCTCCGACACCGGCCACGCGGTGCACCCCAACTACGCGGAGCACCACGACCCGGGCCACCACCCGGTGCCCAACGGCGGGCCGATCCTGAAGACCAATGTCAATCAGCGGTACGCGACCGACGGCGGCGGCCGGGCCGTCTTCGCCGCCGCGTGCGAGCGGGCCGGCGTGCCCTGGCAGCACTTCGTCTCCAACAACTCCATGCCCTGCGGCACCACCATCGGTCCCATCACCGCCGCCCGCCACGGCATCTCCACCGTCGACATCGGCATCGCCTGCCTGTCCATGCACTCCGCGCGCGAGCTGTGCGGCGCGGACGACCCGCACCTGCTGGCCGCCGCGCTGACGGCCTTCCTGGAGGGCTGATTTGGAGTTCTCCCTGCTGGGTCCGGTCACCGCCACCGCCGCCTCCGGTGAGCTCCCGCTGGGCCCCGCCAAACGGCGCAGCGTGCTCGCCATGCTGCTGTTGCAGCCCAACACGACGGTCTCCGTGGCGCAGTTGATCGACTCGGTCTGGGAGGACGCGCCGCCCGCCCACGCCCGCACGGTGGTCCAGGGCCATGTCTCGCGGCTCCGGGCGACCCTGGCGGAGGCGGGCGCCGACGCGTACGGGGTGTCGCTGGCCACGCACGGTTCGGCGTATCTGCTGCGGCTGCCGGAGCCGGCCGTCGACACATACCGCTTCGGCGAACTGGTCGCCCGCGCGCGCCCGGAGGAGGCGCCGGCGGAGGCGGTGGGGCTGCTCCGGGAGGCGCTGGGCCTGTGGCACGGTCCGGCGCTGACCGGCACGGTCCTCACGCCGCCGCTCGCCGCCGCCGCGCACGCCCTGGACGAGCGGCGGCTGACGGCCGTCGAGGCGCTCGCGCGCGCGTACGGCGCGCTGGGCGCGCACGACCACGCGGCCGCCGCCCTGCTGCCGGAGGCCGTCGGCCATCCCCTGCGGGAGTCCCTCGTCGCCACGCTGATGCTCGCGTTGTACGGCGCGGGCCGTCAGTCCGAGGCGATCGAGTGGTTCCACCGCACGCGGCGCCTGCTCGCGGACGATCTGGGCGTGGGCCCGGGCGAGGCGCTGCGCGCGGCCTACGCGCGCATGCTCGCGCCCGCGGCGGGCGGCGGGGACGCGCGCGGCGGGCGGTGGACGGCCGGCGGCGCCGGCAGGCCGCAGGCGCCGCCGGGCCCCTGGGCGACTCCGCAGCTGCTGCCCCGGCGGCCCGCGGGCTTCCTCGGCCGGGACCTCGAACTCGCCGGGCTGACGCGGCTCCTGAGCGGCCCGGGCGCGGCGCCCGTGCCCGCGGCCGGTGAGGTCGCGCTCGTCACCGGGCCCGCGGGGGTGGGGAAGAGCGCGTTCGCCGCGCACTGGGCGCATGTCCACGGCGACGCGTTCCCCGGCGGCCGGCTCTTCGCCGATCTGCGGGGGTTCAGCGGTGGCGAGGAGGCGCAGCCCTGCGAGGTGCTGCGGGAGTTCCTGCTGGCGCTCGGCACACCGGGTGACCGCATACCCGCCTCGCCGCAGGCCGCGTCCGCGCTCTACCGCTCGCTCGTGGCCGGGCGTCAGTTGCTCGTCGTGCTCGACAACGCGCGCAGCTCCGCCCAGGTGCGGCCGTTGCTGCCGGCCGGTGCGCGGTGCGCGACGATCGTCACCAGCCGCAGCCGGCTCGACGGCCTGGTGGCGACGGACTCGGCCCGGCCGCTGCGGCTGCGCTCGCTCGGCACGGAGGACGGGGTGGCCCTGCTGGGCACGGTCCTCGGGCCCGACCGGGTCGCCGAGGATCCGGACGCGGCGGCCGAACTGGTCGCGCTCTGCGACGGGCTGCCGCTCGCGCTGCGGGCCGCGGCCGCCCAGCTGACGGCCCGTCCGCGCTGGCGGCTGGGCCGGCTCGCCGCGGCGCTGCGGGACGAGCGCCAGCGGCTGGCCCTGCTGTCCGCCGAGGACACGGGCGTGGCGGCGGCCCTGCGCGCCTCCGCGGCCCGCCTGTCGGAGGACGACGCCCGGCTCCTGAGCGCGCTGGGCACGGGCTTCACGCGCGTCGTGGACGCCTCCGCCGTCGCCGCGCTCGCGGGCGCCGACCCCGACGTGACGCGCTACGGCCTGGACCGGCTGGCGGAGATGCACCTGGTGGACGAGGAGGCGACGGGCCGGTACGTCATGAGCGACCTGGTCAAGCTCTTCGCGCGGCGGCCCTCGCAGGAGCCGCGCGACTGATTCCGGCGCGGGTTCGAACAGGGCGCGGGCACGCCCGGGGCAAGACCACACATTCGGGGCACCCAATGCCGAAACGTTAGCGGAGCGTTAGCGGTTCGCCAATGCGCTGCGGAATGATCCATGCCGTACCGACCGGCCGACATCCCATCGGGGGATCCACCATGACTCGTACCCGCTCCCTGCGCCTTACCGCGGCCGCCCTCACCGCGGCGGCGGCCCTCACCCTCACCGCCTGCGGCGGCAACGACGGTTCGGGTGCCAAGACCAGCGGGAAGGCCGACACCTCGGCGGCCGACGGGCAGGAGCAGGGTCAGCCGGCGGACGACTCGGGCCAGGCGGACACGGCACAGGCGGCCACGGCCTCCAAGGACGGCAAGAACGGGGCCAAGGGCACCTGCACGGCCGCGAACGTCAAGGTGGAGGCGAAGGCCGTCCAGACGCCGGTCAACCACCTGCTCATCGTGGCCACCAACACCTCGAAGAGCCCCTGCCACGCGTACAACTTCCCGTTCATCCGCTTCGACGCCGACCAGGCGACCGCGGGCGCCGTGGAGGAGAGCCGCCCGCAGGGCGTCATCACGCTGGCTCCGGGCAAGGCGGCCTACGCGGGCGTCATCACCTCGGCCGCGGACGGCTCGGGCGGTGCCGGCCGGGACGCGAAGAAGCTGGGCGTCTCCTTCCAGGGCTCGGACGGGAACGGCAGCGTCGGCGACCAGGCGTCGGTGGACCTGCCCGGAGGCAAGGTCCACGTCGACGACTCGGCGCGCGTCACGTACTGGCAGAGCGGTTCGCCCGCGGCGCTGAAGTGGTAGCCGGACGGCCTCAGCCGTCCAGTCCGGCCAGCACCAACGGCAGCCGGGAGACCCCGTCCGCCACCACGCTCACAGGCACGCCCCAGTCCTGCTGATGCATATGGCACGCCGGGTACTCGTTGTCCGGGTCGTCGTCGCACGAGGCGGCCATCGCCGACACGTGCAGGACGCCCTCGGTCACGCCGGCCGCCAGGACGAGGTCGCGGCCCAGGTCGGTGCCCGCGCCCGAGCCCTCCGCCAGGAGCTCCGGCGGGGTGGAGCTGACGAGCAGGCGGGTGGACGGGCCGTAGCGAGTGTCGAGCTTCTGGCCGGCCGGGGCCTGGAAGACGACGTCGAGCCGCAGCCGCCCGGGGGCGACCTCCGTGGCGGCGCGCTGCGTGCGGTGGGCGACGGCCTCGACGCGTACGGCCTCCTCGGGCAGCCGCAGCCGGGTCAGGCGGTGCCGGGCGGATTCCACGACCACGATGTCGTCGTCGGCGAGCACGGCGGCGGACGGCTCGCGCAGGTCGGTCGCGAGCGTCGTCACCTCGCCCGTGGCCGGGTCGAAGCGGCGCAGCGCGTGGTTGTAGGTGTCGCAGACGGCGACGGAGCCGTCGGGGAGCGCGGTCACGCCCAGGGGGTGCTGGAAGAGCGCCTGCGCGGCGTCGCCGTCGCGGTGCCCGAAGTCGAAGAGGCCGGTGCCGACGGCGGTGCGGACGGCGAAGCCCTCGCCGTCCCGCTCGACCCAGCGCAGGGCGGAGGTCTCGGGGTCGGCCACCCACAGCCGGTCGCCGCTCGCCGCGAGCCCGGACGGCTGCGCGAACCACGCCTCGGCCGCCGGCCCGTCGACCAGACCCTCGTTGGTCGTGCCCGCCGCGACCTCGACGGTGCCGGTCTCCGGGTCGTACGTCCACAGTTGGTGGACGCCCGCCATGGCGATCCAGACGCGGCCGGCGAACCAGGCCACGTCCCAGGGCGAGGAGAGGCTGATCTCCGTCGCGGGTCCCGAGGTGGGCTGCCCCTGCATCCACTGCCTGCCCGTCCCGGCGAGGGTGGTGAGCGCGCCGGTCTCCGGGTCGTACGCCCGCAGCGCGTGGTTCACGGTGTCGGCGACGACGACCGTGCCCCCGGGCAGCAGCGCGAGGCCCTGGGGCTCGCTGAGGCTCTCGGGTCCGAAGCCGCGCTCGCCGGTGCCGACGCGGCGCACGACGGTCTCGGCGTCGGCCGCGAGCTCCACGAGCTGGTGGCGGGTGGAGTCAGAGACGAGGAAGGTGCCGCCGGGCAGCCGCACGGCCTTGCCGGGGAAGCGGAGATCGGTGGCGACGGGCTCGGGCGCGACGTAGGGCCCCTCACCGCGCCGCAGCGTCCCCTTGGCCCCGTGCTCCGCCTCCAGCTCGCCCACCAGTGACTCAAGGGCGTGCGCGTGCCCCTCGCCGGCGTGCTGGGCGACGACATAGCCCTCCGGGTCGATCACGACGAGCGTGGGCCAGGCGCGCACGGCGTACTGCTTCCACGTCGCGAGCTCGGGGTCGTCCAGGACGGGGTGGTGCACCTCGTACCGCTCGACGGCGTCGACCACGGCCTGGTGCTCGGCCTCGTGCACGAACTTCGGCGAGTGCACACCGATGATCACCACGGTGTCGCGGTGCTTCTCCTCCAGCTCGCGCAGCTCGTCGAGGACGTGCAGGCAGTTCACGCAGCAGAACGTCCAGAAATCGAGGATCACGATGCGTCCTCGCAGGTCGGCGAGGGTGAGTTCGGTTCCGCCGGTGTTGAGCCAGCCGCCCTTGCCGATGAGTTCGGGGGCGCGGACCCGGGCGCTGCGGGGAGCGGGCGAGGCATTGTTCATGGTTCAAGGGTGCCATCCCGGTGTGAACGCACGATCACAAGCGCTTGGCCTGGCGGACGGTAAGGGGACACGGCACGGACAGTCCGGGCTGTTGCCCTGTTTTCCGCTCCGCGCGCCCGCCGGAGCACCTAGAGTTGACGTGTTCCGGAGCCCGGCTCCAGGAACAGGGCCGGGGAGTCGCACAGCAGTACGACTCCCCGGGATTTCGCGAGGAGACCCCGTCAGGATCCGCTGTGGTGTCCGACCAGCTCGAGTACCAGTCGAGCGATGTTGGTCAGGAACGACACCACGGCGAGCAGGATCCCGAGCGGGGTCTTTCGCCATCCGCATGGTTGCCGTCGGTCAGCTGCCATGCATGTCACCTCCGTGCGTGCGAGCGAATGGATACGGCACGGGTGGACAGCGCATGTTCCGCGGACGTCGACAACTCCGCGCTGGAACCTTATGCAGGCGGCTCAGGGGCACATGCCACATCCAGAAGTTCGCCAGGGCTTCGCCAGGGGTCGCAAGATACCCGCCGCCCAACTGAGCGGGGCAGACTGGTTTTTCGTAGGGATTGCAGATTGGAATGAGGCTCCCCGGAGACTCCCAAAGCTGGAATGGGGTACGTCCATGCCCGCCCGCAGGAAATACCCGCCCGAGCTGAAGCAGGAGGCCATGCGCATGGTCCACGACCTGCGCCGGCGCAACGGCACGCCCTACGGCTCGGTCTCGGAGGTCTCCCGGGCGCTCGGCGTCGGCCGCGAGACGCTCCGCGCGTGGATACGCCAGGGCGAGGTCGACTCCGGGATCCGGCCGGGCAGGTCCACCTCGCACGCCCAGCGCATCGCGGCGCTGGAGAAGGAGCTCGCCGAGGTGAAGCGGGCCAACAAGATCCTGCTGGAGGCCGGGGGTTTTATCGCCCGGGAGCTCGACCCGCGCGCGGGACGCTGACCGCGTTCGTCGACCACCGCCGGGAGGAGTTCGGGGTCGAGCCGATCTGCCGCACCCTGGGGATCGCCCCGTCCACCTACTACGCGCACAGCGCCCGGCGCGCGGCGCGGAGGAAACGGCCACCGGCGGAGTCCGCACGGCCGCCCGGCTCCGTCAGGACCCTGGCCGTCGACTACACCCTGCTGGACACCCCGAGGGCCGGCAGCCCCTCCGGCACGCTCTACACGATCTTCGTGCTGGACCTCTCCTCGTCCGCCGTCCTCGCCTGGTGCATCAAGGAGGACATCCGCCCCGAGTTCGTCTTCGCCGCACTGGAGCTGGCCCTGGAGAACCCCTTCGGCCGGCGGCTCGGCGCGGGCGTCCCGCTCCGGGCGGAGATCCGCTGCACGCACCGGCTCCAGCGGACCGACGCGGTGCGCGCCGTCGCCACCGCCGGTGACGTCGCCCTGGAGCGCACGATGCACGCGCACAGCAGCGACTACCGGGAATTCCTGCGCCGGCACCAGGACGTGTACTCACCGGAGGCGGTGGCCGGGAAGACATGGGCGTGGGTCTCGCGGCACAACGACGAAGTGGCCAAGAGGCTGCTGGAAGCGGAGCGATCGCCGGACGGCTAGCGGCCCAGCACGCGGTCCTTCAGCGCCGGGAAGGACTCCCGCGTCCTCGCGACCTTCGCCATGTCCAGCTCCGCCGTGAGGACTTCCTCGGCCGGGCCCGCCTGGGCCAGCGTCTCGCCCCAGGGGTCCACGATCAGGCTGTGGCCGGCCTGGGGGACGCCCGCGTGGGTGCCCGCCGTGCCGCAGGCGAGGACGTACGACTGGTTCTCCACCGCCCTGGCGCGGGCCAGCAGCGTCCAGTGGTCGCGGCGGCGCTCCGGCCAGCCGGCCGGCACGACGAGGGTCTGGGCACCGGCGTCGACCAGCGCGCGGAAGAGCTCGGGGAAGCGCAGGTCGTAGCAGGTGGCCAGGCCCAGCGTGGTCTCCGGCAGGGGCACGGTGACGAGCTCCGTGCCCGCGCCCATCAGGACGGCCTCGCCCTGGTCGAAGCCGAAGCGGTGGATCTTGCGGTAGGTGCGGACGAGCTCGCCCTCGGGCGAGAAGACCAGGGAGGTGTTGAAGACCGTGCCGGACTCCGCCAGTTCGGCGATCGAACCGGCGTGCAGCCAGACACGCGCGTCGCGCGCGGCGTCGGCCATCGCACGCGCGGTGGGTCCGTCCAGGGCCTCGGCGCCGGTGGCGAAGGACTCGTAGGCGAAGGCGCCGACGTGCCACAGTTCGGGCAGCACCACGAGGTCACTGCCCCGCTGTTCGCGTACGAGCCCCGCCACGCGCGAGCGCCGCGCGCCGGCCGGCTCCGCGTCGGAGACGTCCACCTGGATCAACGAGACGCGCACGGTACCACCAATCTCAGCGTCCGAAACCACTGCCAGCCTGCCCGTGCGCAGCGTAACTTAACTGCTGAACACCCGAAGAGCACTTGCCCCGCAGCCGACGCAGCCCGAGCAGCCAATCCGCGCACGCACCGCCCGAGGGATTCCGTGACCGTCCACCCCAGTCTTCAGCCCGTCATCGACGCCTGGACCCACTCCATCGAAGCGATCCACGAGTTGGTGAGACCGCTTGCCGAGAGCGACTGGAACAGGCCCACCGAGTGCCCCGGGTGGTCGGTGCGCGATGTGGTCTCCCACGTCATCGGCGTGGAAACCGAATTCCTGGGCGAACCACGGCCGATCCACACGCTGCCGCGCGATCTCTACCACGTCACCGACGAATTCTCGCGCTATATCGAGGTGCAGGTCGACGTGCGGCGCTGTCACACCGCCCTGGAGATGACCTCCGAGCTGGACCTCGTCATCCTGCGGCGCTGCCGGCAGCTGCGGAACGAGCACCGGGGGCCGCAGACGCCGGTGCGCTGGCCGCTGGGTTCGGGCAACGACCAGCCGCTCGAACGCGCCCTGACCGTACGGGCCTTCGACGTGTGGACGCACGAGCAGGACCTGCGGCGCGCGCTCGGGATGCCCGGCAACCTCGACTCGCCTGCCGCGGCCCTCAGCCGTGACTTCCTGCTGGCCGCGCTGCCGAAGGTCGTCGCCAAGGACGCCGCCGCCCCGCCGGGCTCGGCGGTGGTCTTCGATGTGCACGGCCCGCTGGAGTTCCTGCGGACCGTGCGGGTCGACGCCCAGGGCCGGGGGAAGATCGACAGCAGTGTGTCGCTCGGCCCCACGGTGACCCTGGGCATGGACTGGGAGACGTACGCCCGGCTGGCGTGCGGGCGCCTGAGGCCGGACGCGGCGGCGGACCTCGTCAAGGTCGAGGGCGAGCCGCGCCTGGCCCGGGCGATCCTGCGGGAGTTCTCGATCACCCCGTGAGCCGCCCCGTGACCGGGACGTGCACCGTCGCCACCCTCGACGCCACGATCCGCTCCTCCTCACGGCGCTGCGCGGGCGTCCGCAGGCGCAGGATCTGGGACAGCCCCAGCGCCTCCAGGACGAAGACGGAGCAGAACGCGACCCGGTAGTTCTGGCCGGTCGCGTCCAGCAGGAGGCCGACGGCGAGCAGGGTGGTGATCGAGGCGACGAAGCCGCCCATGTTGACGATGCCGGAGGCGGTGCCCTGGCGCTCGGGCGGGTTCGCCGGGCGCGCGAAGTCGAAGCCGATCATCGAGGCGGGGCCACAGGCGCCGAGGACGACGCACTCCACGATCAGCAGCCACATGGGCGCGTGCGCGGGCCAGACGGCGACCGTCGCCCACAGCAGGGCGGTCGCCGCGACCGTGCCGAGGGCGAGCGGCAGCCGGGCGGCGTGGTGGCGGCCGATGATCTGCCCGTAGACGAGCCCGACGGCCATGTTCGACAGCACGACGAGGGTGAGCAGCAGCCCGGCGGTGCCGCGGGAGCGGCCTTGTGCCTCGACCAGGAACGGCATGCCCCACAGCAGCAGGAAGACCATCGCGGGGAACTGCGTGGTGAAGTGCACCCACATGCCCAGCCGGGTGCCGGGTTCGCGCCAGGCCCGCTGGACCTGCTGCCGTACGAATCCCTTGCCGGCGCGCGGGGCGGCGACCGGTTCGTGGCCCTCGGGGTGGTCCTTGAGGAAGACCAGCAGCAGGACGAGGACGAGCACTCCGGCGGACGCGCTGCCCGCGAAGGTCCTGGTCCAGCCCTCGCTGTGCAGCAGGCGGGCGAGGACGACGGTGGAGACGAGATTGCCCGCCATCCCGAACAGCGCGGCGATCTGCGCGATCATCGGGCCGCGGCGGGCGGGGAACCAGCGGGCGCCGAGCCGCAGCACGCTGATGAACGTCATGGCGTCACCGCAGCCGAGCAGGGCGCGGCTGGCCAGGGCCGTGCCGTAGGAGTGGGAGAGCGCGAAGGCGAGCTGTCCCGCGGTGAAGAGGACGACGCCGAGGCCGAGCACCTTCTTCGTGCCCAGTCGGTCGACCATCAGGCCGACGGGTATCTGCATGCCCGCGTAAACGAGCAGTTGGAGTATGGAGAAGGTGGACAGCGCGGAGGCGTTGATGTGGAAGCGCTCCGCGGCGTCGATCCCGGCCACGCCGAGGCTCGTGCGGAAGATGATCGCGACGAAGTAGACACCGACGCCGAGGCCCCAGATCGCGACGGCCCGCCGGTCGCCCGGCGGGTCGCCGGGCAGCGCGGCGGCCGGCCGGCTCATCGGACGTCTCCCTGCGCGAGGTTGCGCACCCAGCTGACGTGCTGGTCGACGACGTCGACCGCGGCGCGGGCGTCTCCCGCGCGCAGGGCCTCGAGGATCTCGCTGTGCTCGGCGTGGTTCTTGGCGATGCGGTCGGGGTGGGCGTGCATGACGGCCACGCCCATCCGCAACTGCCGGTCGCGGAGCTGGTCGTAGAGGCGGGAGAGGATCTCGTTGCCCGCGTTGCGGACGATCTCGGCGTGGAAGGCGCGGTCGCTGACGGAGACGGCGGCCAGATCGCCCGCGGCCGCCTGCCGCCGCATGTCGTCGAGGAGCTCCTCCAGGCGGGTGATGAGGCGCTCGGGGGCGGGGACGGCCTTGGCCGCGGCGTACTTCTCGACGAGCAGGCGGGTCTCGACGACGTCCGCGATCTCCTGCGCGGACACGGCGAGCACCAGCGCGCCCTTCTTCGGATAGAGCTTGATCAGCCCTTCCGCCTCCAGCCGCAGCAGCGCTTCCCGCACGGGCGTCCGGGACACCCCGACCGCCTCGGCCAGGTCTCCTTCGGTGAGCAGCGTCCCGCCTTCGTAGCGACGGTGGAGTACGGCTTCTTTGATGTGGACGTAGACGCGGTCGGCGGCCGGGGGCCGCTTGGTGGGGAGGGGCAGGTCGGCGGGGGGAGCGGTCGGCATGCGCACAGCTTAGATACAACACGTATGCGCGACGAGGGGGCGTCCGCGATCCGGACGAGGAGGGTGTCTACGGGCGTCCAGGCGACGGGACGGACGGGGTGAAACGGGGACGGTCAGGGCGGCCAGGGGCCTAGACGCCCGGCCAGCCGTCCAGCGGCGTGATGAAGACGAAGCGGAGGTCCGGGCGCTGTATCGGCAGCAGCACGTGCGTCGTCACGCGGACCTCCGCGTGCCCGTGGTACGGCAGCCGCAGCCGGAAGACGTGGCCGTCGCGGTGCTCGACGACGTCGTGTTCCTCGGCCCAGATCCGCCGGCAGTCCGCGTCCGCGTCGAGGATGTCCTCGACGAGCCCCCGCAGTTCCGCGTTGGCCGGATCGCTGTTGGCGGCGACGCGCAGCATCGCCAGATAGGTGCGCGCGCAGCTGTCCTCCCAGTCGAGCATCTGCTCGCGCGCCTCGGGGGCGAGCAGGGCCCACCGCATGAGATTCGCCCCGGGGCGCAGGGCCCAGGGAAACCACTCGCCCATGAGGGAATTCGTGGCGACGACATTCCAGGCGACGTCGGAGAGATATGCGGGATAGGAAACCTGCTGTTCCAGCAGCGCTTTGACGCCGTTGGGCAATTCTCCGTGGTCACGGGGGAGTTCGGGCGGGCGGCGGCCGCAGACGGCGAGGAAGAGGGTGAGCGTCTCGGCGTCGCTCAGCCGCAGGGCCTGGGCCACGCGCAGCAGGAAGCTCTCCGAGAAGTCCTGGCGGCGCCCTGCCTCCAGCGCGCGGTACCACCCCTCGCTCACCCCGGTCAGCCTGGCCACATGGGCCTGGGAAAGGCGCTTGCCGGGGGGCGGGACGACGCCGCGGAGCTCGCTGACGGAGCGGGCGTCGACGCGCGCCCGCCAGGCCCGGAGAAGCCGGCTGATGGATTCGCCGTCCACCCGGTCGACGCCTTCCACAGGCCCTCCAAATCCGACACTGCAAGTGTTGGTCAATGTTAGGTAATTTGCCCAGCACGGGCTATTCCACCCCCTGCCAGGGTGGTGACCCGAGGCCGCTCCGTAGCAGGACAGAGGGCCCGGACGCTGCTCTCTCCGCACTGGAGGGGGGTGAGGAGAGAAGCGGCCGGGCCCTCTGTCTATCCGCTTTTCAACGGTTTTCTTTTCAACCGCTTTTGCCCGGGGCGGCCTCTTCTCCATCGGCCGCCCGGCCGGAAATCAGCCCCAGGTGATGAGGCGCTGCGGGTTCTCCAGCACGGCCGCGATGTCGGCGAGCACCCTCGAGCCGAGCTCGCCGTCGACCAGGCGGTGGTCGAAGGACAGCGCCAGGGTCGTCACATGACGCGGCTTGACCTTGCCCTTGTGGACCCACGGCTGGAGCTTGATCGCGCCGAAGGCCAGGATCGCGGCCTCGCCCGGGTTGAGGATGGGCGTGCCGGTGTCGATGCCGAAGACGCCGACGTTGGTGATGGTGACCGTGCCGCCGGACATCGCGGCCGGAGCGGTCTTCCCCTCCCGCGCCGTGGAGACCAGCTCGCTCAGGGCCGCCGACAGCTCGGGCAGGGTCTTGGCGTCCGCGTCCTTGATGTTCGGCACGATCAGGCCGCGCGGCGTGGCGGCCGCGATGCCCAGATTCACGTAGTGCTTGCGGACGATCTCCTGGTTGTCCTCGTCCCAGGCCGCGTTGACGTCCGGGTTCCGCTTGATCGCCACGAGCAGTGCCTTGGCGACCAGCAGCAGCGGGTTGACCCGCAGCCCGGCCATGTCCGGGTCGTCCTTGAGCTTCTGCACGAGCTTCATCGTGCGGGTGACGTCGACGGTGACGAACTCCGTGACGTGCGGCGCGGTGAAGGCGCTCGCGACCATCGCCTGGGCGGTGGCCTTGCGGACGCCCTTGACCGGGACCCGCGTCTCGCGGGCACCGGCGGCCTGGGCCCGCGCGACCTCCGTGACCGCCGCCGGCTCCTCCGCGGCCGGGGCGGGCGCGGTGCGCGCGGTGGCGGCGGCGTGCACGTCTTCCCGGGTGACGACGCCGTCGGCCCCGGTCGGGACGACGGCCGCCAGATCGATGCCGAGGTCCTTGGCGAGCTTGCGTACGGGCGGCTTGGCCAGCGGGCGGCCCGTGGAGGCGGCCTGGGCGGCCGGCCCGGGCGCTATGGGCGCGGGGGCCGCGGGCGCCGCCGCCGGGGCCGTGGCGGCGGCCGTGTGGCCGTTCAGCTCCGCCTGCACGGCGGCCGTCACCGAGGACGGCTGCGCGGCGGCCTTGCGCGGCCGGCGCTTGGTGGACGACGGCGCGGCGCCGTACCCCACGAGCACGGCCTGGCGCTCCGGCGCGGCCGGGGCCTCCGGCTCGGCGGGGGCGGCGGCGGGCGCGGCGGTCTCCTCCGCCACCGGACCGGAGCCCGGGGCGGTGTCGACGGCGATGATCACCTGGCCGACGTCGACCGTCGTGCCCTCGGGGAAGCGCAGCTCGTGCACCACTCCGTCGAAGGGGATGGGCAGTTCGACGGCGGCCTTGGCGGTCTCCACCTCACAGACCACCTGGCCGTCGGAGACGGTGTCCCCGACGTTCACGTACCACTTGAGGATCTCGGCCTCCGTGAGCCCCTCGCCCACGTCGGGCATCTTGAACTCGCGGAAACGCTGGCCATTGGCGGTGCTTGCAGTCATGGTCACGACTCTCCTCGAACCCCTCAGTACGCCAGCGCGCGGTCGACGGCGTCGAGCACCCGGTCCAGTCCCGGAAGGTACTCGTCCTCCAGCCGGGACGGCGGGTACGGCGCGTGATATCCGCCGACCCGGAGCACCGGCGCCTCCAGGTGGTAGAAGCAGCGCTCGGTGATCCGCGCGGCGATCTCCGCGCCCGTGCCCAGGAAGACCGGTGCCTCGTGCACGACGACCAGCCGGCGGGTCCTCTCGACGGACGCCTGGATCCCGTCGAAGTCGATGGGCGACATCGACCGGAGGTCCAGGACCTCCAGGGACCTGCCCTCCTCGGCGGCCGCCGAGGCGGCCTCCAGACAGGTCTTCACCATAGGGCCGTAGGCGGCGAGGGTGAGGTCCGTGCCGGAGCGGACGGTGCGCGCGGTGTGCAGCGGCCCGGGGATCGCCTCGGTGTCGACCTCGGACTTGTCGTGGTAGCGGCGCTTGGGCTCGAAGTAGATGACCGGGTCGTCGCTCTGGATGGCCTGCTGGAGCATCCAGTAGGCGTCGGAGGCGTTCGACGGGGAGACCACCTTCAGGCCCGCCACGTGCGCGAAGAGCGCCTCCGGCGACTCGCTGTGGTGCTCCACCGCGCCGATCGCGCCGCCGTAGGGAATGCGGATGACGACCGGCAGCTTGATCTTGCCGAGCGCGCGGGCGTGCATCTTGGCGAGCTGGGTGACGATCTGGTCGTACGCGGGGAAGACGAAACCGTCGAACTGGATCTCCACGACCGGGCGGTAGCCGCGCAGGGCCAGGCCGATCGCGGTGCCCACGATGCCGGACTCGGCGAGCGGGGTGTCGATGACCCGGTCCTCCCCGAAGTCCTTCTGCAGGCCGTCGGTGACGCGGAAGACGCCGCCGAGCTTGCCGACGTCCTCGCCCATGACCAGGACCTTGGGGTCGGACTCCAGGGCGGCGCGCAGGGAGGCGTTGATCGCCTTGACGATGGAGAGCTTCTCGGCGGACATCAGTGGCTCTCCTCGGCGAACGAAGCCTGGTAGGCGGCGAACTGGGCGCGCTCCTCGTCGACCAGCGCGTGGCCGTCGGCGTAGATGTTCTCGAAGATCGCCATGTTGTCGGGGTCCGGCATCGTCCGGACGACGTCGCGCACCCGCTTGGCGAGCGCGTCGGACTCGGTCTCCAGGGCGGCGAAGAACGCCTCGTCGGCGTGGCCCTCGCGGTCCAGGTAGGTCCGCAGGCGCAGGATCGGGTCCTTCGCCTCCCACAGTTCGCGCTCCTCGTCCCGGCGGTACTTCGTCGGGTCGTCGGAGGTGGTGTGGGCGCCCATGCGGTACGTGAACGCCTCGACCAGCGTGGGTCCCTGGCCCGTGCGGGCGCGCTCCAGGGCGGCCTTGGTGACGGCGAGGACGGCGAGGACGTCGTTGCCGTCGACCCGCACGCCCGGGAAGCCGTAGCCCTGCGCGCGCTGGTAGAGCGGGACGCGGGTCTGCTTCTCGGTGGGCTCGGAGATGGCCCACTGGTTGTTCTGGCAGAAGAAGACGACCGGGGCGTTGTAGACGGCCGAGAAGGTGAACGCCTCCGCCACGTCGCCCTGGCTGGACGCGCCGTCGCCGAAGTAGGCGATCACGGCGGAGTCCACGCCGTCCTTGGCCACCCCCATGGCGTAACCGGTCGCGTGCAGTGCCTGCGAGCCGATGACGATCGTGTAGAGGTGGAAATTGTTCTCGTTGGGGTCCCAGCCGCCGTGGTTCACACCGCGGAACATGCCGAGCAGGTTCGTGGGATCGACCCCGCGGCACCAGGCGACGCCGTGCTCGCGGTAGGTCGGGAAGACGTAGTCGTCCGGCCGGGTGGCCCGGCCGGAACCGATCTGGGCGGCCTCCTGGCCGAGCAGCGAGGCCCACAGGCCCAGTTCGCCCTGGCGCTGAAGGGTGGTCGCCTCGGCGTCGAACCGCCGGGTCAGCACCATGTCCCGGTACAGGCCGCGCAGTTCCTCGGGCGTCAGGTCGATGGAGTAGTCGGGGTGCTCGACCCGCTCGCCCTCCGGCGTCAGCAGCTGTACGAGCTCGGGCTCGCCGGCCCGCGCGGCGCTCGCCTTGGCGCCGGCGCGCTTGCTGCTGCCCCGGCGCGGCTTGCGCGCGGCAGTGCTGTCCACAGTCACGTGTGCTCCTCCGTCTGTCCGGCCCCCGGGGTCGCCGGCGGCCGGAAGGGGTCCCCCGCCGCGAGGCAGGGAAATGCTCGCCCGGTCCCCGACGGCACACGGGGTGGGTGTGCCGAGGCCGGAACCGGGCGTGACAGGCGCCCCGGCGAATGGCCTGCAATAAGCACGTTACCCAGAAGGCCGCATTCCCGCGAAACCCCGCCTGACCTGCAATTTTGCTTGGATTTCCAAGTAAATCGAGAAAGCGGGACAACGCTCCTGGTCACGTCCTTGTGAGCACAGCCCTGCGGACTGCCGGAACGACCGCACGTTATCCCGGAGGACAAGAGCAGGGGAAGAGTTGGTGTGTGAGACTGTGACTGTGCCCGAACAAGGAAAAATCACGGTATTTCTGCTCGATGACCATGAAGTGGTCCGCCGCGGGGTGCACGAGATGCTCTCCGTGGAGGAGGACATCGAGGTCGTGGGCGAGGCCGGTACGGCCGCGGACGCCTTGGTGCGCATTCCCGCGACCCGGCCGGATGTCGCCGTTCTGGACGTTCGCCTTCCGGATGGCAGCGGAGTGGAAGTCTGCCGGGAAATCCGTTCTCAGGACCAGAACATCAAATGTCTGATGCTCACCTCCTTCGCGGATGACGAGGCACTCTTCGACGCCATCATGGCGGGCGCGTCCGGTTACGTACTGAAAGCGATCCGTGGCAATGAGCTCCTCTCGGCCGTACGGGACGTGGCGGCGGGGAAATCCCTGCTCGATCCCGTGGCGACCGCGCGGGTGCTGGAGCGGCTGCGCGACGGCAAGGACCCCAAGGGCGACGACCGGATGGCGAGCCTGACCGACCAGGAGCGCCGCATCCTCGACCTGATCGGCGAGGGGATGACCAACCGCGCCATCGGCGAGCGGCTGCACCTGGCCGAGAAGACCATCAAGAACTACGTCTCCAGCCTGCTGTCCAAGCTGGGCATGGAGCGGCGTTCCCAGGCGGCCGCCTATGTGGCCCGCATGCAGGCCCAGAAGCACTGAAACCGCCGGTTTTCCCCTTTCGGGACCAACGTCCCCGGCCCCAGGGCCGGGTGCCCCTACGGGCGGGCGGCACCACCGGGCACAGTGGTGCCATGCTCACCGCGCCTCCCGGGCCCCATGACGACTACGACGAATACCGCGCGCTCGAACTGCTCGCCGGCCTCCCCTACGGCAGGCTGTCCGTGAGCATGCGCGCGCTGCCCTTCGTCACCGTGGCCCGGCACATCGTGTCCGGCCGCTCGGTCGTGCTGCGGATGCACGCGGGCTTCGGCTACGCGCAGGCGTGCGACGGCAATGTCGTCGCGTACGGCGCCGACAACCTCAGCACCCGCCGCGAGGGCGACGAGGACGTCCGGACCGTGCAATTCGTGGGCACCGCGCGGCTCTTCACGCCGTCACCCGCCGAGCTGGAGCTCTTCGGCCGGGCGCCGCGCACCGCGGACGACGCGCCCTTCGTGCCCGAATACCTGTGCATCGAACCGCAGTTCATCACGCTGCACCGCCTCGAAGGCGTCCCCGCGCGACAGGTCGCGCACTTCGCCTGATCTAACATTTGGAGCGTGCCGCGCTCACTTGTCTCCCCGCTCGTCGCCACCACTGTTCACAGCGGAACCGGCGGGGACGGCGGACTTCAGGCACCGGGCAGCGGCACGCTGCACGCCCTGCTCCGGCGGTACGGCGACGCCGGCACGCCCCTGGCCTGCGTCCCGCTGGCCGAGGGCCTGCTCAACCGCGGTTACCGCCTCACCACCACGCGCGGGGCCTTCTTCCTCAAGCACCACCTCGACGGCGACCACGCGGCCATCGCCCGCCAGCACAGCGTCACCCTGCGGCTGGCCGCCCTGGGCCTGCCCGTCGCCCCGCCGGTCGCCGACGCCGACGGCTCCACCGTGACCGTCCTCGACGGCCGCTGCTACGCCCTGCACCCCTGGGTCGAGGGCCGCCACCACGGCGGCGGCGAGCTGACCCGCGCCCAGTCCCGCCGCCTCGGCACGCTCCTGGGCCAGGTGCACACCTGCCTGGCGCAGGTCTGCCCGCAGGAGACCTCCGCGTCACCGGGAGCCCCCGAGGAGGGCCCTGGGAGGCCCCCTGCGGGCCCGGGAGAGCCCGAGCGGGATCCTGGGGCCCCGCGGGTCTTCGAGGGGCCCCAGGGGGCGGGCCAGGACGCCGCGGCGGACCCCCAGGACACCTACGCCCTCATCGAGGAGCTCCTGGTGCTCGTACGGCGCCGCCCCCGCGACTCCTTCGACGAGCTCGCCGAGCACCGGCTCGTCGAGCGCCGCGCCCTGCTGGAGCGGCACGCGCACCGCCGCCCCGCCGCCGCACCCGCCCGCGGGTGGGTGCACGGCGACTTCCACCCGCTCAACCTCCTCTACCGGGGCGGCGAGCCCGCGGCGATCATCGACTGGGACCGCCTGGGCGTCCAGCCCCGCGCCGAGGAGGCCGTACGGGCCGCGGTGATCTTCTTCCTGCGGCCCGACGGCACGCTGGACCTGGCGAAAATACGCCCCTACGCGCGCGCGTACCGACGCGCGTGCGGCGCCGGTACGGCCGAACTGGCCGCGGCCGTGCACCGCGTGTGGTGGGAGCGGCTCAACGACTTCTGGATGCTGCGCTGGCGCTATCAGCTGGGCGACCATCGCGCCGACCCCGGCTTCCCCGCGTCCGCGGCGCTGTCCGTGTGGTGGACGCGGGCGTACGGCTCCGTGCGCGACGCCTTCACGGACTGAGCCCGCCTCCCGGTGCGGGAGACGGGCTCAGGGCCGTGCGTCGTGCGGTCAGCCGCCCAGGCCGCCCTGGAGGGTGTTGCCGGTGGTCGTACCCGGCGGCGTCGGGTGCTCGGTCGGCGGCTTCGGGTCGTCCGTCGGCGGCTTGTTCGTCGGGTCGGTGGGACCCGTCGGACCGGTCGTGCCACCGTCCGTCGGATTGTCCGTCGGCCCCTTCGAGTGGTGGCCCCGCGACGGCACGGTGGACGGCTCGTCGTTGCCGCCGCCCGTCTGGTCGGTGTCCCGGCTGTGGCCGCCGGGGTACTCCCCGCCGGTCTGCGGGCTGCGCGGCCGCTCGCTGGGCGACTCCGCCGTGGACGGCGTGCCGGGTGACGACGGGCCGGTCGAGGTCTTGTCGGTCGTCTTGTGGTTGTCGGCGCCGGTGGACTTGGTCTGGTTCAGCGCGTAGACCACGCCCACCGCGATGGCGAGCACCGCGAGCACGGCGACCAGCACCATCTTGCCCTTGCCACCACCGCGGTTGTCGCGGCCCCGGCCGCCGTGGCCGCCGTTGTAGCCGTCGAAGCCGCCGTCGTCGCCGTGGCGGGACGGGATGAGCGGCTGCTGCGAGGTGTCCCCGTGCGGCGGGTGCGGCATGGCGGTGGTGCCCGCCATGCCGCCGCCCATGCCGAGGGCCTGCGTGGCGGCGGTGGCGTGCGCGACCGGTCCGGTGTCCCAGGAGCCCGTGTGGGCACCCGCGTCGTGCAGCATCTGGAGCGCGTACTGCACCAGCCCGCGCATCTCCTCCGCGCTCTGGAACCGGTCGTCCGGATCCTTCGCGAGGGAGCGCATGACCAGCCCGTCGAGCTCCGGCGGCACGCTGCCGAGGACCTGCGAGGGCGGCACGGGGTTGTCCTGGACGTGCTGATAGACCACCGACAGCGGGGTCTCACCGGTGAACGGCGGGCGGAGCGCCAGCAGTTCGTACAGCAGACAGCCGGTGGCGTAGAGGTCCGAGCGCGCGTCGACCGTCTTGCCGAGCGCCTGCTCGGGCGAGAGGTACTGCGGGGTGCCCATGACCATGCCGGTCTGCGTCATGGTGGACGCCGCGCCGTGCAGGGCGCGGGCGATGCCGAAGTCCATGACCTTGACGGCGCCGTTGTTGGTGATGATCACATTGGCGGGCTTGATGTCGCGGTGCACGATGCCGTGCTGGTGGCTGTAGGCCAGCGCCTCGAGCACGCCCGAGACGATGATCAGCGCCTGCTCCGGCGGCGGGGCCTCGGCGTTCAGCAACAGGTCGCGGATGGTGCGGCCTTCAACCAACTCCATGACGATGTACGGCACGACGTTGCGGCCGACCGTGTCCTCGCCGGAGTCGTAGACCGCGACCACCGCGTGGTGGTTGAGCCCGGCCACGGACTGTGCCTCGCGGGTGAAGCGCGCCTTGGAGACCGGGTCCTCGGCGAGGTCGGCGCGGAGCAGCTTCACCGCGACCGTGCGGCCGAGACGTACGTCCTCGGCGGCGAACACCTCCGCCATGCCACCGCGCCCGAGCCGGTGGGTCAGGCGGTAGCGGCCGTCGCCGACCAGTCCGCCGTTACCCCACATTTCAGGCACATCGGGCATACCGCCCCCGTTGGCGTCAGGGTCCGGTGGACCCTGGGCGCTCTGCGTCTGTGCCATCAGTCCTCGCCGTCGTGTCTGGCCGCTGCGCGTGGGAGGCGCTGCGCGGGGAAAACGGTCTTCCGCTAAGGCACGCTACAGGCTCCAGGCCGCGCGCCGGTCCGGGATGGACGCGCTATCAAACCTGTACGGGCCTGAGCAAGGCAAATCCCGTGACGGCTTGTCGCTCATCCCGTCACGGAACGGGCACGCGGCTTGACGTGCCCGCGCCCTCGGGCAGACTTGGCCGAGATATATCGACGGACCGGCCCGATCCGGACCAGTACAGCAGGCAGTGCGCCCAAGGGGGAAGTGGAACGATGAGCCAGGACGGCGCACAAGGCCGCTATGCGGGCCGTTCGGTCGGCGGTGGCCGGTATCAGCTCCGCGACCTCCTCGGTGAGGGCGGCATGGCCTCCGTGCACCTGGCCTACGACAGCGTGCTGGACCGCCAGGTCGCCATCAAGACCCTCCACACGGAGCTCGGGCGCGAGGCGTCCTTCCGTGAGCGCTTCCGGCGCGAGGCGCAGGCCGTCGCCAAGCTCACACACACCAACATCGTCTCGGTATTCGACACGGGCGAGGACGACCTGGACGGGTCGACCATGCCGTACATCGTCATGGAGTACGTCGAGGGCCAGCCGCTGCGCTCCGTGCTCGACTCGGACGTCCGGCAGTACGGCGCTATGCCCACCGAGAAGGCGCTGAAGATCACCGCCGATGTGCTGGCCGCCCTTGAGGTCAGCCACGAGATGGGGCTGGTCCACCGCGACATCAAGCCCGGCAACGTGATGATGACCAAGCGCAACGTGGTCAAGGTCATGGACTTCGGCATCGCGCGGGCCATGCAGTCCGGCGTCACCTCCATGACGCAGACCGGCATGGTCGTGGGCACCCCGCAGTACCTCTCGCCCGAGCAGGCGCTCGGCCGCGGCGTGGACGCCCGCTCCGACCTCTATTCGGTCGGCATCATGCTCTTCGAGCTGCTGACCGGGCGGCTGCCCTTCGACGCGGACTCCCCGCTGGCCATCGCGTACGCGCACGTCCAGGAGGAGCCGGTCGCGCCGTCCACGATCAACCGCTCGATCCCGCCGGCCGTCGACGCGCTCGTCGCCCGCGCGCTGAAGAAGAACCCGAACGAGCGCTTCCCGAGCGCCGAGTCCATGCGCGACGAGTGCGCGCGTGTGGTGGGCACCGCCCGGTCCGCGGCCTCGCCGGTGATCGTCGCGGGCGGCGCCGCGCCCCGCAGCGGCGCGGGCGTGGGCTCCGCGGTCTTCCCGCCGGTCGACCAGCAGGCGCAGGTGCCGGGCCCGCACGGCGTCCAGATGCCGTACCAGCCGCCCGCCCAGAGCGCGTACAACGGCGGCTACGGCCCTTCCACGCCCCCGCCGGGCCCTTCGGGCTACCCGGCCCCCGCCCAGTCCTTCCAGGGCGGCCCGAGCGGCCCCGGGACCCCTCCGCCGTACGCGACACCCGCTCCGATGCCGGGCAGCGGCGGCGGCAAGAGCAACAAGCCGGTGCTGATCGGCTCCGCCGTGGTCGCGGTGCTCGCGGTCATCGGTGTGATCGCGGCGATCTCGCTGAACGGCGGCGGCGGTGGCTCCGGCAACCAGGCGAAGGAGTCCCAGTCGGCCGCCCCGGTGGCCGGCTCCGGCGGCGGGTCCGCCGGGGGAGCCACCTCGGGCGGCGACACCGCCAGCACGAAGTCGCAGCACAAAGAGGGCGACAAGACGAAGACCATCGACAAGCAGAAGTGCACCAACGCCTACGACTACTTCAACGACAAGACGAAGAAGACGGCGCCCAACTTCAGCTACTTCTACGTCGACTCGGTCAAGGCGTGCCTGCAGGCGGCGGGCTGGAAGTACCGCGTCGACGTGCAGCCCGAGAACACCTGGGGCAAGGGGACGGTGCTCAGCCAGACCCCCAAGGAGGGCGACCCCTTCGACCCGAAGTCGCCGAGCGACGAGTTCGTGCTGACCGTGTCGACAGGCGACCCGGCCTCGTAGGGGCCTGACCGCGGCGGACGCGCGTGTGCCCGGTACGTCCTCGGGGGACGTACCGGGCACACGCGCGTCCGTGCCGCCGACGGACTAGAGATACGGGCCGGAGCGCGCGCCGCCGTGCTGGTGGCCGCCCTCCTCGTCGTCCCCCAGGATGCCGGGCGGGAGAGCCCGCCGCATCTGCTCCAACTGCGCCCGCGCCGCCATCTGCTGGGCGAACAGCGTGGTCTGGATGCCGTGGAAGAGCCCCTCCAGCCAGCCGACCAACTGTGCCTGCGCGATCCGCAGTTCGGCCTCGGTGGGGATCGTCTCGTCGGTGAAGGGGAGCGACAGCCGCTCCAGCTCCTCCACCAGCTCGGGCGCGAGGCCGTCCTCCAACTCCCTGACGGAGCTGTGGTGGATCTCCTTGAGGCGCACGCGGCTCGCCTCGTCCAGAGGAGCGGCCCGGACCTCCTCCAGCAATTGCTTGATCATGCTGCCGATGCGCATGACCTTGGCAGGCTGTTCCACCATCTCCGTCACCGGGACCTCGCGCGACTCGTCGTCACCCTCCCCGACACCGGGGCTGGCGCTGCCGAGAGCCATGCCGTCCGGACCCACGACCAGGACCTGCGGGCTCTCTTGCGACCGTTCGTTCCTCGGCATATCCATGCCGCCATTCTCTCGCACAGGTGATTTCCCCCTGTTGATGCCCCCGTACACGCCTGATCCACCGTGCCACACACCCCGCCGCGCGCCCCATTTCCACTCCGCGCGCCGTTGGTCTTTCGCACGCGCCGGCGGTGGTCCTTCGTACGCGTGGGCCGGATCGGCGCGCGCACGGTCGAGAGGAGGCGCGCGGCCCGCCCTCTGCCCAGGCCACACCCTCACCCGGCTCGCCGCAACCGCAGCGCGATGAAGCCAAGGCCCAGGCCGGTGAGCATCATCCCGGTCCCCAGCGGCAGTACGCGCATGACGCGGTCCCCGTACGCGGCCTGCTCGCCGCCTCGCCCGTCCGCTCCGGAACCCCGCCCGTCGTCCGGCACCGGACGCGGACCCGGGTGCCGCGGCCGCGCCGCGTCCGCCCGTCCGCGCGTCCGCTGTGTCGCGGACGGGGACTCACCGGGCACGGGTTCACCGGACGCCGTCTCGTCGTCCGCCTCGGATTCCGCGTCGTCCGGCTCCTCCGAAGGGGCCGGTTCGGTGGCCCGCCCCGGGTGCGTACGCCCCTCACCGGCGGCGTTTCCCGCGAGCCGGCCGTCACCGCCCGGAGGGGCGGGCGTGGGGCCGGGCGGAAGGGCGAACGGTGGTGAGGGCACGAGGTCCGCCCTGCTGTGCCGCCCGTTCGCGGGCGCCTTGGGCGGCGGTGCTCCGGCCACGCCGCGCGGTGCGCGTCCGGCGGCCGGTGGCACGGCCGACGCGGCGAGCGGCGGGGAGGGGAAGGAGGCGGGTGAAGCGGAGGAAGCAGTCGCGGGTGAGGCGAAGGGGCGTACGGGTGGTGCCGGGGCGGGGCGCCCGGCACCCTGCGCGCCGGGCGCGGTCGCCATCAGCGCTGCCATGACCACCGCCGCCGAGGCGGCGCGGGAGGCCGCCCGTATTCCACCGTTCACGCCGCCGCCCTCCGCCCGAGCCGCCGCCCCCACGCCAACAGCCCCACCCTCACACGCACTCCGCCGTCCGGCGCGGGCGAGGGGCCAAGCGGGTGACGGGCGGCGACGGTGGGTGGCTGACGGGGACGGCGACGGTGGGTGGCTGACGGGGGGCGGCTCGGGCGGCCGCGGCTCATGCGCGAACGGCATGTTTGACCGGGCTCTCCCGCTTAATGCCGACGGCTCACGCGTCAGGTGGTCAGCAGCACCTTCCCGACGTGCGTGCTCTCCTCCAGGACGCGGTGGGCCTCCGCGGCCTCCCGGAGCGGCAACGTCCGGTCGACCACGGGCCGTACGCGTCCTCCGGCGATCAGCGGCCAGACGTGTTCGCGCACGGCCGCCACGATCGTCGCCTTCTCCGCGAGCGGACGGCCCCGCAGCGAGGTGCCCATCACGGCGGCCCGCTTGGTGAGCAGCGCGCCGATGTCCAACTCGGCCTTGCGGCCGGCCTGGAGGCCGATGATGACGAGCCGTCCGTTGACGGCGAGGGCGTCCACATTGCGCGCGAGGTACTTCGCGCCGACGATGTCGAGGATGACGTCCGCGCCGGCGCCTCCGGTGACCTTGCCGAGCTCCTCGACGAAGTCCTGCTCGCGGTAGTCGATGAGGATGTCCGCACCCAGCTCCCGGCAGCGTTCCAGCTTGTCCCGGCTGCCCGCCGTGACGGCGACGCGCGCGCCGACGGCCTTCGCCAGCTGCACGGCCATCGTCCCGATGCCGCTGCCGCCGCCGTGGACGAGCAGGGTCTCACCGGGGCGCAGGTGCGCGACCATGAAGACGTTGGACCAGACGGTGGCCGTCACCTCGGGCAGACCGGCCGCGGTGACCAGGTCCATGCCCTCGGGCACCGGCAGCAACTGACCGGCCGGCACACAGACCTTCTCGGCGTACCCGCCGCCCGCGAGCAGCGCGCAGACCTCGTCGCCGACCGCCCATCCGCTCACCCCGGGGCCGAGCGCGGCGATCCGGCCGGAACACTCCAGGCCGGGGTAGGGGGAGGCGCCGGGCGGCGGGTCGTAGAAACCCTGTCGCTGCACGACGTCGGCGCGGTTGACGGCGCTGGCCACGACATCGACCAGGACCTCTCCGCTGCCGGGAACGGGATCGGGGACCTCGGCCCAGACGAGGGCCTCCGGCCCGCCGGGCTGGGGGATGGTGATCGCATGCATGCTCGCGAGGCTACTCCCGGGTCCCCCCGCCGATCCCGGAACATGGGACGCATGGCAACAAACCCGCGGCGCCCGGACTCCCGGAAGGCGCCCACCCGGCTCTCGCTCTTCCGCTCGCTCTGGCACCGCACCCGCGGTGAGGCCGAGGACGACGCGGAGGCCGGGCGCTCCATCGTGATGCCCGTCCAGAACGTGGCGGCTCCGCTGCGGCAGGTGCTGCGCCGGCTGATCATGGCGCTGCTGGTGCTCGGCGTCACGACGCTGCTGGTCTACGCCGACCGCGAGGGCTACCACGACAACGCGGACGGCGCCGTCGGCTTCCTGGACTCCGCCTATTACGCGACCGTCACCCTCTCGACGACGGGCTACGGCGACATCACACCCGTGAGCGACGGGGCGCGGCTGACGAATATCTTCGTGGTCACGCCGTTGCGCGTGTTGTTCCTGATCATTCTGGTCGGTACGACCCTGGAAGTCTTGACCGAACGGACGCGCCAGCAAGTGCGCATCCACCGCTGGAGGTCGCGGATGCGAGATCACACCGTCGTCGTCGGATACGGCACCAAGGGCCGCCACGCGATCGAGACCCTGATCGGGCAGGGCAAGCCGAAGGACAAGATCGTGGTGGTCGACCCGCAGAAGAAGGTCGTGGACGCGGCGTCCAGCGACGGCCTGGTGGGCGTCCTGGGCGACGCGACCCGCTCCGACACCCTGCAGCGCGCCGAGCTGCCACGGGCCGCGCAGGTCGTGATCTGCACCGAGCGGGACGACACGGCGGCCCTGGTGACCCTGACGGCACGCCAGCTCAACAAGCAGGCCACGATCGTGGTGGCCGTCCGGGAGGACGAGAACGTGCCGCTGCTGCGGCAGAGCGGCGCCAACACGGTGGTGACCAGTTCCAGCTCGGCGGGCCGGCTGCTCGGCATGTCGATGGTGAGCCCGAACGTCGGCACGGTCCTGGAGGACCTCCTGACGTACGGCAACGGCCTGGACGTCGTCGAGCGCCCGGTCACCAAGCGCGAGGCCGGCCACTCGCCGCGCGACTGCGAGGACTTGGTGGTGGCGGTCGTGCGCGGCCACCGGCTCCTGCCCTTCACCGACCCGGAAGCGGCGACGCTCCACCTCGCCGACCGGGTGATCACCATCCAGACGGCGGGTGTGAGCGAGGCGGGCTGAGCCTCCGTCAGGCCCCCGCCGGTGCCGCCCAGGGGAGGCCCAGCAGGCTCACCGCGTCGCCGGGTGCCGCGCCCCCGGGCGGGACGACGGCCAGCGCGTCCGCCGCCGCGAGACCGCGCAGCATGGCGGGTCCGTGGAAGGCCAGGGGCCGTACGCGGTCACCGGGCAGCCGCAGCACCGGCATCAGACGGGTGTCCGTGGGGTGCCCCTGCGCGGCCTCGGCCAGCGCCGCCCGGGTGCGGGCCGGCGCGGGGCTGCCGGAGAGCGTGCGCAGCAGCGGCTCCGCGAGGGTCAGCAGACCCGCGACGGCGGCCAGCGGGTTGCCCGGGAGGCCGACCAGGTGCCGGCCGGGGGCGAGCCGGGCCAGCAGCATGGGGTGGCCGGGCCGTACAGCGACGCCGTCGACCAGGAGCTCGGCGCCGACACGGCGCAGGGTGGGGTGCACGTGGTCGACGGGCCCGGCGGCCGTGCCGCCCGTGGTGAGCACCAGATCGGCGTCCGAGGAGGTGAAGGCGTCGTGCAGGACGTCCGCGTCATCACCGAGGCGCCGGGTCGCGATCACCTCGGTGCCGAGCGCGGCGAGCCAGGGGCCGAGCATGGGCCCCAGGGCGTCCCGGATCCGGCCGCCCTGGGGCAGGCCCTCCCGGAGCAGTTCGTCGCCGAGCACGAGGATCTCGACGCGGGGCCGCCTGGTGACGCGCAGCCGGTCGTAGCCCGCGGCGGCGGCCAGGCCCGCCACGGCCGGGCTGACGGTGGTGCCCTCGGGCAGCAGGTGATCGCCGTGGCGGCACTCCTGGCCGCGGGGGCGGATGTCCTGTCCGTGCGTGACGCGGCGGGTGGCGTGCAGTTCGCCCTGGCCGGTCACCTCGCCGTGCTCGCTGCGCAGGACCGCGGTGGCACCCGGGGGGACGCGGGCGCCGGTGGCGATGCGGACGGCGTGTCCGTCGCGGAGCGGCGTGGCACCGGAATGATCGGATCCGGCCAGGACGCCGCCGGCGGCCTGGGGTGATGGCAGCCGCCAGGGGCCGGGGCCGGAGACCGCCCAGCCGTCCATGGCCGAGGTGTCGAAGGACGGGAGGTCGGTGAGGGCGTCCAGGGGTTCCGCCAGCACCTGCCCCAGGGCTTCGCCGAGGGGCCGTTCCTCGGCGGGCAGCGCCTCGGCCGCCCGCGCGGCGGTCAGGTGGGCGCGTGGCCAGGGCGTGGCGGAGTGGGACCGCGGGGGCAGGTCAGCCATGGGGATGCCGGATGGGGAGTGGGACGACGGGTGGGTCGGTTCGCCGGAGTGCCCGGACTGTTCGCCGGAGTTTCCGGACGCGGGAGCGGAGGCGCGCTCCGAGGCGGGCACGGCCCGGGGAGCGGGCTCGGGGGAAGGGGCGGAAGCGGAAGAGCCGGGAGAGCCGGGCGCGGGAGGGCGAGAAGCAGAGGAGGCTGTCTCACCGAAGGGGTCGTCGGCGAACAGGAACTCGTAAGCCCGTGCCGGGGAGCTGTTGCCGCGCACCCCGTCCGTGGAAGTGCTGGCGCGACCACCACCGACCACGCCACTTCCTATCGGCATCTCTCCGAAGGGGAAATATGCGGTGGGAGTTTCGTGGTCGTGCACGCTCGCGGCCGGTGACCCGGCAGGGCCGTCGTCGTGGCCGTCGGTACGTCGGTCACGGGCGAACAACGCCAGCGCCTCCGCGGCGGCCCGGTCGAGCGCGGAATCCGCTTCCTTGTCGGTCATTCCGACTCTTCGGCCTTGTCATCGGACCGAGGGTTCCTGTCGCCGGAGCCGTGTCCCTGACCGGCGGCGGGCTTGCCCGGCGCCATCGCGGGCCGCCCGGCCGGCGCGGCCCCTCCAGGGCCCTCCGCCTCCTCGGCGGCCCAGCGCCGGGCCAGCGCGCCGGCCTTGCGCGTGAGTTCGGCGACGGCCTCGGGGCCTCCGCCCCGCTGCGCGGCCGCGTAACCGACCAGGAAGGTCGTCAGGGGCGCGGCGGGGCGGGCCACGCCGTGCGCGGCGTCGCGCGCGAGATCCAGAAGGGCGACCGTGTCGACATCGAGATCGATGCCGAGCTCGGCCTTGGCAGCGGTGATCCATTCATCCAGCACCCACCCATCGTCCCTGATGCGCGCGCGGGCGGCGGCGACGTCCTCCCAGGTGTCACAGTCGAACGAGGCGTCCGGGTGCGGAAGGCGGCCGAGCGACAGCTCAGCGGTGAGCAGCCGCAGCGGGAGCCCGGACAGCGAGCCGTACTCGGCGGCGAGCAGTGCCAGTTCACGGCGGAGCGACTCCGTGCGGTAGGCCGCGACCAGCGGCTGGTCACGGCCGCCGGGGTCGGCGAGCAGGACGCCTTCCACCGCGGCGCCCCCATGGGCGACCTCGCGGAGCAGCGCCCGTACCGTCTCGGCACGCAGGAACGGCAGGTCGGCGGAGAGCACGAGCGTGGTGGCGGCGGCCGTGTGCCGGAGCCCCGCTTCGAGCGCGGCGAGCGGCCCGCCGCCGGGAGGCTGCTCGCGCGCCCACCGCACGGCCCGTACGGTCGGACGGCGCGGCCCCACGACGACGGTGTCACCGGCGTCGGCGCACGCGCTCAGGACCCGGTCGAGCAGCGTGCGACCGCCCACACTCAGAGCGGGCTTGTCCGCACCGCCCAGTCGGCCGGCCGCACCCCCGGCAAGCACTACGGCGTCATAAGCAGTCACCCGTCGAGTATGGCCGCTCGCGCACCGCCGTCCGCTGTCCTCCCCTCACAGGGAGCGCAGCAGCACCGCCGGGCGCTCGACGCAGTCGGCCACGTACCGCAGGAACCCGCCCGCCGTGCCTCCGTCGCAGACCCGGTGGTCGAAGGTGAGGGACAGCTGCACCACCTGCCGTACTGCCAGCTCGCCCTCCCGCACCCAGGGCTTCGGCGCTATCCGGCCCACACCGAGCATCGCGGCCTCCGGGTAGTTGATGATCGGCGTGGAGCCGTCGACTCCGAACACCCCGTAGTTGTTCAGCGTGAACGTGCCTCCGGTCAGCTCGGCCGGGCTGAGCGTGCCCGTCCGCGCCGCTTCGGTGAGCCGGGCCATCTCCGCCGACAGCGCGACGGCGTTACGGGTGTGGGCCTCCCGCACGACGGGGACGACGAGCCCGCGGTCCGTCTGCGCGGCGAAGCCGAGGTGCACGCCCGGCAGCCGCACGATCTCCTGGGCCTCGGTGTCCACGGTGGCGTTCAGCTCGGGGAACTCCGCCAGCGCCGAGGTGCAGATCCGGCCCAGCAGGGCGAGCAGCGAGACCTTGGGCGCGTCGCCCGCGTTCATCGTCCGGCGGGCGGCGAGCAGTTCGGTGGCGTCGGCGTCCACCCAGCAGGTGGCGTCCGGGATCTCCCGGCGGCTCCTGCCGAGCTTCTCCGCGACCGCGCCGCGCACTCCGCGCAGCGGTATGCGCAGCGCCTCGGGTTGCGGGGATGCCGTATCCGCACTCCGGAGGGCCGCCTCCCGCCCGTCCCGCCGCTCTGCCGCCGCCCGTTCGACATCGGCGCGCAGGATCAGGCCCTCGGGGCCGCTGCCGCGCACCTGGGCGAGGTCGAGTCCGCGCTCCCGCGCGATCCTCCGGACGAGCGGGGAGATCACCGCCCTGGCCACCGGCGCGGTCCTCCCGGGCACCTCGGGTGCCGCGTCCCCTGTCGCCCTCTGCCGGTCGCCGACCGGTGCCCGGAGCCGGCGCCGCCGGGCCGCGGGAGCCTGGGTGCCATAGCCGACCAGCACGTTTCCCGAGCCTTCCGGCGCGCTGCTCCCGGCTCCCCCGGTGTGCCCGTCGCCTTCCGGCCTCACCGGCACCGGCTCGCCGACCGCCACCGTCAACAGCGGTGCCCCCACCGGGAGCTCGGCCCCCTCCTCCCCGAACCGGGCGGTCACTACGCCTCCGTAGGGGCACGGCACCTCGACCATGGCCTTGGCCGTCTCGACCTCCACCACGGGCTGGTCGACGGCGACCACGTCACCCACCTTCACCAGCCAGCGGACGACCTCCGCCTCGGTGAGCCCCTCGCCCAGGTCCGGCAGCCTGAATTCGCGCACCACGGCCATCAGCGCCCGCTCCTCTCGTGCCCCGCGGGCGTCCATTCCGACTCCCACTGCAGGCGCGCGACAGCGTCCAGCACCCGGTCCACGCCGGGCAGATGGTGCTGCTCCAGCATCGGCGGCGGGTAGGGGATGTCGAAGCCGGCGACGCGCAGCACCGGCGCCTCCAGGTGGTGGAAGCAGCGCTCCGTGACCCGTGCGGCGATCTCCCCTCCAGGACCGCCGAAACCTGCCGACTCGTGCACGACGACGGCCCTGCCGGTGCGCCGTACGGACGCGCAGACGGTCTCCTCGTCGAACGGCACCAGGGATCTCAGGTCGACGACCTCGAGGTCCCACCCCTCTTCGAGCGCCGCCTCGGCCGCCTCCATGCAAACCGGCAGGGACGGGCCGTAGGTGATGAGGGTCGCGGACGAGCCCGGGCGCCGGATAATCGCGCGTCCGATGCCGGGCACCGTCTCCGGGTGCGCGGCGTCCCAGTGGTCCTTCGCCCAGTAGAGCCGCTTGGGCTCCAGGAAGATCACGGGGTCGTCGGAGGCGATCGCGGCGCGCAGCAGTCCGTACGCGTCGGCGACCGTCGCCGGGGCGACGACATGGAGGCCCGGTGTGGCCATGTAATACGCCTCGGAGGAGTCGCTGTGGTGCTCGACCCCGCCGATCCCGCCGCCGTACGGCACCCGCACCGTGAGCGGCATCGGTACGGCCCCGCGCGTGCGGTTGCGCATCCGCGAGACGTGGCTGACCAGTTGCTCGAACGCGGGGTAGGCGAAGGCGTCGAACTGCATCTCCACCACGGGCCGCAGCCCGTACATGGCCATCCCGACCGCCGCCCCCAGGATGCCGGCCTCGGCCAGCGGGGTGTCCGTGCAGCGGTCCTCGCCGAATTCCTTGGCCAGCCCGTCGGTGACCCGGAAGACGCCTCCCAGGGTGCCCACGTCCTCGCCGAGGACATGGACGGACGGATCGTCGGCCATGGCGTCACGCAGCGCCCGGCCGAGCGCCTGCGCCATGGTGGCGGGCTTGTGGCCGGCCCTGACAGCCGCTGTGGTCATCACCGCGCCCCTTCCTGAGCGCCGGACTCCCCGGCGGCGGCGAGCTCGGCCCGCAACCGGTCGGCCTGCTCGCGCAGTTGGGCGGTCTGCTCGGCGTAGACATGGGTGAAGAGCTCCATCGGGTCCAGGACGGGGTCCTGGTTCATCCGGTCGCGCAGATCGGCGGCCAGTCGCTCAGCGGCCTCCCGCTCGGCCTCGATCGCGGCCGCGTCGATCAGTTTCCTGCTGGTCAACTCCCTTTCCAGCAGGTCGATCGGGTCGTGCGCGCGCCAGGTCTCGACCTCTGAGTCGGAGCGATAGCGCGTGGCGTCGTCCGCGTTCGTATGGGCGTCGACGCGATAGGTGACGGCCTCGACCAGCGTGGGGCCCGCGCCGCCGCGGGCACGGCGGACGGCCTCGGCGAGCACCTGGTGGACGGCCGCGACATCATTGCCGTCGACCAGCCGGCCGGGCATGCCGTAACCGACGGCCTTGTGCGCGAAGGAGGGTGCGGCGGTCTGCTTCGCCAGGGGCACCGAGATCGCGAAGCCGTTGTTCTGCACGAAGAAGACGACCGGGGCCTTCCAGACCGCGGCGAAGTTCAGGGCCTCGTGGAAGTCACCCTCGCTGGTGCCACCGTCACCGACCATGGCGAGCGCGACGACGTCGTCCCCCTTGAGGCGCGCGGCGTGCGCGAGCCCGACCGCGTGCGGCAGCTGGGTGGCCAGCGGGGTGCACAGGGGCGCCACCCTGTGCTCGTGCGGGTCGTATCCGGTGTGCCAGTCGCCGCGCAGCAGCGTCAGCGCCTGCACGGGGTCGATCCCGCGGACCACGGCCGCGAGGGTGTCGCGATAGCTGGGAAACAGCCAGTCCCGCTCCTCCAGGACGAGCCCCGCGGCGACCTGGCACGCCTCCTGCCCGGTGGAGGAGGGATACACCGCCAGCCGGCCCTGGCGGGTGAGCGCGGTGGCCTGGCCGTTGTACCGCCGGCCGCGCACCAGCTGGCCGTAGAGCCGCTTCAGCAGACCGGGATCCAGCCCGGCGGCTGCGGCGGTGCCCAGCAGGCGGTACGGCTCCGTGTCGGGCAGCAGCGGCGCGGGGTCGGTGCGGGGCTGCCAGGCAGGGGGCGGGACGGGCCGGTACGAGCCGGGCTGCTCCAGAACCGTCATGACGAGCACCTCCTTTTGGGCGGGCTTGACCGGCCGCACGGCTCAGCGCGCCGCACGCCCTCCCTACCGATTGTTCGGTCGTCGGCACGTTTTGGCTACAGGCGGCCCGACCCTGTGGACAAACGGTTCTCCACAACCTGAGATATGGACAGGACGTCCACGAAGGGGAGGCGGGGCGGTATGCCGGACGAACAGATGGCCTTCTCGGGCGGCAAGCCACCCGCCCGGCCGCTCGACGAGATCGACCGCGCGATCCTGCGGATGCTCCGGTCCGACGGCCGCGCCTCGATACGGTCCGTATCGGAGCGGGTGCACGTCTCGCGCGCCAACGCCTACGCCCGGATCAACCGCCTCATCGACGACGGGGTGATACGCGGCTTCAGCGCCCGGATCGACCAGGAGCGCGCGGGGCAGAGCGCCTCGGCGTACATCACGCTGAAGATCGTCCAGAACTCCTGGCGCACCGTCCGCGAAAAGCTCCGGGCGCTTCCGGGAGCCGCCCATATCGCCCTGGTCAGCGGGGATTTCGATGTCCTGCTGCTCGTCCACACCAAGGACAACCACGCGCTGCGGGAGCTCGTTCTCACCCGCATCCAGGCCATGGACGAGGTGCTCAGCACCCGCACCCTCCTGGTCTTCGAGGAGACGGACCTGGAGGAGGGGCGGGTGCCGGGGGAACCCTGAGCGGCCGCGTCCGCCCGGGTCAGCCGGTGGTGCGCAGCCCGGCGAAGGCCGTGCGGACCACCGCGTCGGCCACCTCGTCGCTCGTGGCCCCGCCTCGCTCCGGCTGGTACCACTCCACGACGGAGTTGATCATTCCGAAGAGCAGCCGGGTCGCCAGCCGAACGTCGACGTCGGCCCGCAGGTCACCGTCGGCCGAGGCGCGCTTCAGCAGCTCGGCGACCTGGTGGTCGAACTCGCGGCGCCGCTCCATGGCCCAGCGCTCGGTGTCCGTGTTGCCCCGCACCCGCAGCAGCAGCGTCACGTAGGGCAGCTCGTCCATCAGGACTTCCACGGTCCGCCGGGTGACGTACTCCAGCCGCTCGATCGCCCGCCCCTCGACGGCGCGCGGCTCGTCCAGGACGGCGAAGAGCCCGTCCAGGGCGCGGCTTATCGCGAGCCGGAGGAGCTCTTCCTTGCTCTTCACGTGGTGATAGATGGAGGACTTGGAGATTCCGGCCGCCTTGGAGAGGTGCTCCATGGACGTGCCGTCGTAGCCCCGCTCGTTGAACACCTGGACGGCGACCGCGAGCAGCGATTCGGGCGTGTAGGTGTCGCGCTTGGCCATGGTCATGATTACAGCAGGCTCTCTTCGACGGCTGCACGGCGGAGCAGCGGCTGGGACGGCGCGTAGCGGCCGTCGGGGTACTGGCAGTGCAGGTTCCGCAGCATCCGGCTCACTCGCGCCGGGCCGAGGATCCGGCCCCACTCCAGCGGGCCGCGCGGGTGGTTCACACCGAGCCGCATGGCGGTGTCGATGTCCTCCGGGCTCGCGACGCCCCGGCCGACGGCGTCCTCGGCGAAGTCGACGAGCATGGCGACCGTACGGGCCACGATCATGCCCGGTGCGTCACCGATGACGCTGACCTGCTTGCCGAGCGCCTGGAACAGGCCGGTCGCCGCCCGGACGTCCGCCGGGGAGGCGGCCGCGGAGGGCGCGAGGGCGACGCGGGCGCAGGTGCGGTAGTCGAGGGCCAGGTCGAAGTGGATCCGGGCGCCGGCGGGCTCCGTGGTGGCCGGGCGGCCCTGCGTGAGGGAGAGCTCCGTGCCGCCGGGGAGGACGAGATATCCCTCGTCCTCGGGCCCGGAGACCTCGGTGACCGTGATGCCCGCTTCCCGGATCAGCTCGGCCAGTGCGGCGCAGACACCGGGAAGCCGCCCGTGGACGGTGACTTCCGCGGGGGCGCCGCACGGTTCCTCGGTGCGCGGCGACGGCCGCTCGGCTCCAGCCGTGTGGTCGTACCAGCCGTGGCCGCTTTTGCGGCCGAGCAGCCCGGCCTCCACAAGGCGCCGCTGCGCGAGCGAGGGCCTGAACTTCGGATCGTGGAAGAACGCCTCATGGACCGAACGGGTGACGGCTTCGTTCACGTCCTGGCCGATGAGGTCGGTGAGCTCGAAGGGGCCCATGGGGAAGCCGCCGCTCTCACGCAGCACGGCGTCGAGGGTCGCGGGGTCGGCGGCCCGTTCCTCGTGGAGGCGGAACGCTTCGGCGTAGAAGGGCCTGGCGACGCGGTTGACGATGAAGCCCGGGGCGTCGGCACAGCGCACCGGCTTCTTTCCCCAGGCGGCCACGGTGTCGTACGCCCGTTCCGCCACAGCCGCGTCGGTGGCGAAGCCCCGGACGACCTCCACGAGCGGCAGCAGCGGCGCGGGGTTGAAGAAGTGCAGGCCGACGAGACGGCCGGGGAGCCGGAGGGCACCCGCGACGGCGGTCACCGACAGGGACGAGGTGTTGGTGGCCAGCAGGCAGTCGTCAGGAACGACCGATTCCAGATCCGCGAACAGCTTCTGTTTGGCGGGCAGTTGTTCCAGAATCGCCTCGATGACGAGCGCCGAGTCAGCGAGATCGTCCAGTCGCGCGGCGGGGTGCAGACGGGCCAGCGCCGTGTCGCGGCCGACGGCCGTGAGCCTGCCCTTCTCCACGAGGCGGTCGAGGCGGGCGCCGATGGCCCGGGCGGCCTCGACCGCCCGCCCCTCGACCGTGTCGTACAGCCGCACACCATGGCCCGCCACGAGGGCGACCTGGGCGATTCCCTGGCCCATGGTGCCGGTGCCGACGACTGCGACGGTCGCGTTCGGCTCGATTGCGGTCATGCCGGTGATCCTCCCCGATGAGTTGTCCACAGGTTCGCCGGGCCCCCTTGTCCCGACCGATCGTTCGGTTACTGTATCCATCGGGGGGAGTCCCCGGCCTCCCGAAGCGTCCCGCCCGCGTTCTGTCGCCCGAAGTCTGTCGCCCCATCCGAGCCCAGCTCGACGAGGAGTTGGTCAGCCGTGACCGCCGGACCCAGCACCGCCCAGTTGATCGAGAAGCACCTCCCCACGCTCGACCAGGCCCTGGACGCCATCCGCACGCGCGTCTATTGGTCCCCCTTCCCCGAGCACCCGAAGGCGTACGGCCCGGAGGGCGCCGTGCCCGGCAGCCTGAGTGCCGCCGAGGGCCAGGCCGCCTTCGAGGCGCTGCGCGGCAAGCGCTTCGAGCTGGACCAGCCGGGCTCGGACGGCTGGGCGGGCTCCGAAGTCTCCCCGTACGGACCGGAGCTGGGCATCGAGTATCCGCACCCCGGCGTCGAGGCGCTGCTCCCGGCCATGCGCGCGGCGATGCCGCAGTGGCGCGAGGCGGGCCCCCAGGCGCGGGCCGCGGTCTGTCTGGAGATCCTCGCCCGGATCAACGCCCGTACGCACGAGTTCGCCCACGCGGTCATGCACACCAGTGGCCAGGCGTTCATGATGGCCTTCCAGGCCGGTGGCCCGCACGCCCAGGACCGCGGCCTGGAGGCCGTCGCCTACGCCTTCGCCGAGCAGGTCCGCACCCCGGAGTCGGCCGACTGGTCCAAGCCGCAGGGCAAGCGCCCGCCGCTGGAGCTGCGCAAGGAGTTCACCGCCGTGCCGCGCGGCATCTCGCTGCTGATCGGCTGCAACACCTTCCCCACCTGGAACGGCTACCCCGGCCTGTTCGCCTCCCTGGCCACGGGCAACGCGGTTCTGGTCAAGCCGCATCCGCGCGCCGTGCTGCCGCTGGCCCTGACGGTGCGCGTCGCGCGCGAGGTCCTCCGCGAGGCGGGCTTCTCCCCCGACCTGGTCACGCTGGCCGCCGAGCGCGACGGCGAGGGCATCGCCAAGTCCCTGGCCGTGCGCCCGGAGATCCGCATCATCGACTACACCGGCTCCACCGCCTTCGGCGACTGGCTGGAGGCCAACGCCCGCCAGGCACAGGTCTTCACGGAGAAGGCCGGGGTGAACACGGTCGTCATCGACTCCACCGACGACTACAAGGGCCTGCTGAGCAACCTCGCCTTCTCGCTGTCCCTCTACAGCGGCCAGATGTGCACCACCCCGCAGAACCTCCTCATCCCGCGCGAGGGGATCACCACGGACGCGGGGCCCAAGTCCTACGACGAGGTGGTGGCCGACCTCGCCGCCGCCGTCGACGGCCTGCTGGGTGACGACGCCAGGGCGAACGCCCTGCTGGGCGCGATCGTCAACGGCCAGGTCGAGGAGCGCCTCGCCGCCGCCGCACAGCTCGGCGAAGTCGCCCTCGCCTCGCGGGCGGTGACCAACCCCGACTTCCCCGACGCCACGGTGCGCACGCCCGTGATCGTCAAGCTGGACGGCGCCAAGCCGGATTCCGAGGCGGCCTATCTGTCGGAGTGCTTCGGCCCGGTGTCCTTCGCCGTGGCGGTGGACTCGTCCGCGGACGCCGTCGAGTTGCTGCGCCGCACGGTGCGGGAGAAGGGCGCGATGACCGTCGGGGCGTACACCACCTCACCGGAGGTCGAGCGGCTGGTGGAGGACGCCTGCCTGGAGGAGTGCGCCCAGCTCTCCCTCAACCTCACCGGCGGGGTGTACGTGAACCAGACCGCCGCCTTCTCCGACTTCCATGGTTCCGGCGGCAATCCGTCGGCCAACGCGGTGCTGTGCGACAGCGCGTTCGTCGCGAGCCGTTTCCGCACGGTGGAGGTGCGGCGTCCGCTCTAGGCCGTGCGGGCCGGGGCGGCTCCCGCCGCGAGTGGCGGGAGCCCCTCAGCCCAGGGGCCGTTCCGCGCCCGGCCCGCCCCAGTGGAAGAGGGCCATGGCGACGCTCGTGGCGAGGTTGTAGCTGGACACCTGCGGCCGCATGGGAAGGGCGACCAGCCGGGTCGCCCTCTCCCGCAGGTCGGGCGAGATGCCGTGCCGCTCGGAGCCGAAGGCAATGAGCGCGTCGTCGGGGAAGTCGACGGACCGGATGTCGTCGCCCTCCGGATCCAGCGCGAAGACCGGGCCGGGCGGCAGTTCGGGCAGCGGCAGCCGCTCGACCGCGGTCGCGTAGTGCAGGCCCGCGCCGGCCCGTACGGCGTTGGGGTGCCACGGGTCCATGTCACCGGTCGTGACCACACCCGTGGCGCCGAAGCCCGCGGCGAGGCGGATGACGGCGCCGACGTTCCCGAGGTTGCGCGGGTTGTCCAGCACGACGACGGGTGCGAGCCGCGGTGCCCGCGACAGGGTGTCGAGGTTCTTCCGGCGGCTCGGCCTGGCCGCCAGCGCGGCCACTCCCGTGGGGTGGACCCGGGGCAGCAGCTCCCGCAGGCTCGGCGCGGGGATCGCGACGAGCCGCTCGGCGAGCTCCTCGGTGAGGTCGTCGGCCAGCTCGGCGGCGAGCGCCAGCGTGGCCTCCTTGTCGGCGCAGACAGCCAGCCGCACGTCCGCGCCGAAGCGAAGCGCGTGCTTCAAGGCGTGGAAGCCGTCGAGCAGTACGGCGTCAGGGGCGAGCTCGCCCCACTGTCGTACGGCTGCCACGGCTTCGTCCTCGGTCATGCCCTCAGCCTACGGTCCCGCCCCGGGCCGGCCACTCCCGCTCAGCCCACCAGGCTGCGGGGGCTCCCCTCGTCCTCCCGCTGCGACGGGATCGAGGCCGCGTGCGCGGGCAGCAGCCGGTCGCGGGCCCGCCCGGCGAGAGCGCCGACGCGTCGCAGGAAGGACGTGGGCAGGAAGACGGCGTCCGCCACGATCATCGCCAGCGAGAAGAAGGGCAGTCCGAGGGTGACGGCGATGCCGAGGTGCTCGCACATCATCACGGCCAGCAGGACGTTCTTGGCCCGCCGGTTCAGCAGGGTGAACGGGAACGCGACCTGCACCGCCACCGTGCCGTAGCTGAGCAGCAGCACGATGACGCTGTTGCCCCCGAGGACGTCGGAAAGCTCGGGCCAGGGCGAGAAGTAGTCGAGGTGCAGCGGGTAGTAGAGCGCCGTACCGTCCTGCCAGCGGGACCCCTGGATCTTGTACCAGCCGGCCGTGGAGTAGATCAGGCAGACCTCGGCCATGATGACCAGCAGCGTCGCGTTGTGCGCCAGATTGGCGAACGCGTCCAGGACCGTGCGCGGCTCCCCGGGGGCGTAGCGCCGTACGCACCACCACAGGCCCTGGACGAGCCAGAGCCCCCAGAAGACCGAGGCCCAGCCGAGGCCGGGGAGCGGCCCGTCGGCCGTCCAGGACATCCGGCTGTCGCCGAGGGCCTGTGTGGCGGCCAGTGCGAGTCCGCAGGCGGCCCACAGCAGGATGCCGGTGACATCCGGGCCGGCGCCGGGACGCGTTCCGCCGGTCCGTCCCGCGTCGTCCGCCGCTTCGGTCCGGCGACGGCGGGCGCGCCGGGCGTCGAGGGACCACACCAGTCCGCAGCGGGTGAGGACGGTGTAGAGGGCCAGCAGGTGGATGACGTTGTCGCCGCCGTCGCCGAGGAAGACGCTGCGGTTCTGGAGCGACAGCACGCCGATCATGAACAGCACGGACATGGTCCGCGTCCGCCATCCGAGCATCAGCAGGGCGCTGGACACGATGGCGAGGCCGTAGAGGGTCTCGAACCACAGGGTGCTGTCGGACCAGACGAGCGCGGTGAAGGCGTGGTTGTCGGCGGTCAGCCGACGGGCCATGTCCCAGCTCCACGGGCCGTCGGGCCCGTACATCTCATGGCGGTTGGGCCACTCGCGGAGCAGGAAGCACAGCCAGGCGAAGGAGATGCCGATCCGGATCACGGCCGTCTGGTAGCGGCCGAGGGCGGAGCGGGTGACGCGGTCGATGCCCCGGGCGAGCGGGGCGAGGGAGGCGCTCACCGGTTCTTCGCCTCCGGGCGGTCGGCGGTGGTGACCGGCCACCAGTTCAGCACGCGGTAGGAGGGTTTGGTCCCCACCTTCTCGTCACTCCAGGGCGGCGGCGCCACGGAACGGGTCATCGACCGCACCTGGACGCGGTCGACCGGCCGTCCGTCGCGCTCGCTTCCGAGCCGGAGCAGGGCGATGCGCCGGATGTACTGCTCGGAAAGGTTTCCGCGCAGGCCGTTGGGCTGCTCACGGGCGTCGTGCGTGCTCACGTAGAAGTCCCAGGCGCGCCGCACCTCGTTCTGCTGGGTGTGGCTCGGGAAGAGGTTGTGATGTATCTCGGCACCGTCCTGGGCGGAGAGGTCGATCCACGGGGTGAGCACCGACCGGCCGTCCTGGCCGCGCAGCTCGGCGCGGGCCTGGACGGCGATGTTCTGCTGGAGGGGGTTGGGAGCGAAGAGCTTCCAGTTCTGTTCGAACTCCGGGTAGATGTAGTCGCCGATGGCCGCCGCGTGCTGCTTACTGACCGCGTTCGGCGGTGCCACGTGCAGGAACACCATCGCCAGGTGCACGGCGGTGGCCACCGTCACGACGGCGACGCCGAGGGCGACGGCGACGCGCGCGGGCAAGGACAGCCCCGCGACGGAGCCGGCCCGCTCGTCGTGCTCGTCATCCGTCTCCATGTCCCGCCCCGATCCCGCGTGCCGCCTGTATTCGTGCACCCGAACCGTACCCAGGACGTCCCACGGGGCCCAGCGCGCAGGGGTTATCCACAGGCTTGACACCTCACGATCCGGCGGCCCACCATTGAACCGAACGATCGGTCGGTCGGGAGCTCAGGGAAGGGCAGGGGGCATGCCATGACGACGACGGCGCCGGACGCAGGGACCTACGAGGCGGCCTTCGACGCCGCGGTGGCAGCCGACGAGCGCATCGAGCCACGCGACTGGATGCCCGACGCCTATCGCGCCTCGCTCGTCCGCCAGATAGCGCAGCACGCGCATTCGGAGATCATCGGCATGCAGCCCGAGGCCAACTGGATCACTCGCGCGCCCTCGCTGCGCCGCAAGGCCATCCTGATGGCCAAGGTGCAGGACGAGGCGGGCCACGGCCTCTATCTCTACAGCGCCGCGGAAACCCTGGGCACCGGGCGCGACGAGCTGCTCGACAAGCTGCACTCCGGCCGCCAGAAGTATTCGTCGATCTTCAACTACCCCACGCTGACCTGGGCGGATGTCGGCGCCATCGGCTGGCTCGTGGACGGCGCGGCCATCACCAACCAGGTCCCGCTGTGCCGCTGTTCCTACGGGCCCTACGCCCGCGCCATGGTCCGCATCTGCAAGGAGGAGTCCTTCCACCAGCGCCAGGGCTACGAGCTGCTGCTGACCCTCAGCCGCGGCACCGGGGCCCAGCACGCCATGGCGCAGGACGCGGTGGACCGCTGGTGGTGGCCGTCCCTGATGATGTTCGGCCCCCCGGACGACGAATCCGCCCATTCGGCCCAGTCCATGGCCTGGAAGATCAAGCGCCATTCGAACGACGAGCTGCGCCAGCGGTTCGTGGACATCTGCGTCCCCCAGGCCGAATCACTCGGCCTGACCCTCCCCGACCCGGACCTCCGGTGGAACGAGGAGCGTGGCCACCACGACTTCGGCGCCATCGACTGGGACGAGTTCCACGAGGTGCTGCGCGGCAACGGCCCGTGCAACGAACAGCGGATCAGCCGGCGGAAGCAGGCACACGAGGAAGGCGCTTGGGTGCGCGAGGCCGCCGCCGCCCATGCCCGCAAGCACAGCGGCACACCAGGGGAGGCAGGGGCATGACGAGCGCCGAGTGGCCACTGTGGGAGGTGTTCGTGCGCAGCAGGCGCGGGCTGTCGCACACCCACGCCGGAAGCCTGCACGCACCGGACGCGGCGATGGCGCTGCGCAATGCCCGGGATCTCTACACCCGGCGCTCCGAAGGCGTCTCCATCTGGGTCGTGCCTTCCGCCGAGGTCACCGCCTCCTCGCCGGACGAGAAGGACCCCTTCTTCGAACCGGCCGCGGACAAGCCCTATCGCCACCCGACCTTCTACGACATCCCGGAGGGGGTGCGGCACCTGTGAAGCCCCCCATCCCGGGCGCCTGCCCACAGGCCCCCGACCCTGCCCCCAGTGACCCCGGCGTGCCGCTCGGCGCGGCACTGGCGCTCGGTGACGACGCCCTCGTGCTGTCCCACCGGCTGGGGGAGTGGGCCGGCCGCGCGCCCGTCCTGGAGGAAGAGGTCGCCCTCGCCAATATCGCGCTGGACCTGCTCGGCCAGGCCCGCTTCCTCCTCTCCCTCGCCGGCGACGAGGACGAGCTGGCCTATCTCCGGGAGGAGCGCGCCTTCCGCAATGTCCAGCTGGTCGAGCAGCCCAACAGCGACTTCGCCCACACCATCGCCCGCCAGCTGTACTTCTCCACCTACCAGGAGCTGCTGTACGGGCAGTTGGCCGCTGGGGACGGCCCCTTCGCGCCCCTGGCCGGGAAGGCGGTCAAAGAGGTCGCCTATCACCGGGACCACGCCGAGCACTGGACGCTGCGGCTCGGCGACGGCACAGCGGAGAGCCACCGGCGGATGCAGGCCGCGACCGACGCCCTGTGGCGGTATACGGGAGAGCTGTTCGACCCGGTCGACGGTCTCGACGTCGATGTGGCCGCCCTGCGTGACGGCTGGCTGGCACTGATCACCAGGACGCTTGAGCAGGCCACTCTGACACTCCCCACCGGCCCGCCGTCCGGTGCCTGGACGGCCGGAGCAGGGCGGCAGGGCCTTCACACCGAGCCGTTCGGGCGGATGCTCGCGGAGATGCAGCATCTGCACCGCAGCCACCCGGGGGCGACATGGTGACCGTGCCGGCCCCTCTGGATCCGCAGGCGGCGGCCCCGTCGGCACCTCGCCCGCCGGGCCCGGAGCACACGACGCCCGCCCGCGGCCGGGCCGCTCAGGACGCCTCCGCCCCTGGTGCCGCCACCTTGGCACCCACCGCGCTGGAGCGGCGCCTCCTGGAGCTGGCAGGTGCCGTGCCCGATCCCGAGCTGCCCGTGCTGACACTGGCCGAGCTGGGCGTGCTGCGCGGCCTGCACCTGACCGGCCCCGGACGGGTGGAGGTGGAGCTGACGCCCACCTACACCGGCTGCCCGGCGATCGAGGCGATGTCCGCGGACATCGAGCGGGTGCTGCACGATCAGGGCATACCGGAGGTCGAGGTGCGCAAGGTCCTCGCACCGGCCTGGTCCACGGACGACATCACGGCCGAAGGGCGCCGCAAGCTCGCCGAGTTCGGCGTGGCACCGCCGCGGAGTACGGGCCCGGAAGGTCCGGTCCCGGTGACACTCGGCATCCGCTGCCCGCACTGCGGGTCCATGGACACCACGCTGCTGAGCCGCTTCTCGTCGACCGCCTGCAAGGCCCTGCGGCGCTGTGAGGCGTGCCGCGAACCGTTCGATCACTTCAAGGAGTTGTAGATGCCAGCAGCGGCCCGCCACGGCGCCTTCCACCCCTTGCGAGTGACGGCCGTCGACCCGCTCACGGACGACGCGGTCGCCCTGACCTTCGCCGTGCCTCCGGAGCTGCGGGACGTCTATCGCTACGCGGCGGGTCAGCACATCACCCTCCGCAGGAGCACGGAGGACGGCGAGGCCCGGCGCACCTACTCCCTCTGCGGCCCCGCCCCGGCACCGGGCACCGGCGAGGTGGCCGAACTCCGGGTCGGGGTGCGACTGGTGGACGGAGGGGTGTTCTCCACATACGCGCTGAAGGAGCTGGCCGCGGGGGACACGGTGGAGGTGATGGCACCAGCCGGACGGTTCGTGCTGGAGCCCCGCCCCGGGCACTTCGCCGCGATCGTCGGCGGCAGCGGGATCACCCCCGTCCTGTCCATCGCCTCGACCCTGCTCGCGCGGGAACCCGACGCCCGGTTCTGCCTGATACGCAGCGACCGGACCACCGCCTCCGCGATGTTCCTGGAGGAGGTCGCCGACCTCAAGGACCGCTGGCCGGACCGCTTCCAGCTGGTGCACGTCCTCTCCCGCGAGGAGCAGCAGGCGGGGCTGCCCTCCGGACGGCTGGACGAGGGGCGGCTGACCCGGCTGCTGCCCGCGCTGCTCCCGGTGGAGGAGATGGACGGCTGGTTCCTGTGCGGCCCTCACGGTCTGGTGCGGGAGGCCGAGCGGGCGCTGCGCGCCCTGGGGGTCGGCCGTGACCGTGTCCATCAGGAGATATTCCACGTCGACACCGCCTCGGACGCGCCCCCGGCCGGCTCCCCCGGCGCCGCCGCCCCCGCCCCGGCGCACAGCACCGTGACCGCGACGCTGGACGGGCGCAGCGGGAGCTGGCCGGTGCGGGAGGGCGAGCCGCTGCTGGACGCGGTGCTGCGCAGCCGTGCCGACGCCCCGTACGCCTGCAAGGGCGGGGTGTGCGGAACCTGCCGGGCCTTCCTGGTCAGGGGAGAGGTGCGGATGGACCGGAATTTCGCACTGGAGCCGGAGGAGCTGGCGGCCGGATATGTGCTGGCCTGTCAGTCGCATCCGGTCACGGAGGAGGTGGAGTTGGACTTCGACCGCTGAGCGGCAGCGGAGCGGACGGTAGCGCCGTGAGGGCGTCAGAGCGATCCCAGCGCCCCCGGGCCTGCGCCCCGGACCGCTTCCCCGGACACGTCCATGTGTTCCCAATTCCTGCAACGTGTTCTACCTTGACGCCCCATCAGCTCCAGGCGTCAGTGGCAGCAGCGGGCAGTGCCGGTGTGCGGGAGGACGGACAGTGGACTTCACCTTCACCGAGGAACAGCGGGCCGCCGAGGAAGCGGCCAGGGCGGTCTTCTCCGGGGTCTCCCTCGACGGCGTGCCCAGCCCGGCCCTGACCAGGGGCGCCGTGGCCGAGGACTTCGACCGGCCGCTGTGGGCGAAGCTCGCGGGCGCGGACCTGCTGAGCCTGCTCATCGCCCCCGAGCACGGCGGCGCGGGGCTCGGGCCTCTCGCGCTGTGCCTGGTGCTGCGCGAAGCCGGGCAGGTCCTGGCCCGCGTCCCGCTGCTGGAGACCGGCGCGGCCGCCGCCGTGCTGAGCAGCCACGGCGGGCCGGCCGCTGGCAAGTTGCTGCCCCAGGTAGGGCGGGGCGAGCTCGTCATCACCACCGCGTCCAGCGGCCGCACCGGTCATGACCCGGCCGAACTCGCCGTCACCGTACGCAAGGTGGACACCTCCGGCACGGAAGGCACCGGCTGGGTGCTCGACGGGGCGCAGACGGCCGTGCCCTGGGCCCGGAGCGCGGACCGCGTCCTGCTGCCCGCTCGTACGGAGGAGGGGCACACCGTGCTCGCGCTCGTCCCGCCCGACCGCCCCGGGGTCACCCTGGCCGGTCAGGTCTCCACCAACGGCGAACGGTACGCGGAAGTGCGTCTCGACTCCGTACGGGCCGGTCACGACGAATTGATCACCGCCGAGGGGGCGTGGGAGCGGCTGCGGCGGCTGCTCACCCTCGGCACGAGCGCGCTCGCCCTCGGGGTGGGTACGGCGGTGGCCCGCATGACCAGCGCGTACGCCACGAAGCGCGAGCAGTTCGGCCATCCGATCGCCACGTTCCAGGCCGTCGCCGTCCAGGCCGCCGACCGGTACATCGACCTGCGCGCGATGGAGGCCACCCTCTGGCAGGCGGCCTGGCGGCTGGAGTCGGGAGCCGCCGGGGAGTTGCCGGTCGACGCGGACATCGCCGTCGCGAAGATCTGGGCCTCCGAGGGCGTGCGCCGCGTCGTCCAGACCGGGCAGCACCTGCACGGCGGCTTCGGCGCGGACACCGGCTATGCCTTGCACCGGTACCACGCGTGGGCCAAGCAGTTGGAGCTCTCGCTCGGCCCCGCGGCGGCCCATGAGGAGGCACTCGGCGACCTGCTGGCCGCCTGTCCGGCCGACTGACCGCCGCCGGGGCCCCGCCGAGCGGGGCCCTCGAACGACCAGAGCTAGATCACGGCGCCGGGCGCGCCGTTGCCGTCGACGACCGGGCGGCCCGCGGCCTCCCAGACCTGCATGCCGCCGTCGACGTTCGCCGCGTCCAGGCCCTGCTGGACGAGGTAGGCGGTGACCTGGGCGGAACGCCCGCCCGAGCGGCAGATGACATTGATCCTGGCGCCGTCGGGGGCCTTCTCCGTCAACTCGCCGAACCGGGCGACGAAGTCGCTCATCGGGATGTGGAGCGCGCCTTCGGCGTGCCCTGCCGCCCACTCGTCGTCCTCACGGACGTCCAGCAGGAAGTCTTCGGGTGCGAGAGCGTCGACGCCGACCGTGGGTACACCGGAAAAATGCATGTCCCCGACGCTACCCGACCAGCGACGCGAGCTGTGCCCTGCGCTCGGCGACCTGGGCGACGAGGCCCTCGGCGATCTCCTCGAGGAGCCGGTCCGGATCGTCGGCCGCCATCTTGATCATCGAGCCGATCGCGGAGCCCTCCAGCTCCGCGGCCACCGCCGCCAGCATCTCCTTGCGCCGGGCCAGCCACTCCAGGCGGGCGTAGAGCTCCTCGGCGGGGCTCGGCCGCGGCTCCTCGGGCGCGGGGCCCGCGGCCCACTCCTCGGCCAGTTCCCGCAGCAGGGCCTCGGCCCCGTCCGCGTAAGCGGCGTTGACCCGCACGATGAACTCCTCGCGCCGTACGCGCTCCGCCTCGTCCTGCGCCAGGTCCGGGTGGGCCTTGCGGACGAGCTCGCGGAAGATCCGCCGGGCCTCGTCGCTCGGGCGCACCCGCTCCGGGGGCCGTACCGGCCGCTCCGTGAGCATCGCCGACGCCTCGGGCGACAGGCCCTCCGAGTCCATCCAGCCGCCGAGCAGCTCCTCCACCCCCGGCAGCGGCTGCACGAGGGCGCGCGCCTCGCGGGCCCGCCGGAGGTCCTCGGCGTCGCCGCTGCGGGCCGCCAGGGCCTCCGCGATCTGCGCGTCCAGCTCGTCGAGCTGTGCGTACACCGGGCCGAGCCGCTGGTGGTGCAGCCGGGAGAAGTTCTCCACTTCCACCCGGAAGGTCTCCACCGCGATCTCGAACTCGATCAGCGCTTGTTCCGCGGCGCGGACGGCTTGGGCCAGGCGCTGGGTGCCCGGCTCCTCGGCGTGGAGATTCTCGGCTTCCGGATTCATCACCCGCCCAGCGTACGAGCTCCCGCCCCCTGCGGATCCCCCCGAGCCCCACCGGTCCCTCCGTCCTCAGCCACCGGACGGGCGCGGATGCCCGCCGCGCATGGCCCTTGAAGCCCCGGAACGGGCGCGGACGTGTCCGGACGCACATCCGGCCGGCTACACCCCCATCTCGGCCGGCACCCGGCCGCTCCGGACGGCCGCCACGAGCTTCGCGTGGTCCGCCTCCGTGCGGTCCGCGTAGGTCACCGCGAAATCGGCCAGCGCCTCGTCCAGCTCGGCCGCCTTCCCGCAGTAGCCCGCTATGAGCCGGGGGTCAGCGGTGTGCGCGTGGGCCCGTGCGAGGAGCGCGCCCGTCATCCGGCCGTAGTCGTCGAGCTCGCCGGGGGCGAGGGCGGCCGGGTCCACGCTGCCCTTGCGATTGCGGAACTGCCGCACCTGATACGGCCTGCCGTCGACCGTCGCCCACCCGAGCAGCACATCGCTGACCACCTGCATCCGCTTCTGCCCCAGCACCACCCGACGGCCCTCGTGCCCCTCCGGGGGACGGCCGGGCGCGAAGCCGGCCTTCTTCGCGTACGACAGCAGCACCGAGGGCCGTGCCTCCTTGACCTGGAGCACGAGCGGCTCGCCGCGGTGGTCAAGCAGCAGCACCACGTAGGACCGCAGCCCCACGCTCCCCGTGCCCACCACGCGGAACGCCACGTCCTGCACCTCGTACCGCGCGAGCAACGGCAGCAGCTCCTCCGGCAGGGTGCCCAGATACTCGCCCAGCGACAGGGCGACCGCCGCCGCCTCACCGGCCGGCACCCGCCTCAGCACGGGCGGGGCGTCCACGAAGCACCGGCCCCCGTCCCCGGCCTTCTCGGTCGCCTTCGCCGCGAAGCGGGCGCTGGTGTTCCGCCGGGCCTTCGCCGCGACCCGCTCCAGCGTGCCCAGCAGCGCCCGCGCGTCGGCGTGCGCGACGAGCTCCTCGTCGGCGATGGCGTTCCAGGCGTCGGCGGCGGGCAGCTTGGCCAGCAGCCGCATCGTGTGCCGGTAGGCACCCGCGGCGTCGCGCGCGGCGGCCCGGCAGGTGTCCTCGTCGGCGCCCGCCTCCCGCCCGGCCAGCACCAGGGAGGCGGCGAGGCGCTTGACGTCCCACTCCCATGGCCCGTGCAGGGTCTCGTCGAAGTCGTTGAGGTCGATGACGAGTTCACCGCGCGCGTCGCCGTAGAGGCCGAAGTTGGCGGCGTGGGCGTCGCCGCAGATCTGCGCGCCGACACCCGTCACGGACGTACGCACCAGGTCGTGCCCCATCAGCCCGGCCGAGCCGCGCAGGAAGGCGAAGGGCGAGGCGGCCATCCGGCCGACCCGTATCGGCGTGAGCTCGGGAAGCCGGCCGGCGTTCGCAGCCTCCACCGACTCCACGGCCCCGGGGCGCCCCGCGTCGGCGGCCCACCCGGCGTGCGACGCCCTGGGCACACGCGCCCGCAGCGCCTTGCCCTCGGCCTTCGGTGAGCCCGGCTTCCCGGCCCCGCCAGGCTGCGCGAATCCTGGTACGTACGGCAGTCGCGACACAGCGCGCCCCTCCCCCTCGACGCCCAACTACCCCGAATCTAACGGGCACCACTGACAACGGCCGGGCCCGACCGATGCGGCACGGGCCTCAGCTGAACTGCTTCGGGCACTCCGCGCTGCTCTCCGGGAGGTATTTCCCGGCCCATCGCCCCAGTTCCTTGAGCGCCGGCTCCAGCGCCGCGCCCGCCTCCGTCAGCCGGTACGCCACGCGCAGCGGCGGGCCCGCGTGCACCTCCCGTACGAGCAGCCCGGCCGCGGCGAGCTGGGTGAGCCGGTCCGACAGCATGCGCTCGCTGATGCCCGGGATCGCCCGCCGCAGGTCCGCGAAGTGGACCGGGCCCTGCAGGAGCGTGGCGACGATCAGCCCCGTCCAGCGCTTGCCGAACACCTCGAAGACCCGCGTCATGCCCTCGTCGACGCTCTTGCACGCCTCTTCACCACGGTCCGCCATGCGTCCAGGGTACTGCGTTCCCCATCGTCCCTATAAAAAAGTAAGTCCCTGTGTTATTAATAGTTGCATACGGAGCTACACCCCGTGGCTCCGCCCTCGCCGGCGTCACGCCCGTCATCAGGAGAAACCCATGGCCACGCTGCTGCACCTCGACTCCTCCGCCCTCCCGCAGGGCTCCCACTCCCGCGATGTCACCGCCGCCTTCCGCAAGGCGTGGGAGGAGCAGCACCCCGACGGCACGGTCATCTACCGCGACCTCTCCGCGAACCCGCTCCCGCACATCACCGCCGACGGCATCCAGGCCCTCTTCGCCGCCCCGGAGGCGCGCACCGAGGAGCAGGCGGCCGCCTTCGCGCTGCGCACCGAACTGGCCGAGGAGCTGGAGCGCGCCGACGCCGTGCTGATCGGCGCCCCCATGTACAACTTCTCGATCCCCTCCAGCCTCAAGGCGTGGCTGGACCACGTGATCATCATGGGCCGCACGTCCGGTGTGGAAACGCCCTCGGCCGCCGGTACGCCGACCACCGTCGTCGCCTCCCGCGGCGGTTCCTACGCGCCGGGCACCCCGCGCGAGGACGCCGAGTTCGTGACGACCTACCTGGGCAAGGTCCTGGGCGACATGCTCGGCCTGGACGTCGACTTCATCGTCCCCGAGCTGACCCTGGCCCGCTCCGTGCCCGCCATGGCCGCCCTCGTCGACAAGGCCGACGCCTCCCGCGCCCAGGCGCACGAGGACGCCGCCATCAAGGGCAAGGCGACGGCCGCGCGCTTCACGGCCTGACGCCCCGGGCATGTGCCGGGAGTCCCCCGGACGCCCGCCCCGACAACATCTGGCCGAAATCGACCGTTCGCCGCGTCATGCCTGGTCATGAGTGACCAGGCAGACGAAATCCCCCCGCGCTGACGGAATCTTTAGCCGAATCCAGGCTTTTAGCTAAGCCTAAAGGTGGCATTCTCTTCTGCAGAGGTCTTCATGAGCCGCCGACGGCGGCCGAGGAAGTGGCCGCCGGCACCTCGGCCGGCGCCGCGATTCTGGGGGGTAGCCATGTCCTGGCGCCACGGTACGGAGCGCAGCCGCTACGCCGATCTGGCGGGGGCCCGCGCGGCACGGCACGCCACAGCCTCGCTCGCGGGCCTCGTCGCGGAACGGGGCATGTCCCGCAAGGAGTTGGCCGACCGCATGGGCGTCTCGCCCGGGAGGGTCAGCCAAATCCTGTCGGGTGACGAGAATCTGACGCTCCGTTCCCTGGCGGCGGTCGCCGAAGCCCTGGACGTGAGCATGGAGATCTCGTTCTGTGAGCAGCCCGCCACCGAGCACCGAGAGCCGCCGGAGACCGTGCGACCGGAGACCGCGGACCGGCTGCGCCCCTTAACTCCGTCCCACCGCTGAACCGCACACCTCGTGCCGCAGAGCGAGAAGCACCTTGTCGTCGCTGCGCTTGCCGTACGCGTGTGCCAGATCGAGCAGATACGTGCAGAGGTGCTCGGCCTCGCCGAACGCCCTCCGCGCCTGCCGGATCTCCTCCCGTGTGCGTTCACGCCGCTGCTGCTCGCACAGCTTCTCGATCTTCGTCTCGATGGTGATCCACTTCTGCGCCGCGGTGCGCACGTCCCGATGGCGCTCGCAGATCTCCCGCTTGAGGTGGGTGCGCCCCCTGGCCGTACGCCCCGGGATGTCCACCCGTGTCATCAGGTGCACCTTGACCCGGTCCGCGAAGGCGTCGAGATCCCAGCCGTCGGGAAAGCCGGCCACCATCGCGTGACACCACTCCGCCCGGTCCGTCCGCAGGCGCAGGGCCAGGCTGTTGAGCAGCAGCGAGTCCCCGAGGGTCACGATCGCCATCAGCGGGTGCTCACCGGGTTCCCCCGCCTTGCGCTTAGGCACCAGCCCCAGTCCGGCCACGGCGCCCACCGCCGCCGGCGGCACGCTCGACGCGTGCGGCAGCAGCAGCCCGCTGGCCAGGGCCGCCATGCCGGAGGTCCAGATCAGCACGGCGAGCGCCGCCGCGGCCGACCGCGCGGTGCCCAGCAGCCGCCCCTCAGCGCGGAAGCGCCAGATCAGGCAAACCCAGGTCACAGGCGCGCAGACAGCGGCGGGCAGCACCCACTCCGACAGCACGGACGACTGGCCCCACGCCACAGCGTCCCCCATTCCGGTTGCAGACGAGGCTCCCCGCGACACCGGACTCGACGCTCTTCACACAGAGCCCCAGCGCGATCACGGAATGATGTTCCCACTGCCATCGCTACCGTGTGCAGCGATTCCGGCCAAGACTTCGCTCAGGACCCCGCAAATCCAGCCATGGTCCGAACAGCGACTGGACAAGAGCGCAACAAAACGAAACGGACCCCTCCGTGTGACTTACGTCACTTCGGAGAGGTCCGTTTCGCTACCTCATGGTGCGCGAGGGGGGAGTTGAACCCCCACGCCCTTTCGGGCACTGGAACCTGAATCCAGCGCGTCTGCCTATTCCGCCACCCGCGCATGGGTGTTGTCTTCAGTCTTCCCGCACCGCCCTCGGACTTTCCGTCCGGTTCTTGCGCGTTCGCCTTCCGACATCGAGAACATTAGCACGGTGTGGCGGGTGTCTTCACACTCGTTCCTGGTGGGCGGCCGGGGACGGCCCCGGAGCGGCGCCGGACCCCGCGTGACCTGCCGTGGGCACGGAACGTGCGCGGAGGTCAGGAGCGGGACGGAACCGGAGGCCGCCGACGCCGCCGGAAGGTCATCCGGAAGGTCATCCGAACCCCGCCGGACCGGCGGGACCGCGGGCACCCCACCGGTTGCGGGACACTGGCTCGCGGCCGCCTCTACGATCCCTAGTGAAGGCGGCACCGGAGCACCGGGTGAAGGCGACACTCGTCACTCCTGGCGCCGAAGGGGAACCAGCCGTTTTCCCGACGCGTGGATACGATCAGTAAGCAGTATCAGGAACGACACTGAGCATCAGGAACGTCACTGAGGGAAGGAGGTGCCCCGTGGGAGTACTGAAGCGCTTCGAGCAGCGACTCGAGGGTCTCGTCAACGGCACCTTCGCCAAGGTGTTCAAGTCCGAGGTGCAGCCGGTGGAGATCGCGGGCGCGCTCCAGCGCGAGTGCGACAACAACGCCACCATCTGGAACCGCGACCGCACCGTCGTCCCCAACGACTTCATCGTGGAGCTGAGCGCTCCGGACTTCGAGCGCCTCAGCCCGTACTCCGGCCAGCTGGGCGACGAGCTCTCCGGCATGGTCCGCGACTACGCCAAGCAGCAGCGCTACACCTTCATGGGGACCATCAAGGTCCACCTGGAGAAGGCCGACGACCTCGACACCGGGCTGTACCGGGTGCGCAGCCGCACCCTCGCCGCCAGTGAGTCGCAGGACCCGCAGGCCCAGCGCCCGGCCGCGCCCCGCTCCGGCGGCGGCAGCGGCCCCGTCACCCACGGTGCCGGCTATCCGGCGCCGCCCTCGGGGCTGCCGCCCATGCCCGCGGGCCCGCCGCCCGGCGGCGCCGGGCGGGCACCGCGCACCGCCGCGCCCGGCCCCACGGCCGCCCCGGCGTCCGGCGGCCAGACCCGGCGCTGGATCGAGATCAACGGCACGCGGCACCAGATCTCACGCCCCACCCTCGTGCTGGGCCGCAGTACCGAAGCGGACGTACGGATCGACGACCCCGGCGTCTCCCGCCGGCACTGCGAGATCCGGGTCGGCACCCCCGCGACGATCCAGGATCTGGGGTCGACCAACGGCATCGTGGTGGACGGACAACACACCACGCGCGCTACGCTCCGCGACGGCTCACGCATCGTCGTGGGCAGCACCACCATCGTTTATCGGCAAGCCGAAGGGTGAAGCGGGGGCAATGTCAGAGCTGACCCTCACGGTCATGCGGTTGGGTTTCCTCGCCGTCTTGTGGCTGTTCGTCATCGTGGCCGTCCAGGTCATCCGCAGTGACCTCTTCGGCACGCGGGTCACCCAGCGCGGCTCCCGCCGCGGCGGCCCGGAGCGGCAGACGCAGCGCGCGCAGCAGCAGACCGCACCGCCGCAGCAGCGCCAGCAGCAGGGCGGCGGCCGGCGTGCCGACCGCGGCCGCCGCGGCGCGCCCACCAAGCTCGTGGTCTCGGAAGGCTCCCTGACCGGCACCACGGTGGCCCTCCAGGGCCAGACCATCTCGCTCGGCCGCGCCCACGACTCCACGATCGTGCTGGACGACGACTACGCCTCCAGCAGGCATGCCAGGATCTATCCGGACCGCGACGGCCAGTGGATCGTCGAGGACCTCGGTTCGACCAACGGCACCTATCTCGACCGGACCAGACTGACCACCCCGACCCCGATCCCGCTCGGCGCGCCGATCCGCATCGGCAAGACCGTCATCGAGCTGCGGAAGTAGTAGGACCATGACGACCGGAGGGTGGGCAGCGTGTCTGGGAAGGGGCTGTACCCGGAGCCGACGGGCGAGGTGCGCATGAGTCTGTCACTGCGTTTCGCCGCCGGATCGCACAAGGGCATGATCCGGGAGGGCAACGAGGACTCCGGTTACGCCGGCCCCCGCCTGCTCGCCATCGCCGACGGCATGGGCGGCCAGGCCGCGGGCGAGGTCGCCTCCTCCGAGGTGATCTCCACCCTGGTCACGCTCGACGACGACGTCCCGGGCCCCGACATCCTCACCTCCCTCGGCACGGCCGTGCAGCGCGCCAACGACCAGCTCCGGCTCATGGTCGAGGAGGACCCGCAGCTGGAGGGCATGGGCACCACGCTCACCGCCCTGCTGTGGACCGGGCAGCGGCTCGGCCTCGTCCACGTCGGCGACTCCCGCGCGTACCTCCTGCGCGACGGCGTGCTCACCCAGATCACCCAGGACCACACCTGGGTGCAGCGGCTCGTCGACGAGGGCCGGATCACCGAGGAAGAGGCCACCACCCACCCGCAGCGCTCCCTGCTGATGCGCGCGCTGGGCAGCGGCGACCACGTGGAGCCCGATCTCTCCATCCGGGAGGTCCGGGCCGGGGACCGCTATCTCATCTGCTCCGACGGTCTGTCCGGCGTCGTCAGCCACCAGACGATGGAGGAGACGCTCGCCAGCTACCAGGGCCCGCACGAGACCATCCAGGAGCTGATCCAGCTCGCGCTGCGCGGCGGCGGTCCCGACAACATCACCTGCATCGTCGCCGACGTCCTCGACGTCGACGGCGGTGACACCCTGGCCGGCCAGCTCAACGACACCCCGGTGATCGTCGGCGCGGTGGCCGAGAACCAGCTCCAGCTGGGCGACGACGGCGCCCTGCACACCCCGGCCGGGCGGGCCGCCGAGCACGCCCGCGCCAACCGTCCCGTGCCTCCGCAGGGCGGCGGCTTCGGCCCGCCCGGCAGCGGCGAGGCGGACATGGGCGGGACGCCGGACGGCTCCTTCGGCGCCTTCATGGACGAGGAGTACGTCAAGCCCGTCCGCCGCGGCAGGTGGATCAAGCGGTCCCTGATCGTGGCGGTGGTGCTCGGCGTCGTCGCCGGCGGCCTCTACGGCGGCTACGGCTGGACCCAGACGCAGTACTTCGTGGGTGCCAAGGACAACGACCACGTGGCCGTCTACCAGGGCATCAACCAGAAGCTGGCCTGGGTCAGCCTGAGCAAGCTCTATCAGGACCACCCCGAGATCGAACTCAAGTACCTCCCGGTCGACCAGCGCGGCCGTGTCCAGGACACCATCGCGCTCGACGGCCGCGACAAGGCCGTGCAGAAAGTCAAGGACCTCGGCCTGCTCGCGGGCGCGTGCAAGAAGGAAGACGAGCGGCACAAGGCCGAGGAGCAGGCGCGGGAGAAGGAGAAGCAGAGCGGCGAGCGGGCCGGCGGCGCTGTGGGCGAGACTCCCAAGGACCCGAAGGCCGACGCCAAGCCGGGCTCCCAGACCGCCCCCACGACGGCGCCCACGCCCGCCCCGGGCCCCACCCTCAGCGAGGAAGAGCAGAAGTTGGTCCCGCAGTGCAGCACGCAGCAGTGAAGCCGTAGGGGGCCATCAACTCATGTCAGCCATGTCATCCATGCCGGGTATCAGCAACACCACCACGATCAGCACGGTCGGCCCGCCCAGCAGACGCAACACCGAACTGGCGCTGCTCGCCTTCGCGGTGATCATCCCCTGCTTCGCGTATGCCAACGTGGGGCTCGCCCTCAGCGGTGAGATGCCCTCGGGCATGCTCGGCTACGGCCTGGGCCTCGGCCTGCTCGCCGGCGTCGGCCACCTCGTCATCCGCAAGTACGCCAAGTACGCGGACCCGCTGCTGCTGCCGATGGCCACGCTGCTCAACGGGCTCGGCCTCGTCCTGATCTGGCGGCTGGACCAGTCGCCGCGACTGGCCAACCTCGCCAAGAACCAGGGGTTCAAGTACGCGGCGTCGGCGCCCAACCAGCTGATGTACTCGGCGCTGGGCATCGCGTTCTTCGTCGCCGTGGTGATCTTCCTCAAGGACCACCGCATCCTCCAGCGCTACACCTACATCTCGATGGCGGCCGCGCTGGCCCTGCTGATCGCCCCGATCTTCTTCCCCGCCAAGTTCGGCGCGCGGATCTGGATCACGCTGCCGGGTCTGGGCTCGCTCCAGCCCGGTGAGTTCGCGAAGATCATCCTGGCGATCTTCTTCGCCGGCTATCTGATGGTGAAGCGCGACGCCCTGGCCCTGGCCAGCCGCCGCTTCATGGGGCTCTATCTGCCGCGCGGCCGCGACCTCGGCCCGATCCTGGCCGTCTGGGCGTTCAGCATCCTCATTCTCGTCTTCGAGACGGACCTCGGCACCTCGCTGCTGTTCTTCGGCATGTTCGTCGTGATGCTCTACGTCGCGACCGAGCGCACCAGCTGGATCGTCTTCGGCCTGCTGATGTCCGCGGCCGGCGCCGTCGGCGTCGCCTCCTTCGAACCGCACGTCCAGGCCCGTGTGAACGCCTGGCTGGACCCGTTCGGCGGCTGGGGCAAGTCCGCGGCCAGTGAGCAGATCTCGCAGGCGCTGATGGCCTTCGGCTCCGGCGGCGTCTTCGGCTCGGGCTGGGGCCAGGGCTACTCCGACCTCATCGGCTTCGCCGCCAACTCCGACTTCATCCTCGGCACCGTCGGCGAGGAACTCGGCCTTGCGGGCACCATGGCGATCCTGATGATCTACGCGATCATCGTGGAGCGCGGTGTGCGCACGGCCCTGGCCGCGCGGGACCCCTTCGGCAAGCTGCTCGCGTGCGGCCTGTCGGCGGCCTTCGGCATCCAGGTCTTCGTCGTCGCGGGCGGTGTCATGGGCCTCATCCCGCTGACCGGCATGACCATGCCGTTCATGGCCTACGGCGGCTCCTCCGTGCTCGCCAACTGGGCTCTGATCGCCATCCTCATCAAGATCAGCGACACCGCGCGCCGCCCCGCGCCGGCGCCCGCTCCCTCCCCCGACGCCGAGATGACCCAGGTGGTCCGACCGTGAACAAGCCCGTGCGCCGGATCGCGATCTTCTGCGGGCTGCTCGTACTGGCCCTGCTGCTGCGCGACAACTGGCTCCAGTTCGTCCAGGCGGACGAGCTCAAGACCAACAAGCACAACCACCGCGTCGCGATCGCCCGCTACAGCCAGCCGCGCGGCAACATCATCGTCGACGGCCAGGAAGTGACCGGCTCGGTCGAGACCAACGGCATCGACTACAAGTACAAGCGGACCTACAAGAACGGCGAGATGTGGGCGCCGGTCACCGGCTACACCTCGCAGGTCTTCGGCGCCTCGCAGCTGGAGAACCTCTACGACAAGGTCCTGACCGGCGACGACGACAAGCTGTTCTTCAACCGCACCGTCGACATGATCACGGGCAAGGGCCAGAAGGGTGGCGACGTGATCACCACCCTCAACGCCAAGGCCCAGGAGGCCGCCTTCAAGGGCCTCGACGGCAAGCGCGGCGCCGTCGCCGCCCTCGACCCGCGCACGGGCAAGATCCTGGCCCTGGCGTCCGCCCCGTCGTACGACCCGTCGAAGATCGCGGGCGCGAACGACAGCGCGACGTGGACGGCGCTGGAGAAGGACAAGAACCAGCCGATGCTCAACCGGGCGCTGCGGGCCACCTACCCGCCCGGTTCGACGTTCAAGGTCGTCACCGCGGCCGCGGCGCTGGAGAACGGGCTCTACACGGACCCGGACCAGAAGACCCAGACGCCGAACAAGTACATCCTTCCGGACTCCACCACTCCGCTGGCGAACGAGGGCAGCATCCAGTGTGAGAACGCCACGATGCGCGAGGCCCTGCGGATCTCCTGCAACACCGTCTTCGGCAAGATGAGCGCCGACCTCGGCAACGACAAGATGAAGAAGGAAGCGGAGAAGTTCGGCTTCAACAGCGAGACTCTCACGCCCGTGCGCGCCGAGAAGAGCGTCTACCCCAAGGACAACCGGCCGCAGAACGCCATGGACGGCATCGGCCAGGCGTCCAACCGCGCCACCCCGCTCCAGATGGCCATGGTCGTCTCCGCGATCGCCAACAACGGCAAGCTCATGGAGCCGTACATGGTCGACAAGGTGCGCGCCCCGAACCTCAACGTGATCGAGACGCACCAGCCCAAGGAGATGTCGCAGCCGCTCTCCGCGCAGAACGCGCAGAAGATCCAGTCGATGATGGAGACCGTGGTCGAGAAGGGCACCGGAACGAGCGCCCAGATCGACAACGTCACGGTCGGCGGCAAGACCGGCACCGCGCAGCACGGTGTCGACAACAGCGGCAAGCCCTACGCCTGGTTCATCTCCTACGCCAAGACCGACAACGGCTCGCCCGTCGCGGTCGCCGTGGTGGTCGAGGGCGACGACCAGACCGCGCGTGACGACGTCGCCGGTGGCGCACTCGCCGCACCGATCGCCAAGAACGTCATGGAGGCCGTACTCAAGACGTCGAAGTGACGCCGCTCACCCCAGCAGCCGTGCGCCGTAGCTGACGGTACCGGTCGTGTATCAGGTGACGGTGGCGCCCGGAAGGGGCGCAGCGTGCCGGGTACGGTAAGCCCGGACAGCACACCGCCGGACCCACGCCGGTGCGGTCAGGAAAACGGAAGGGCTGGAGCTATGGAAGAGCCGCGTCGCCTCGGCGGCCGGTACGAGCTGGGCTCGGTGCTCGGCCGCGGTGGTATGGCCGAGGTCTATCTCGCCCACGACACCCGGCTCGGCCGCACCGTCGCCGTGAAGACGCTGCGGGTGGACCTCGCCCGCGACCCGTCCTTCCAGGCCCGGTTCCGCCGTGAGGCCCAGTCGGCCGCCTCGCTCAACCACCCGTCGATCGTCGCCGTCTACGACACCGGCGAGGACTACGTGGACGGGGTCTCGATCCCGTACATCGTCATGGAGTACGTCGACGGATCCACCCTGCGCGAGCTGCTGCACTCGGGCCGCAAGCTGCTGCCCGAGCGCTCGCTGGAGATGACCATCGGCGTCCTCCAGGCGCTGGAGTACTCGCACCGGGCCGGCATCGTCCACCGCGACATCAAGCCCGCGAACGTCATGCTGACGCGCACCGGCCAGGTCAAGGTCATGGACTTCGGCATCGCCCGCGCCATGGGTGACTCCGGCATGACGATGACGCAGACCGCGGCCGTCATCGGCACCGCCCAGTACCTCTCCCCGGAGCAGGCCAAGGGCGAGCAGGTCGACGCGCGCTCGGACCTCTACTCCACCGGCTGCCTGCTCTACGAGCTGCTGACCGTGCGGCCCCCGTTCATCGGCGACTCCCCCGTGGCGGTCGCCTATCAGCACGTGCGGGAGGACCCGAACCCGCCGAGCGTCCACGACCCCGAGATCACGCCCGAGATGGACGCGATCGTCCTCAAGGCGCTGACCAAGGACCCGGACTACCGCTACCAGTCGGCCGACGAGATGCGGGCCGACATCGAGGCCGCGCTGGAGGGCCAGCCGGTGGCGGCCGCCGCGGGCGCGTACCGGCCCGCCGGCTACGGCGAGGACCAGCCGACCACCATGCTCCGTCCGCAGGACCACGGCGCCGGACAGACGTCCATGCTGCCGCCGGTGCGCGACGACGACGGGGGCTTCGGCGGTTACGACGACGGCAACGGCCGCCGTCGTGGCGGGGGCGGGAAGAAGAGCGGCCTCTCCACGATCCTGCTGATCGTCGCGGGCATCCTGGTGCTCGTCGGCGCGATCTTCATCGGCAAGTCGCTCTTCGGCGGCAACTCCAACAGCTCGCAGGTCAACGTGCCCAACCTGGTCGGGCAGACGTTCAAGGACGCCCAGCAGCAGGGTGTCAACGGCGACTTCAAGGTCGTCCAGAGCGACTCGAAGCCGTGCGACCAGGACAAGGGCAAGATCTGCGCCCAGGATCCCAAGGACGGCGGCAAGATCGACCGCGGCGGCGAGGTCAAGGTGACCGTCTCGACGGGCGCCGAGCAGGTCGAGGTCCCGGACGTCACGGAGAAGCAGGCCGACAAGGCCCGCCAGATCCTGGAGGACAAGGGCTTCACCGTCGACGTGAAGACGAACGTCACCGACAGCGCTCCCGCGGGCAGTGTCACGGACCAGGACCCCAAGGGCCTCACCAAGGCCGACAAGGGCTCCAAGGTCACGCTCACGGTCGCCGCGGCCCAGCAGGCCAAGCAGGTGCCGTCCGTGGTCGGCCAGGCGTTCGACGCGGCGAGCAAGCAGCTGTCGGACCTCGGTTTCGTGGTGAACAAGCAGGAGGAGGAGTCGGACCAGCCTCCGGGCACCGTCCTCCGGCAGAGCCCCGACGGCAACACCAACGCCAAGCCCGGCTCCACGGTCACCCTGACCGTCGCCAAGGCCAAGGCGAACCAGAAGGCGACCGTGCCCGCGCTGAGCAACCAGAAGCTCAAGGACGCGAAGAAGGCACTGACGGACGCGGGCCTGAAGGTCGGCAACATCTCCGGCCCGCAGGACGACAACGCGACCGTGATCGCGTCGGCCCCGGGCGCCGGCACCCAGCTCGACAAGAACACCCCGGTGAACCTCTTCACGCTGGCGGGAGTGCCGGGCGGGGCGAACGGTGACACGGGTACGCCGGGCGGGGACACCGGCAGTGACACCGGCTTCATCGGCGGGTTCACCGGCGGACGCCGCCACTGACCTTCTGCGAGAGGTCGCTTTCAAACGCCGGAGGGGCTGGGAATTTCCCAGCCCCTCCGGCGTCTGTGCCGACGCGGTCGTGTCAGCGCAGTTCCTTCGGCTTCGTCCGCGCGCTGTCGACCTTCTCGGTGCGGTCGAGCTCCGCCCAGACGATGTAGCGGTAGTCCGAGGTGTAGACCGGGGTGCAGGTCGTCAGGGTCAGATAGCGGCCCGGCTTCGTCTTCCCGGACTTCTTCGGTACGGCGTCGAGGACGTCGACGTCGTACTTCGAGGTCTGCTTCAGCTCGGCGTAGACCTTGTAGACGTACCAGACGTCGCGTGTCTCGAAGACGACCGCGTCACCGGTCTTGATCTTGTCGATGTTGTGGAACTTCGCGCCGTGGCCGTCGCGGTGCGCCGCCAGCGTGAAGTTGCCCTGCTTGTCCCAGGGCATCGCGGCCTTCACGGGGTCGCGGTAGAAGCCGGCGACGCCCTCGTTGAGGATGCCGGTGCCGGTGCCGCCCTTGACGAGCACCTCGCCGTTCTTCATCGACGGCACGTGCAGGAAGCCGATGCCGTCCTTGGTGTCGAGGGCGCCCGGCCCCGGCTTGGCCCAGGTGTCGCGCACGTGGTTGCTCTGCCGCTTCGCCTCGCGGTCGGCGAGGACGTTCGTCCACCACAGGGAGTAGACGACGAAGAGGGCCATGAGCACGCCCGCGGTGATCAGCAGCTCGCCGGTCACTCCGACGATGGCGGCGATCCGCCTCCGGGCGGTCACCCGCCGCTGTGGCTCACCGTCGTCGTTCCGTGCCACCGCGCCGTACCCCGTTTCGTTCCGCTGTGCCGCTGTTCCGCTGTGTGCCGTCGACTCGTTCACTCGACGAGGGCGTCCGGCTTGCCCTTGCTCCGGGGCCGCTCGTCGACCATCTTGCCCCAGACGATCATGCGGTACGTACTGGTGAATTCCGGCGTGCAGGTCGTGAGCGTGATGTAGCGGCCGGGCCCCGTGAACCCCGAACCCTTGGGTACGGGTGCGATGACCGTGACATTCTCCGGAGACGTCTGCTCCAGGCGGCTGGTCATCTCATAGGTGTAGAAGGTGCTCCGCGTCTCCACGACGATCTTGTCGCCGGGCTTCAGCCGGTTGACGTACCGGAACGGCTCACCATGGGTGTTGCGATGGCCCGCCAGCGCGAAGTTCCCCTGCTTGTCCCAGGGCATCGCGGTCTTCAGCGGCTTCTCGCCGTAGTGGCCGACCATGCCCCGGTCCAGGACCTGGTGCTTGCCGGTGCCCTCGGCGATCGGGGCCTTCACGTCCAGCGTGGGGATGTAGATGATCGCGAAGCCCTCACCGGGCGAGAACGCCCCCGCGTCCCGGTCCACCCCGGCGCCCTTGTCCCAGGTCTTCTGGAGGTGCTTGGCAGCGCCGCCCGCCTGCTGGTGGGCTATCACGTTCGTCCACCACAGCTGATACGCGACGAACAGCAGCATCAGCGCGCCGGCGGTGATGAACAGCTCGCCCATCAGGCGGCACAGCAGAACGCCGAGGCTCTCCCTGGGCGCCACCCGGGCCGCGGCCACTCCCCCGGGACTCCGCTGCGCCTTGTGCGATCTGTGCGTCCTACGGGCCTTCTGAGCCTTGTGTGCCGCCTTCCGCCGCTCGGCCCGGCCGCCGGGTCGTACCGCCTGCGCCGGAACCACGGCGTCCACCCTGCGCAACTCCATGGTCGCGTGATCCTCGGGCGGCAGCGGCCGCGATACGACCCTGGGGGCCGGTTCGGGGCGGAGCGTGGTCACGCCCCGGCCTTGCCCACCACCGGGGCGAGCCCCGCGGAGCGCTCCACCGCGTCCTTGTCACCGCAGGTCACCAGCCAGTTGGCGAGCATCCGGTGGCCCCACTCGGTGAGCACCGACTCGGGGTGGAACTGGACGCCCTCGACCGGCAGGTCACGGTGGCGCAGGCCCATCGCGATGCCCGACTCCGTCCAGGCCGTGATCTCCAGCTCGTCCGGCCAGTTCTCGCGCTCGACGGCGAGCGAGTGGTAGCGGGTGGCCGTGAAGGGCGAGGGCAGGCCCTGGAAGACGCCGGAGCCGCCGTGCGTCACCAGCGAGGTCTTGCCGTGCAGCAGCTCGGGAGCCCGGCCGACGACACCGCCGTACGCGACGGCCATCGACTGCATGCCCAGGCACACGCCGAAGACCGGTACGCCCGTCGCGGCGCAGTGCCGCACCATGTCGATGCAGACACCGGCCTGCTCGGGCGCGCCCGGACCGGGCGACAGGAGCACACCGTCGAAGCCGTCCTGGGCATGGCTCAGTTCGACCTCGTCGTTGCGCAGGACCTCGCATTCGGCGCCGAGTTGATAGAGGTACTGCACGAGGTTGAAGACGAAGCTGTCGTAGTTGTCCACGACGAGGATGCGCGCACTCACCGGTTGACCGCCATTCCGTTGTCGACCGTCACATCGTTGAACGGCAGCAGCGGTTCCGCCCAGGGGAAGACGTACTGGAACAGGACGTAGACGATCGCCAGCACGAGCAGCAGCGAGATCAGTGCCCGCACCCATGCGTTGCCCGGCAGATGCCGCCAGATCCAGCCGTACATGCTGTCCCCACTTGCCGATGACGTAGTCGATACAGGTCGATGGAGTATCGATTTGCAGCACCAGGGTAAGGGTCGCGGGAGAGCCGGGTGGGTCAGCTGAGCAAAGCCTTCGGCTTGCCCTCGGTGACCGGGCGGGTGGCGTCCAGGTGGGCCCAGACGATCAGCCGGTGGCTGTGGCCCCACTCGGGTTCGCAGGTGGTGAGGGTGAGATAGCGGCCGGGCCCGCGGTAGCCCGACCCGGCGGGCACGGGGTCGATGACGCCGATGTCGTCGGGGCGGGTCTTGTAGGGGGCGCCGTCGACGAGATAGGTGAACCAGTTCGTGCCGTCGGTCAGCACCACCGCGTCCCCGGAGCGCAGTTCGGGCAGGTCCTTGAAGGGGTCCCCGTAGGTGCGGCGGTGACCGGCGACCGCGAAGTTGCCCGTCCCGCCGAGCCCGGTGGTCCGGTCGTAGTGCCCGAGGCCCTTCTTGAGGACCGCGGTGGAGGTGCCCTGGAGGACGGGCTTGGCCCAGCCGGAGCCGAGGCGGGGGATGTACATGACGGCGAAGGCGTCCCCGGGGACGTAGGCGGACGGTCGCCGCGGAACCGTTTCGCCTTCACCGCCGCCGCTCTGCCCACGATCCGGGGGCCGCGCCGCCGGCCCCGCCGTCCCGCCCGGCGGCTGCCCCGCCGCTGGGCCCGGTGCCTGCCCCGGGGCCTGTCCTGGTGCCTGCGCGCTCGGCCCGCCCGCCGGCTGCTCCGTCGGCGGTGCGGCGGTCGACCAGCGTTCGTGGAGACGGTCCAGCTCGCCGCCCATCGCGCTGTCCGCCCGCACGCCGGTCCAGTAGAGGACGTACACCACCAGCAGGACGATCAGGGTGCCGATGGTGACGCACAGCTCGCTGAGTGTCCGGACGACGAGTCTCGCGCTCATCGGCCGACCCCCTCCCGGGTTACCCCATGGGCTTGGCGTAGTGGAGATCCACTGTGCCCGAGTAGCCGGGAAGAGTCACCGCGTCGTGCTGGTCGACTTTCCAGCCGAGGCCGTACGCCGTCACGTACTGCAGGTAGTTCTGGATCGCGGGCGAGCTGTCCAGGGCCTTGCGCAGGGCGCCGCGGTCGCCGACGGCGGTCACCTTGTACGGCGGGGAGTAGACGCGGCCCTGGAGGATGAGGGTGTTGCCGACGCAGCGGACCGCGCTGGTGGAAATCAGCCGCTGGTCCATGACCTGGATGCCCTTGGCGCCGCCCTGCCACAGGGCGTTGACCACGGCCTGGAGGTCCTGCTGATGGATGACCAGGTCGTTCGGCTGCGGGTCGGGGACGCCGGGGATCCGCGGGGTGGCGTTGGGCGGCGCGTCGGTGAGGGTGACCGAGAGGCCCGCACCCTGGATCTTGCTGGTGCCCGCGTCCGCTTCCAGGTCGGCGAGCTTCTTGTTCTCGGCGGCGCTGTTGCCGTTGTCGCGCCGGGCGAGGGCGTCGACCTGCGAGCGCATGGCCGCGGCGCTGTCGTCCAGGTCGGCGTTCTTGCGGCTGCGTTCCTGGATGAGGTCGGACAGCCGGAGCATCGAGTCGTCGGTGCGGATGTTGGTGCCGTGCGCGGTGTTGAAGCTTGTCCAGAAGATGAGGCCCGCGAGCGCGAAGACCCCGCCGGTCAGCAGCCGCACCGGCCGGAATCGCCGGGAAGGCGTGCTGGTGGAGTCCGCAGAATTGCTCAACGTACCCTTATCCTCTCCGACGCCGCGGAAGCACTACGCTAACGGACGCCCGGGGGAAGGGAGCGTTCCCGGCGCTTCCCGACTCGGCGGCCAGCCCTTGTATCCCCAGCGCGGTCACGCAGCGCATCGACAGGAGAGTTCCTCGTGCCGAAGTCACGGATCCGCAAGAAGGACGACTTCACGCCACCGCCGGCGAAGCAGCAACAGAACATCAAGCTGAGCAGCGGCCGCGGTTGGGTCGCCCCGCTGATGCTGGCGATGTTCCTGATCGGTCTGGCGTGGATCGTCATCTTCTATGTGACCAGTGGCGATATGCCGGTCGAGTCGCTGCACAACTGGAACATCGTGGTCGGCTTCGGCTTCATCGCCGCGGGATTCGTCGTCTCCACGCAGTGGAAGTAGCGGTCTGACCGGGCTTCGCGCAAGCCCTGCGGTCGACCTTCCGGGGAGTTATCCACAGCCTCGTCCACAGTGGGGAAAAACTCAGAAGATCTGTGGATAACTTCCCCGGCATTGACACCGGTGTGACTGATCACCAAGGCGGTGTAGCACGGGTCACAGGGCCCCATCCAGCGGAAACGTAGCTCTGTGCGATGCCGGACAGCTGTTCCCCACGGCATGCACAAGATCCCGCACGCTCTGTGGACAACCCGGCTCACCGGCGCCCCGGGGGCTCCGGGGAAAAGATCACCCGGTGAGCTGAAGCGTCCGGACCGCCACGGCCCCGGCGATCACCAGCAGCGCCAGCCCGCAGGTGGCCCGCTGCACCAGCACCCGCTTGTCCCTCGGGGCGTGCACCAGGCCGTACGCCACGGCGGTACCGACCACCAGGCCGCCGATGTGCGCCTGCCAGGCGATGTTCGCCCAGGCGAAGGTGAAGATCAGATTGAGCACGAGCAGCGCGACGACGGGCCGCATGTCGTAGTTCAGCCGCCGCATGAGCACGGCCGTCGCACCCAGCAGGCCGAAGATCGCGCCGGAGGCGCCGAGCGAGGGCTGGGCCGGATCGGCGACCAGATAGGTCAGCGCGGAGCCGCCCAGGCCGGCCAGCAGATAGAGCGTCAGGTAGCGGGCGCGGCCGAGCGCCGCCTCCAGCGGGGGGCCGAGCCACCACAGCGAGAGCATGTTGAACGCGATGTGCATCGGCGCCTGATGCAGGAACACCGATGTCAGCAGGCGGTACCACTGGCCTTCCGCGACACCCTCGACCGGACCGTCGAAGGTCAGCCGGGCTCTGCCGAACAGCTCCAGCCCCTCCACGAGCCGGTCGCCGGCGATCATCACCGCGATCCACAGGGCCACATTGAGGCCGAGGAGGATCTTGGTCACCAGGCGGGGATCGGACGCGTGGGCGCCGCCCGCGATCGTGCGCGGGGCGCTGGCACGCGGCGGCGGCGCGCCCTGGCCCGCGCCCCCGGCACGGCCGCTCACACACTCCGGGCACTGGAAACCGACCGATGCGCTGACCATGCACTGCGGGCAGATCGGCCGCTCACAGCGGGTGCAGCGGATGCCTGTCTCCCGGTCCGGGTGCCGGTAGCAGCCGAGAGCCTGGTCGTTCATGCGTTCCCCTTGCGCCTGTCACGGGCGGGCCTCGTCGGTGACGCGAGGCCCCGCCCGTCATACGGACGGGCGGGGCGCCGGGTTCCCGGAAGCCACGCCTCGTAAGGGTGAGGCCACGACTCGGAAGGTGACGTCAGCCCTTGCGGGACTCGATGACGACCGACTCGATGACGACATCCTCCACCGGGCGGTCGGTGCGCGCGTTGGTCTCGGTGTTGGCGATCGCGTCGACGACCTTGCGCCCGGCGTCGCCGCTGACCTCGCCGAAGATCGTGTGCTTGCCGGTGAGCCAGGTGGTGGGCGAGACCGTGATGAAGAACTGCGAGCCGTTGGTGCCCGGGCCCGCGTTGGCCATGGCCAGCAGATAGGGCTTGGTGAAGGCGAGGTCGGGGTGGAACTCGTCCGTGAAGGTGTAGCCCGGGCCGCCGGTGCCGTTGCCCAGCGGGTCGCCGCCCTGGATCATGAAGCCCTGGATGACGCGGTGGAAGACCGTGCCGTCGTAGAGCTTGTCCGTGGACTTCTGGCCGGTCTGCGGGTTGACCCACTCCCGCTCGCCCTTGGCGAGCTCGACGAAGTTCCGCACCGTCTTGGGCGCGTGGTCCGGCAGCAGCCGGATCTCGATGTCGCCCTGGGTGGTCTTCAGGGTGGCGTACAGCTGCTCGGCCACGTTCTACCTTCCGTAAGTCTTCGCCGGACGGCTACCGATCCTCGCACGGACGGCTTCGCGCCGAGTAGCGGGCAAACGCCCTCGCGCGGCACGAAATCGTGGCATTGTCGATCGAAGCTCTTCGTGCAACCCGCTGATGCCCTCTCGGTGCTCATTGATGCCCACGGGCGTTCACCGGTGTGCCCGGTGCCGGAGCCCCGCTCGATGACCCGGATGCCCGCTCGCAGGTGCCGGACCGCCCACCGGCAGGCATGATTTTCCACTGGGTGGAAAGGCGACAAAACATAACGCCACCGAGGAGGAGGTTCTCGTGACCCGCAAAGACAGCGTGCGCGCCGCGACCTGCACGGCGAAGGACAGCGTGCGGCACGCCGCGGAAGTGGTGGCGCCCTACGCCGGCACGGCCAGGGACGCCGCCGTGCACTACGCGCACGAAACCCGCACCCGGCTCGCTCCCAAGGTCTCGGCCGCCACGCGGCAGGCGCGCAGCAGCGCGGGCGAGCAGTACCACGCGCACCTGGCCCCGCGCCTGGAGCACGTCCGAGAGTCCCTGCCCCCGAAGGTCGACCAGGCCGCCGCCCGGGCCCGCGCCGCCGCCGAGCCGGTGCGCGACGAGGCCGTCGCCCGGGGCGCCGCGGCCATCGCCGCGCTGCGCGGCCAGGTGTCCGCCGCCGACATCGAGAAGCTGATGGCCAAGCGCGGCCGCCGCGGCCGCGCGGGCCGGGTCGCCAAGCGCTTCGTCCTGCTGGGGCTGCTGGCCACAGGCGCGTACGCCGCCTGGAAGTGGTGGGACAAGCAGGCCAACCCGGACTGGCTGGTCGAGCCGCCCGCCCCGACCGAGGTCTCCGACCGGCACCCGCTGAGCTCGGTGGACGGCAGCTCCGGCTCCCTCGACCCCGACGTGCAGGCCAAGCAGGACCGCGAAGACCTCGCGGAGGACGGCATGGAGGAGCGCGACGACCGCCTCTGACCTGGGCCGGTGTCGGCAGGACAGAAGAAAAAGCCGCGAGGCGGGAGACCGATCGGTCTCCCGCCTCGCGGCTTTTCCCGTGGAGCCTAGGAGAGTCGAACTCCTGACATCCGCCATGCAAAGACGGCGCTCTACCAACTGAGCTAAGGCCCCTTCGCCGCTCAGGATACCCGGTGACGGCCCCCTTTCCCGACCGGGTATCGCCGCGACCCACCACTCTCCGTAGGATGCACCGCAAGATTCGCGGCAGCGAAGCGAAGGGGAGAGCGAGATGGACGCAGCACAGCAGGAAGCCACCGCCCGCGCACGGGAGCTCCAGCGGAGCTGGTACGGAGAGCCCCTGGGGGCGCTGTTCCGCCGTCTCATCGACGATCTCGGCCTCAACCAGGCCCGTCTCGCCTCCGTTCTCGGCCTGTCCGCGCCCATGCTCTCGCAGCTGATGAGTGGTCAGCGGGCGAAGATCGGCAACCCCGCGGTGGTGCAGCGGGTCCAGGCCCTCCAGGAGCTCTCCAGCCAGGTCGCCGACGGCAGTGTGAGCGCCGCCGAGGCCGCCGACCGGATGGAGGAGGTCAAGAAGAGCTCGGGCGGCTCGGTCCTCAACTCCACCCAGACCACGGCCAGCAGCGGCGCCCCGACCGTGCGGCGCGTGGTGCGCGAGATCCAGTCGCTGCTGCGCTCGGTGGCCGGCGCCGGCGACATCATCGACGCCGCGCAGACCCTCGCCCCCACCCACCCCGAACTCGCCGAGTTCCTGCGGGTGTACGGCGCCGGGCGCACTGCCGAGGCGGTCGCCCACTACGAGGCGCACCAGAGCTGACCGACGCGAACGCGATGGGTGAGGTCTTCGCGGGGCGGTACGAGCTGGTCGACCCGATCGGACGGGGCGGGGTGGGAGCCGTCTGGCGGGCCTGGGACCACCGCAGGCGGCGCTATGTGGCGGCGAAGGTGCTTCAGCAGAGCGATGCCCACACCCTGCTGAGATTCGTCCGCGAGCAGGGTCTGCGCATCGACCACCCCCATGTGCTGGCACCGATGAGCTGGGCGGCGGACGACGACAAGGTGCTGTTCACCATGGACGTGGTGCGCGGCGGTTCGCTGGCCCATCTCATCGGTGACTACGGCCCATTACCGCCGTATTTCGTGTGTCTCGTGCTCGACCAGCTGCTGTCCGGCCTGTCGGCGGTGCATACGGAGGGGGTGGTGCACCGGGACATCAAACCGGCCAACGTCCTTTTGGAGGCGACCGGTACGGGCCGCCCCCATGTGCGGCTCTCCGACTTCGGCATCGCCATGCGCAAGGGCGAGCCGAGGCTGACGGACACCAACTATGTGATGGGGACGCCCGGTTATTTCGCGCCCGAGCAAATGCTGGGTGACGAGCCCGACTTCCCCGCGGACCTTTTCGCCGTCGGGCTGATGGCCCTCTACCTCCTCACCGGCCGCAAACCCGACGCGGAAGCGCTGGTGCGGCGATTCCTGGAGCACGGCACACCGACCGCGCCGGAGGGCGTCCCCGAACCGCTCTGGCATGTGCTCGCGGGCCTGCTGCAGCCCGATCCGCGCATGCGGTTCCGTACGGCCACGGGCGCCCGGAAGGCACTGGCCGAGGCTGTCGAGCTGATGGACGGGCCGGGGCCCGACGAGGAACCGATCGAGGTCTTCGACCATCTCGGGCCCCTGCCACCGGGGTTCGGCCCCGAGGGGCCCGAGCCGCGCGGGACGCCCGAGGCACCCGGCACCCCGGCGACGCCCCGGCTGCCGCCCGGTCAGGCACCCCTGCAAGCGCCCGGAACGCCTCCTGAACCGCCCTTCGCGCCCGCCTCTGCCGCCACACGGCGTCCCGCGCCCCCGGCTGCCCCCGCGGCCCCGCCGGCGCCTCCCGTGCCCGTACACCCGCCCGCGCCTGCCTCACGTACGCGCTCCCGGACGGTCGGGCCGCCGCCGGTGAAGGTGGCCGTGCCGGTGCTGATCGTGGCGCTGCTCTGCCTCGCGGTGGGCATCTGGGCGCTGACCGCGGGCTGATTCGCGTTCGCAACCATTTCATTCACTGCCGCAAACACAACAGGGCCCCGGCCGCGTCGGCGGCCGGGGCCCTGCGTCAGGACTCTGTTGTCTTACACACCCGAACCTGCGGGCACGGAGTCGGTCGCCTCCGTCCACAGGTCCTGCTCGGCGCGATCCGCCTGGATCTGGCGGTACACGAGGAGCCCGCCGATGGCGGCCAGTGCGACCAGGAGGAGCTTCTTCACCGCGCGACCTCGTCTTTCCTTGACGTAAGGGGACCTCTGGTGGCCGATGATACACACCGACCGATACCGATCGGTGACCTGTGCCGGGTCCACTTCTCACACCCGGCGCGGGCTCAACTCCCCCACCACGGAAAACAGATCGGGCCGGACGGAGAATTCTCCGTCCGGCCCGATCGTGCGGTGGGGCTAACAGGACTTGAACCTGTGGCCTCTTCCTTATCAGGGAAGCGCTCTAACCGTCTGAGCTATAGCCCCGCGCGACACCGAAAGATTAGCGCACTTGGGGCCCAGTCCCAAAATCGTCCGGGCCCCCGGTGCAGGTCGCGGCTATTCGTCCTCGGCGAGGGTCAGCTCCACACCGCCGACGAAGCCCGCCGAGAGGTTGTAGACAAAGGCCCCCAGCGTCGCCAGCGCCGTCGCCAGCACCACGTCGATCACGGCGATGACCGTCGTGAAGAGGAGGACGTTCGGCAGCGACAGGAAGGACTGGAGGTCGAAACCGCCGCCCTCGCTGGAGGTGGCGTCATTGATCGTGCCGCCGACGGTGGAGAAGACGCCCATGGCGTCCATGACCGTCCACAGCACCGCGGCCGCCACGATCGTGCACACGCCCAGCGCGATGGACAGCAGGAAGCTGACCTTCATCACCGACCACGGGTCGGCCTTGGCCACCCGCAGCCGCGCCGAGCGCGTACGCGGCGCGGGCCGGGCCGCTGCCGCCGCCGGAGCCGCCGGGCGGGGTACCCGCGGCTGCTGCTCCTCAGCGGCCCGCTGCGCGGGCGGACGGCCCTTGGCGGGGCCCTTGGCGGCCGGGGCGCCCTGAGCCGCCGCGGGCGCCTCGGCGGCGGCCGCGGGGGCCTTCCCGGCCGGCTCCGCCGCGGCGGGGCCGGCGGACTTCCCGGCGTCCTCGGCGGCCGCCTGCTTCTTCGTCTCCTTGGCGGGCTTCGCCGCCTTCCCGTCCTTCGAGCCCTTGGAGCTCGTGGAACCGGAACCCGAAGCGGAACCCTCCGCCGGCGGCTCGTACGCCTTCGGCGGGTGGTAGGGCTTCGGGTCGCGGGTGTCCGTCACAGTCCCCCCCTTGGAGTTCACCCCGGACGTGCCGGAGCCACGAGCGCCGGTCTTCTCTGCGACAGGGGCGGCGGTGGTGGGTTTGGCACCCGCACCGCTTGCCGCGGCGCCCGTGGCTCGACTCACGACTTACTCCTCGGTGTCCTCGGCCGGGGGCTCCGCGCCCTCGGCCGTCTGGGGCCCGTCGCCCGCGGCTGCGTCGGCCAACTCCTCGACCTCTTCAGCCTCGCGACCGGCCTCGGCATTGCGCGCGATACCCACAACGGCGTCGCGCTTGCCCAAGTTGATCAGCTGAACGCCCATGGTGTCACGGCCTGTCTCCCGCACCTCGTTGACCCGGGTCCGGATCACACCACCGCTGAGGGTGATGGCGAGGATCTCGTCGGTCTCCTCGACCACCAGAGCGCCGACCAGCGAGCCACGATCCTCCACGATCTTGGCCGCCTTGATACCGAGGCCACCACGGCCCTGGACGCGGTACTCGTCGACGTTCGTCCGCTTCGCGTACCCGCCGTCGGTGGCGGTGAACACGAACGTCCCCGCCCGGACCACGTTCATCGAGAGCAGCTCGTCGCCCTCGCGGAAGCTCATGCCCTTGACGCCCGAGGTCGCGCGCCCCATGGGGCGCAGAGCTTCATCCGTTGCGGTGAACCGGATCGACTGTGCCTTCTTGCTGACCAGCAGCAGGTCGTCCTCGGCGGACACCAGCTCGGCACCGATCAGCTCGTCCTCCGCGCCGCTGTCCGTCTCACGGAGGTTGATGGCGATGACACCGCCCGAGCGGGGCGAGTCGTAGTCCTTCAGCGGAGTCTTCTTCACCAGGCCGGACTTGGTGGCGAGCACCAGATAGGGCGCCGCCTCGTAGTCGCGGATGGCGAGGATCTGGGCGATCTTCTCGTCCGGCTGGAAGGCCAGCAGGTTCGCCACGTGCTGGCCGCGGGCGTCCCGGCCGGCGTCCGGCAGCTCGTACGCCTTGGCGCGGTAGACCCGGCCCTTGTTGGTGAAGAACAGCAGCCAGTGGTGCGTGGTCGAGACGAAGAAGTGGTCGACGATGTCGTCCTGCTTCAGCTTGGTGCCCCGGACGCCCTTGCCGCCGCGCTTCTGCGAGCGGTAGTCCTCGGTCTTGGTGCGCTTGACGTAACCACCGTTGGTGATGGTGACGACGATGTCCTCCTCGGCGATCAGGTCCTCGATGGACATGTCACCGTCGAAGGGGATCAGCTTGGAGCGCCGGTCGTCGCCGAACTTCTCGACGATCGCGGTCAGTTCCTCGCTGATGATCATCCGCTGCCGCTCGGGCGAGGCGAGGATCGCGTTGTACTCGTTGATCTTCGCCTGGAGCTCGTCGTGCTCGGCGGTGATCTTCCGGTGCTCCAGGGCCGCCAGGCGGCGCAGCTGCATCTCCAGGATCGCGTTGGCCTGGACCTCGTCGATCGTCAGCAGGCCCATCAGGCCCTCGCGCGCGATCTCGACGGTGTCGCTGCGCCGGATCAGCGCGATGACCTCGTCGATGGCGTCCAGGGCCTTCAGCAGACCGCGCAGGATGTGCGCGCGCTCCTCGGCCTTGCGCAGCCGGAAGCGGGTGCGCCGGACGATGACCTCGATCTGGTGGGTGACCCAGTTGCGGATGAAGGCGTCGATCGAGAGGGTGCGCGGCACACCGTCGACGAGCGCCAGCATGTTCGCGCCGAAGTTCGTCTGGAGGTCGGTGTGCTTGTAGAGGTTGTTGAGGACGACCTTGGCGACCGCGTCCCGCTTGAGCACGACGACCAGGCGCTGGCCCGTACGGGAGGAGGTCTCGTCGCGGACGTCGGCGATGCCGCCGACCTTGCCGTCCTTCACCAGGTCGGCGATCTTCTGCGCGAGGTTGTCCGGGTTGACCTGGTAGGGCAGCTCGGTGACCACCAGGCACTGGCGGTTCTGGATCTCCTCGACCGCGACGACCGCGCGCATGGTGATCGACCCGCGGCCGGTGCGGTACGCCTCCTCGATGCCCTTGCGGCCCACCACGAGGGCGCCGGTCGGGAAGTCGGGGCCCTTGATCCGCTCGATGAGCGCCTCGAGGAGCTCCTCGGAGCTCGCCTCGGGGTTGGCCAGATACCACTGGGCGCCCTCGGCGACCTCGCGGAGGTTGTGCGGCGGGATGTTGGTGGCCATGCCGACCGCGATGCCCGCGGAACCGTTGATCAGCAGGTTCGGGAAGCGCGCCGGCAGGACCGTCGGCTCCTGGTTGCGGCCGTCGTAGTTGTCCTGGAAGTCGACGGTCTCCTCGTCGATGTCCCGGAGCATCTCCATGGACAGCGGCATCATCTTGCACTCGGTGTACCGCATGGCGGCGGCCGGGTCGTTGCCCGGGGAACCGAAGTTGCCGTTGGAGTCCACCAGCGGCATCCGCATCGACCAGGGCTGGGCGAGGCGGACGAGCGCGTCGTAGATCGAGGCGTCACCGTGCGGGTGGTACGTACCCATGACGTCACCGACGACACGGGCGCACTTGTAGAAGCCCTTCTCGGGGCGGTAGCCGCCGTCGTACATCGCGTAGAGCACGCGGCGGTGCACCGGCTTGAGGCCGTCCCGCACGTCCGGGAGCGCACGCGAGACGATGACGCTCATCGCGTAGTCGAGATACGAGCGCTGCATCTCGGTCTCGAGCCCGACGGGCTCGACGCGCATCCCGACGCCCTCCAGGGGGGCGGGGGCGCCCTCGGGCGTCACCTCGGGCACGGGGGCGGTGGGAGTCTCAGGGGTCTCGTCGGCCATTGCTGTTCAAAGTCCTTTCGCGCTGCGGCTGTTTCTCGTGGGCCGACAGGCTCAGATGTCGAGGAAGCGGACGTCCTTGGCGTTGCGCTGGATGAAGGAGCGCCGTGCCTCGACGTCCTCGCCCATGAGCACCGAGAACAGGTCGTCCGCCTGCGCGGCGTCGTCCAGGGTGACCTGGCCGAGCACGCGGTGGTCGACGTCCATGGTGGTGACGCGCAGCTCCTCGGCGTTCATCTCACCGAGACCCTTGAAGCGCTGGACCGAGTCGTCCTTGATCCGCTTGCCGTTCTCCCGGCCGAGCTGGATCAGCGCGTCGCGCTCGCGGTCGGAGTAGGCGTACTCGAAGTCGTCCCGGCCCCACTTGATCTTGTACAGCGGGGGGCGGGAGAGATAGACGTGCCCGGCCTCGACCAGCGGCCGCATGAAGCGGAAGAGGAAGGTGAGCAGCAGGGTGTTGATGTGCTGACCGTCGACGTCGGCGTCCGCCATCAGGATGATCTTGTGATAGCGGAGCTTGGCGATGTCGAAGTCCTCGTGCACACCGGTGCCGAAGGCCGAGATGAGGGCCTGGACCTCGGTGTTCTGGAGGATCTTGTCGATCCGCGCCTTCTCGACGTTGAGGATCTTGCCGCGGATCGGGAGGATCGCCTGGTACTGCGGGTTGCGGCCGGACTTGGCCGAGCCGCCGGCGGAGTCACCCTCGACGATGAAGATCTCGCACTTGGTCGGGTCGTTGGACTGGCAGTCGCTGAGCTTGCCCGGCAGCGACGCCGACTCCAGCAGGCCCTTGCGGCGGGTGAGGTCGCGGGCCTTGCGGGCCGCGACGCGCGCCGTCGCCGCCTGGATGGACTTGCGGATGATGTCCGCGGCCTCGTTGGGGTTGCGGTCCAGCCAGTCCGTCAGGTGCTCGTGGGCGACCTTCTGCACGAAGGTCTTCGCCTCGGTGTTGCCGAGCTTCGTCTTCGTCTGGCCCTCGAACTGCGGCTCGCCGAGCTTGACGGAGATGATCGCGGTCAGACCCTCGCGGATGTCCTCACCCGTGAGGTTGTCGTCCTTCTCGCGGAGCAGCTTCCTCTCGCGGGCGTACCGGTTGATCAGACCGGTGAGCGCGGCGCGGAAGCCCTCTTCGTGGGTGCCGCCCTCGTGGGTGTGGATGGTGTTGGCGAAGCTGTAGACACCTTCGCTGTACTGGCTGTTCCACTGCATCGCGATCTCGACCGAGAGCATGCGCTCCTTGTCCTCGGCCTCGATGTCGATGACGGTCGGGTGGATCAGCTCGCCCTTGCGGGCGTTGAGGTACTTCACGAAGTCGACGATGCCGCCTTCGTAGTGGTAGTCCACCGAGAGGGGCTTGCCCTCCTCGTCGACGTGGTCCGCGCGCAGGTCCGTCAGCGAGATGCGCAGGCCCTTGTTGAGGAACGCCATCTCCTGGAAGCGCCGCGAGAGCGTCTCGAAGGAGTACTCGGTGGTCTCGAAGATGTCGCCGTCGGCCCAGAAGGTGACGGAGGTGCCCGTCTCGTCGGTCGCCTCGTTCTTCTGCAGGGGGGCCGTGGGGACGCCCAGCTTGTAGTCCTGCGTCCAGCGGTAGCCGTCGGTCCTGACCTCGACCGCGACGCGCGTCGACAGGGCGTTGACGACCGAGACGCCGACGCCGTGCAGACCACCGGAGACCGCGTAGCCGCCGCCGCCGAACTTGCCGCCCGCGTGCAGCACGGTCAGCACGACCTCGACGGCCGGCTTCCCCTCGGAGGGGACGATGCCGACCGGGATGCCACGGCCGTTGTCCACGACGCGCACACCGCCGTCGGGGAGGATCGTCACCTCGATGGTGTCCGCGTGGCCCGCCATGGCCTCGTCGACGGAGTTGTCCACGACCTCCTGCACCAGGTGGTGCAGGCCACGCTCACCGGTCGAGCCGATGTACATGCCGGGTCGCTTGCGGACCGCGTCCAGTCCCTCCAGCACGGTGATCGCACTGGCGTCGTACGACGTCTCGCCGGCGACGGTGCCGGTGACGACGTCCTCCGCCGTGGAGGGGGAGGTGTTCTCGTTGGGGTTGCCGGAATCGGCCACGAAGCGCCCTTTCTGGCACAGCACAGGCCATCCCTGCCTACGGCGGGGAGACCCCACCCGGGGCAGGCAGGAGCGGCTGCGTCGTTCTGCGTTGGTCGACGTGTCCCGCGAACCGGCGGGATTGTCACCAGTCTACCGGTAGCACTGACATGAATGGGGGTTTGGCGGTGCCTGAGTCCTCACGTGCCGCCCTGAACCGGCATCAGCCGACTCCCTATATGTGGGACCGGCCCCGAGGAGGCTCACAGCGGCACTCAGCGCTTCGGGCTGTCAACCGCCCGCTACCGTGAGCGGAGTCCCGGCCCGCGGTCGGCGCGCGACGCCCGCGCGCCGGGCGCACGCGGGGTGCCGCCGGGGGTCCGCCGGACGTCAGCGGGACACACCGGATCACCCGTGGGTGTCGCCCGGCCCGGTGCTCCCCGGGGCCCGCAGCGGCCCGTACCTGCGGCTGGGGCCGCCCGGCCCCAGCACCTTGATCGTCTTCACCGTGCCCTGCCCGAGATCGGCGTTCAGGCGGGCCACCAGCTGCGGCGCCAGCAGCCGCAGCTGCGTCGCCCACGCCGTCGAGTCGCACTGCACGGTCAGCACCCGGGCGTCCTCGTCGTACTTCTGCGGCTCGCAGTGCAGCGCGACGTCCGGCCCCACCATCTGCGGCCAGCGGCCCATCACCCCGCCCACCGCGGCGGGCGCCTCCCAGCCGCGCTCGGTGATCAGGCGGTTGATCGCGGCGCCCAGCGGCAGCGGGTCCCGGCCGTCCGCCCGCGCGCCCGAGCGCAGACCACCGCGGCGCGCCTGCTTCTTCTGCTGCACGGCGTTGCCCCGCGCCCGCGCCTGCTCCTTCGCGGCCCGCAGCGCCACCCGCGCGAGATCCACGCCGGACGGCTCGGCCGCCTTGGGCCGCTCGGGGTTCTCCGGGCCGGGGGTCATACGCGCTCGACCGTGCCTTCCGTGACCGCGTACCGCGCGCCCACCAGCACGCCCGGCACGTCGTCGTCCACCGCGGCCGTCACCAGCACCTGCTCACCCGGAGCCACCAGCTCCGCCAGCCGCTCGCGGCGGCGGGCGTCCAGCTCGGCGAAGACGTCGTCGAGCACGAGCACCGGTTCGTTGCCCTCGGAACGCAGCAGGTCGTACGAGGCCAGGCGCAGCGCCAGCGCGTACGACCAGGACTCGCCGTGGCTGGCGTACCCCTTGGCGGGCAGCCGGCCGAGGTTGAGGAGGAGTTCGTCGCGGTGCGGGCCGACCAGGGTCACGCCGCGCTCGATCTCCTGCTTGCGGACCTCCGCGAGCGCGGTGATCAGCGCCTCGTACAGCTCGTCGCGGGTGTGGGCGCCCTCGATGGCGGCGGGGCCGCGGTACTCGAAACCGACCGGGCCGCCGCCGGGCGCCAGTTGTTCGTACGCCTTGTCCGCCAGCGGCCGGAGCGTGGCGATCAGGTCGAGGCGTCGGTCCAGCAGCTCGGCACCGGCGCGGGCCAGGTGCTGGTCCCAGATGTCGAGGGTGGAGAGGTCCAGGCCGCGGCCGCCGTGGCGGCGGGCCAAGGCCGCGCTCTTCAGCAGGGTGTTGCGCTGCTTGAGGACCCGGTCGTAGTCGGAGCGCACCCCGGCCATCCGCGGGGAGCGCGCGGTGATCAGCTCGTCCAGGAAACGGCGGCGCTCGCCCGGGTCGCCCTTGACCAGGGCCAGGTCCTCGGGGGCGAACAGCACCGTACGGACTATGCCGAGCACGTCGCGCGGGCGGACCTGCGAGGAGCGGTTGACGCGGGCCCGGTTCGCCCGGCCGGGGTTGAGCTCCAGCTCGATCAGCTGCTGGCGCTCGCCCTGCACGACGGCGGCCCGGATGATCGCGCGCTCCGCGCCCATCCGCACCAGGGGCGCGTCGGAGGAGACCCGGTGGCTGCCCAGCGTCGCCAGATAGCCGACCGCCTCGACGAGGTTGGTCTTGCCCTGCCCGTTGGGCCCCACGAAGGCCGTGACGCCCGGGTCGAGCGGGACCTCGACCTGGGCGTACGAGCGGAAGTCGGCCAGCGACAGATGCGATACGTGCATGGGGTGGCGCCGACCTCTCCCGGCTGCTGCTTCGCTGCTTCTTACTTGCTCTCGACCGCGTGGCCGCCGAACTGGTTGCGCAGCGCGGCGATCATCTTCATCTGCGGGGAGTCGTCCTGGCGGGACGCGAAGCGGGCGAACAGCGACGCGGTGATCGCGGGCAGCGGCACGGCGTTGTCGATCGCCGCCTCGACCGTCCAGCGGCCCTCGCCGGAGTCCGCGGCGTAGCCCCGCAGCTTGTCCAGGTGCTCGTCTTCGTCCAGGGCGTTGACGGCGAGGTCGAGCAGCCAGGAGCGGATGACCGTGCCCTCCTGCCAGCTGCGGAAGACCTCGCGCACGTCGGTGACGGAGTCGACCTTCTCCAGCAGCTCCCAGCCCTCGGCGTACGCCTGCATCATGGCGTACTCGATGCCGTTGTGGACCATCTTCGCGAAGTGGCCCGCGCCGACCTTGCCCGCGTGGACAGAGCCGAAGTCGCCCTCGGGCTTGAGCGCGTCGAAGACCGGCTGGACCCGCGCGACGTTGGCGGCGTCGCCGCCGTACATCAGGGCGTAGCCGTTCTCCAGGCCCCAGACACCGCCGGAGACACCGCAGTCCACGAAGCCGATGCCCTTGGCCGCGAGCTCCTCGGCGTGCTTCTCGTCGTCCGTCCAGCGGCTGTTGCCGCCGTCGACGACGACGTCGCCGGGGGAGAGCAGCTCGCCCAGCTCGTCGATGGTGGACTGGGTCGCGGCGCCGGCCGGGACCATGACCCAGACGACGCGCGGACCCTGAAGGGAATCCACAAGCTCCTTGAGGCTGTGGACATCCCCAAGGTCCGGATTGCGGTCGTACCCGATGACGGTGTGGCCCGCGCGGCGGATGCGCTCGCGCATGTTGCCGCCCATCTTGCCGAGACCGATGAGACCGAGCTCCATGGGTGATCCTCTATGCCTTGATTTCCGTGACGTCCGGGTCCGAGCCTACGCCCGCCGGCCCGCGCACACCTGTGGGCTCGCGCGCTCAACAGTCGAGTGGGCCGACTGCGGCCGGCCGACCCACTTCTACCGCGAGTTTCCGCAGGTCAGCGCGATAGGCGCACCGGCAGACGGCGGCCTTGCGAGGGACGGCTCTCGCGCTCCCGGCCGCGGGTGGCGGACGGGAGCGCCGAAGGGGTCAGCCGGACAGGCGCACCGGCATGATCAGGTACTTGTACGCGTCGTCCGCCTCGGCGTCCACCGCGGGCTTGCCGCTGAGCAGCGCCGGCTTCGTGGAGGTCGTGAAGGACAGCTGGGCGACGGGGGAGTCGATCGCGGAGAGGCCCTCCAGCAGGAAGCCGGGGTTGAACGCGATCGAGATGTCGTCACCGTCGAGCTGGGCGTCCACCCGCTCCACAGCCTGTGCGTCGTCGCTGGAACCGGCCTCCAGGATCAGCACGCCCTGCTCGAAGCTCAGCCGCACCGGGGTGTTCCGCTCGGCGACGAGCGCCACGCGCTTGACGGCCTCCACGAAGGGGGCGGTCTCGATCACGGCGACGGAGTTGAACTCCGTCGGGAACAGCGTGCGGTACTTCGGGAGGTCGCCCTCCAGCAGCCGCGTGGTCGTGCGGCGGCCGGCGCCCTCGAAGCCGATGAGGCCCTCGCCCGCGCCGGAACCGGCCAGGGCGATGGAGACCGTGTCGCCGCCGCTGAGCGACTTGGCGGTGTCCAGCAGGGTCTTGGCGGGCACCAGGGCGACGGCGGAGATGTCCGGGGTCTCGGGCTTCCACATGAACTCGCGGACCGCGAAGCGGTAGCGGTCGGTGGAGGCCAGGGTGACGGTGTCGCCCTCGATCTCGATCCGGACACCGGTGAGCACCGGCAGCGTGTCGTCACGGCCGGCGGCGATGGCGACCTGGGCGGCGGCCGCGGCGAAGACCTCACCGGGGACGGTGCCCGTGGCGGTCGGCATCTGCGGCAGTGCCGGGTACTCCTCCACAGGAAGGGTGTGGAGTGTGAATCGCGAGGAGCCGCAGACGACCGTGACGCGCACACCGTCGGTGGAGATCTCCACCGGCCTGTTGGGAAGCGCGCGGCAGATGTCGGCGAGCAGCCTGCCGGAGACGAGGACGGTGCCGTCCTCCTCCACATCCGCGTCGACCGAGACGCGGGCCGAGACCTCGTAGTCGAAGCCGGAGAGGCTCAGGGAGCCTTCCTCCGCCTTCAGCAGCAGGCCCGCGAGGACGGGCACCGGCGGACGGGCCGGGAGGCTGCGGGCCGCCCAGGCCACTGCCTCCGCGAGTACATCGCGCTCCACCCGGATCTTCACCGGAACCGCCTCCTGCTTGTTGCTGGCTCGCCCTGCTGGCTACGTCGTCGGCCGATTTGCCGGAGACCAGTCTGACGCACGTCGCTGACAGTCGGTGCGCCTCGGGGTCAAGTCAGGTCGGAGGGCGTGGCGCGGCCCGCGGCCGAGTTGTGCACAGGCCCCACTTCGAAACGAGTTCCCCGCTAGATCTCTGTGGTCGTAGTAGTAGGGCCTGTGGAAACGGTGGAAAACCGTCTTTGCCCAGGTCAGCGCGGATTTTTTGTCCACCGGCCCTGTGGGCGGCGGCGGTGGAAAAGCGGGGTGGTCTGTGGACCGCGGAAAGTTCTGCACACCCCGTGCACAGGCGGGGGGTACTTCTCCCCAGCGCCGTCCCCAGTTTTACCCACGTTCCCCACAGCCCAACCCGGCAACTTCGTGTGACGCCTTTCACTCGGTGCGGTGAGCGGGGGTGTTTTGTTCCCGAACAGTGGACAGGGGTGTGGAAAGACTGTGTACAACATCCACTTCCCTGTGGGCGGCCGGTGGACAACCGCGAGGGGGCCTTGTGGGTGAATTTCTTGTCCACAGGGTGTGGAACGTCGTCGACCACAAATCCACACCCCGCTGACCTCCCCTGATGGCCTATCAACAGGCTCCTCTGTGGACAGCGTCTGGACAACTTCGCGATCCCCAGGGTGTGGACAGCCGGTCGGCCGGAAATCTGTGGAGAACCGGCATCCGAGACTCCGTATTCGAACAGCGATGGGGCCGCGCGACCGCGCCGGAGCTCTTCCAGGACCGCTCCCGGGCCCTTCCGGAACGCTCCACTGGGGTCTTCGGGACGGTTCCCGCGTCGCTCGCGCGGCGCTGAGGATCGCTCTCAGGGAACGGCTGAGGGCGCCCCGGGAAGCTCCCGGGGCGCCCTCAGTGGTGCGTGAGCGGCCCGCAGCGGCCGTCCGTCAGCCGTTCTTGATGCGGTTCGTCAGCTCGGTCACCTGGTTGTAGATCGACCGCCGCTCGGCCATCAGCGCGCGGATCTTGCGGTCCGCGTGCATGACCGTCGTGTGGTCACGGCCGCCGAACTGCGCGCCGATCTTCGGCAGCGACAGGTCCGTGAGCTCCCGGCAGAGGTACATCGCGATCTGCCGGGCCGTCACCAGCACCCGGCTGCGCGAGGCTCCGCACAGGTCCTCCACCGTGTGCCCGAAGTAGTCGGCGGTCGCCGCCATGATGGCGGGCGCGGTGATCTCCGGCGAGGCGTCCTCGCCGCCCGGGATCAGGTCCTTGAGGACGATCTCGGTGAGCCCGAGGTCGACCGGCTGCCGGTTCAGGCTCGCGAAGGCGGTGACCCGGATGAGCGCGCCTTCCAGCTCGCGGATGTTGCGCGAGATACGGGAGGCGATGAACTCCAGGACCTCCGGCGGGGCGTTGAGCTGTTCCTGGACAGCCTTCTTGCGGAGGATCGCGATACGCGTCTCCAGCTCGGGCGGCTGCACGTCCGTGATCAGACCCCACTCGAAGCGGTTCCGCAGCCGGTCCTCCAGGGTCACCAACTGCTTGGGCGGCCGGTCCGAGGACAGCACGATCTGCTTGTTCGCGTTGTGGAGCGTGTTGAACGTGTGGAAGAACTCCTCCTGCGTCGACTCCTTGCTCGCGAGGAACTGGATGTCGTCGACCAGCAGGATGTCCATGTCGCGGTAGCGCTTGCGGAACGCGTCCGCCTTGCCGTCGCGGATGGAGTTGATGAACTCGTTGGTGAACTCCTCGGAGCTCACATAGCGCACGCGCGTGCCCGGGTAGAGGCTCCGCGCGTAGTGCCCGATGGCGTGCAGCAGGTGGGTCTTGCCCAGCCCCGACTCGCCGTAGATGAAGAGGGGGTTGTACGCCTTGGCCGGCGCCTCGGCGACCGCCACCGCGGCCGCGTGCGCGAAGCGGTTGGACGCGCCGATGACGAAGGTGTCGAAGAGGTACTTCGGGTTCAGCCGGGCGGTCGGCTCGGCCGAGCCCGCGGAGGACGCCGGCTTCGACACGAGCGGACCGGACGTGCCACCGGACGCGGGCGGACCGCCCTGGCCGCCCCGGCCGTGGGTCTCGGGCAGCTCACGCCGCTGCGGCGGCTCGTACGGAAGGCGCTCGGGCTGCTGGGGGCGGTAGTCCTGCTGCTGTTCGTACGGAGCGTGCTGCTGGCCGTTGTGCGAGGCGTACGGATCGCGCTCGGCCTCCTGGAAGCCGCCGAGACGGGGCTGCTGCCAGCCGTAGTCGCCGCGGTCCCCGCGGTCCGGCGCGGACGGCCCCTGATGGCGCGGCCAGGCGCCCGGCTCGGCGCGGGGCTGCTGGTAGTCGGGGTACGCGGGGCGGACGGACGGCAGCTCGTCGGCGGGCGACTGGCGGCCGTAGCTCTCCCGGCCGTCGTAGCCGCCGTGGCTGTCGTAGTTCTCGTAGGTGTCGCGTGCGTCACGGCTCTCGTACGCCTCGCGGCCCTGGCCGCCGGAGTGCGGGCCCGTGGGCTCCTCGTAGCGCGACTGCTGGGGGGCCTGCTGCCGCTCGGGGGGAGGCTCGCCGGCGGAGTCGTCGACGGTGATCGCGATCCGGATGGGGCGGCCGCACTCACGGCTCAGGGTCTCGCTGACGATCGGCGCGAGCCGGCCTTCGAGTACGCCCTTGGCGAATTCGTTGGGCACGGCCAGCAGCGCGGTGTCGGCGACCAGCGCGAGCGGCTGGCACCGCTTGATCCAGTGCTCGTCCTTGCCCTCGACGCCCTGGCCCCGGCCCTCGCCCAGGAGCTGTTCGAGCACGCGCGGCCACACTGCGGCAAGATCGGCAGGCAGGTCAGCCACAGGGCACGCTCTCTCAGTCAGCGGGGGGCGCCCCCCAGTCCCACGAAGGTGTGGTTCTCGGGACGGGCGGGAAGGATTCAGAGTTCAGCCACGGTAGTCAGGCCGAGGTGTGCGGTTCAAGTCGTTGTCCACAGGGTGTGTACAAATGTGCCATGGCGTGAGGCGTGGCACCTCCCCGGCCTGTGGGAGGCTACGGTGTATCCCTGGTGCACTGCCGGTTTGACCGAATGGCGTAGCCGCGCGTACCGTGACCAGGTCGAGTTGTCGATGGCTGCTGCCGCCTGCCTCCGATGGGCAACGGCTACGTTCCACCAGGATCGTGGTCATGAAGCGGTGCACTCGGGCGTATTGCGAGCTTCTCGTGGGCGCACGGTGACAGCCAGGCGATGTCCCGCCATCACACGATTCATTTCTGGAGCCCCCGAGTGAGCAAGCGCACCTTCCAGCCGAACAACCGCCGTCGCGCGAAGACCCACGGCTTCCGCCTGCGCATGCGCACCCGTGCCGGCCGCGCGATTCTCGCGTCCCGCCGTGGCAAGGGTCGCGCCCGCCTGTCGGCCTGACCAGCCCGACGTCAAGGTCCATGACGTGCTGCCTTCCGAGTCTCGGCTGAGGCGGCGCGAGGACTTTGCGACCGCGGTTCGCCGAGGGCGCCGGGCCGGCCGCCCGCTCCTCGTCGTCCACCTACGTACCGGTACCACGGACCCGCACACGCCTGGGGAGACTGCTCCCCCGGCGCGTGCGGGTTTCGTCGTGAGCAAGGCCGTCGGTGTAGCCGTCGTACGCAATCTGGTGAAGCGAAGGCTGCGCCACCTCATGCGTGAACGGCTGGATCTGCTGCCCGCCGGTAGCCTGGTGGTGGTACGGGCCCTGCCCGGAGCGGGTGAGGCGGACCACGATCAGCTGGCCCGCGACCTCGACACCGCACTGCAGCGGCTGCTGGGAGGGGCGCCGCGCTGTTCCGGTCCCCCGGGGGAGACTCCCCGGAACCCCGGCCGAGGCCCGGGAGGGAGCGCACAGTGAAGTATCCGCTGCTGTGGTTGATCAAGATCTACCAATGGACCATCAGCCCGCTCCTGGGCCCGGTCTGCAAGTACTACCCGTCGTGCTCGCATTATGGCTACACAGCCATTGACCGGCACGGCGCGGTCAAAGGAACGGCGCTGACGGCCTGGCGCATCCTGCGCTGCAACCCGTGGTCGCTCGGTGGCGTCGACCACGTTCCTCCCCGGAAGCGTCCGGTCTGGCACCAGCGGCTGAGGAGCCGACTGGGTGGGCATCCCGCCGTGGGTCCCGCCGCACAGCCCGAGACTCAGCCCAACGCCCAAGGAGCCTGATTCGTGGACACGATCCTCGGTCCTCTCTATACCGCTGTTTCCTGGATCATCGTCCAGTTCCACTCGTTCTACAGTCTGATCTTCGACAAGGACAGTGGCGCGGCGTGGGGTCTGTCCATCGTCTCGCTGGTGGTACTGATCCGTATCTGCCTGATCCCGCTCTTCGTGAAGCAGATCAAGGCGACGCGGAACATGCAGGCGCTCCAGCCGAAGATGAAGGCGATCCAGGAGCGCTACAAGAGCGACAAGCAGCGCCAGTCCGAAGAGATGATGAAGCTCTACAAGGAGACGGGCACCAACCCGCTCTCGAGCTGTCTCCCGATCCTGGCCCAGTCGCCCTTCTTCATCTCGCTGTACCAGGTCCTGAACCACATCGCTCAGGGCAAGGTCGTCGGTGTCATCAACACGGACCTGCTGAACAGCGCGCGTAAGGCGCACATCTTCGGTGCCCCGCTGTCCGTGAAGTTCATGGACTCCGCGTCCAAGGTCGAGGCGCTGGGCGCCACGCTGACCGACGTCCGGGTCGTCACGATCATCATGATCGTCCTGATGTCGCTGTCGCAGTTCTACACCCAGCGCCAGCTGATGACGAAAAACGTCGACCTCTCGGTGAAGACGCCGTTCATGCAGCAGCAGAAGATGCTGATGTACGTCTTCCCGATCATGTTCGCCGTCTTCGGCATCAACTTCCCGGTCGGTGTCCTCGTCTACTGGCTGACCACCAACGTGTGGACCCTGGGCCAGCAGATGTTCGTCATTCGCCGCAACCCGACCCCGGGCAGCATCGCCTTCAAGCAGCGCCAGGAGCGGCTGCGGGCCAAGGGCAAGCTCAAGGAGGACCCGGCGGAGGTCGAGGCGAAGAAGGCCGCCGAGGTCGCCCGCGCCAACCGGCAGCAGCCCAAGCGGCAGCCGAAGGCGAAGCGCCAGCTCGCGAGCACGCCGCAGGCCGAGCAGCAGTCCGGTGCCGAGGAGCAGAAGTCCTCGCCCTCGCTGGAGAAGCAGCAGCCCGGTGATGCCAAGCCCAAGCAGGGCGGCGGCTCCTCCCGCACCGCCAAGTCCGGGCAGCGCAAGGGCCCGCAGCGACCCAAGCACCCGTCCAAGAAGTAATGAAGGAGTCCACCGTGACGGACACGCAGCGTCAGACCAGTGAGGTCGCCGCCGAGGGCACCGACACCCTGTCCCGCCTGGAGCAGGAGGGCGAGATCGCGGCCGACTACCTCGAGGGTCTGCTGGACATCGCCGACCTCGACGGCGACATCGACATGGATGTCGAGGCCGACCGCGCTGCCGTGTCGATCATCAGCGACTCGAGCAGCCGCGACCTCCAGAAGCTGGTCGGCCGCGACGGCGAGGTGCTGGAGGCGCTCCAGGAGCTCACCCGGCTGGCGGTGAACCGGGAGACCGGTGACCGCAGCCGCCTCATGCTCGACATCGCCGGCTTCCGGGCGCGCAAGCGCGAGGAGCTGGCGCAGGTGGGTGCCAAGGCCGCGGAAGAGGCCAAGAGCACCGGCGAGGCCGTCAAGCTCGACCCGATGACGCCCTTCGAGCGCAAGGTCGTCCACGACGCGGTGGCCGCCGCGGGGCTGCGCAGCGAGTCCGAGGGCGAGGAGCCGCAGCGCCGCGTGGTCGTCCTCCCGGCCTGATCTTTACCCTTCTTCATCCCACTTCCAGGTGGGTACGGCCCCGTCTGCTCGCAGGCGGGGCCGATCCTTGTCAGCCTGATATTCAGACTCTGACTCTCAGAGACGTCGTACGGAAGGACGGTTCCCCGTGGAAGAGGCAGCGGAGCTCCCCCCGGCGCCCCCGGAGGCGCAGGCGGTTTTCGGCGACCGCCTGCCAGAGGCCGTCCGGTACGCGGAACTGCTCGCGGACGCGGGCGTGCGGCGCGGACTGATCGGCCCCCGTGAGGTGCCGAGGCTCTGGGAGCGGCACCTGCTGAACTGCGCGGTGCTCTCCGAGGCCGTGCCCGACGGCGTCTCGGTGTGCGACGTGGGCTCCGGTGCCGGACTCCCCGGCATCCCGCTGGCCCTGGTGCGCCCGGACCTCCAGATCACCCTGTTGGAGCCGCTGCTGCGACGCACGACGTTCCTCCAGGAGGTCGTCGAGCTGCTGGGTCTCGACCATGTGACGGTCGTCCGCGGCCGTGCCGAGGAGATGCTCGGCAAGGTGCAGCCCGTCCATGTGGTGACGGCTCGCGCGGTGGCCCCGCTGGACCGCCTCGCCGGCTGGGGCGTGCCGCTCCTGCGTCCGTACGGCGAGATGCTGGCCCTCAAGGGCGACACGGCCGAGGAGGAGCTCAAGGGCGCCCGCGCCGCACTGAGCAAGCTCGGCGTCGTGCGCACTTCGGTGCTCCAGGTCGGCGAGGGCGTGGTGGACCCGATGTCCACCGTCGTCCGGGTCGAGGTCGGGGAGAGCCCCGGCGGTGTGCGCTTCGCGGCGAAGCGGGCCAAGGCGGCCCGGGTCGGCCGGACCACGCGTCGGCGGCGCTGACCCGCAGGCCCGCCGTCCGGCAACCTGACCGTGCTCCATACAAGCTGCCAAAACTACCCATTACGGAGTGTCGTGACGCCGTAGCGGGGCGTCCGGTGCATCGTGTTTCACGTGAAACGTCGCTCCTTGCTGCTGGGAATCATCGGTCGTGGTCGCATGGAGGAGACTCCGCGCGACCATCCGGCTTCCGGAAGCCCAGGTTCATCCACAGGCTCGGTGGATTCATCCACAGGAGAACGGGCCTCGCTGGTTCACGACCCCGAAAGCATGGCAGGCTCTGTCTACTGCGAGCCTGATGTCGAGGAGAGTGAATCCTTGCGGTCCGACGCCAATATCGCGGGGCCGATGGCCGACCCGGTCCCCGGTCCCCGTCCTGCCGACACCGAGCCAGGGATCGACCCCGGTCCCCTGGCCACCGGTGAGGTCGTTTCACGTGAAACGCCACCGCCCCCGATGCCCCGGCCGGACCAGACCCGGGTGATGGTGGTCGCCAACCAGAAGGGCGGGGTGGGGAAGACCACCACGACCGTGAACCTGGCGGCATCGCTGGCGCTGCACGGCAACCGCGTGCTGGTCATCGACCTGGACCCCCAGGGCAATGCTTCGACGGCACTGGGCATCGACCACCACGCCGATGTCCCGTCGATCTATGACGTCCTGATCGACAGCCGGAAGCTCTCCGATGTGGTGCAGCCGGTGCGTGATGTGGAAGGGCTCTTCTGCGCCCCGGCCACCATCGATCTCGCGGGTGCCGAGATCGAGCTGGTCTCCCTGGTGGCCCGTGAGAGCCGCCTGGACCGGGCGATCCAGGCGTACGAGCAGCCACTGGACTACATCCTCATCGACTGCCCGCCCTCGCTCGGCCTGCTGACGGTCAACGCCCTCGTCGCCGGCGCGGAGGTGCTGATCCCGATCCAGTGCGAGTACTACGCGCTGGAGGGGCTGGGCCAGCTGCTGCGCAACGTCGAGCTGGTGAAGGGGCACCTCAACCCCAAGCTCCATGTGTCGACGATCCTGCTGACCATGTACGACGGCCGCACCCGGCTGGCTTCCCAGGTGGCCGACGAGGTCCGCACCCACTTCGGCCATGAGGTGCTGCGCACCAGCATCCCCCGGTCGGTGCGTATCTCCGAGGCGCCCAGCTACGGGCAGACCGTCCTCACCTATGACCCGGGTTCCAGTGGGGCGCTGTCCTATCTGGAGGCGGCCCGGGAGATCGCGCTGCGGGGGGTCGGCGTGCGCTACGACGGCAGCAAGGCCCACGTGGTGGGCCGTCAACCACAGCAAGACCAGCACAGCATGTCGGAGGGGCTTCAGTGAGCGAGCGACGTAGAGGACTGGGCCGGGGGCTCGGTGCGCTGATTCCGGCGGCGCCGAAGACCCCGGACAGCGCGGGGGCGACCGTGGGGCCCGGCGCGACGTCGCCGACCGCGGTGCCGGTGCTGACGGCAGAGCGCACCATGACGGCATCGAGGATGACGTCCCTGTCTGTGGAGGACGGCGCCGTTTCACGTGAAACGGAAGCGGCGCCGTCCAAGGCGGCCGCGTCGATGGAAGAGGGGACCGTGGCCGGTGCTCACTTCGCCGAGCTGCCGCTGGACTCCATCACGCCCAACCCCCGTCAGCCCCGCGAGGTGTTCGACGAGGACGCCTTGGACGAGCTGGTCACCTCCATCCGCGAGGTCGGACTGCTCCAGCCGGTGGTCGTCCGGCAGCTGGGCCCCGAGCGCTATGAGCTCATCATGGGTGAGCGTCGCTGGCGGGCGTGCCGTCAGGCCGGCCTGGAGAAGATCCCGGCCATCATCCGGGCGACCGACGACGAGAAGCTGCTGCTCGACGCGCTGCTGGAGAACCTGCACCGGGCCCAGCTGAACCCCCTTGAGGAAGCGGCCGCTTACGACCAGCTGCTCAAGGACTTCAACTGCACCCATGATCAGCTGGCGGACCGGATCGGGCGGTCGCGCCCGCAGGTCTCCAACACGCTGCGACTGCTGAAGCTGTCACCCGCGGTGCAGCGTCGGGTCGCGGCGGGCGTGCTGTCCGCCGGGCATGCCCGTGCCTTGCTGTCCGTCGACGACTCCGCGGTACAGGACGACATCGCCGCGCGTATCGTCGCCCAGGGGCTGTCGGTGCGTGCGGTCGAAGAGATCGTGACGCTGATGAGGTCGGAGGCCCGGAGCTCGGCGAAGCCCAAGGGGCCGCGTGCCGGCGCTCGGGTCTCCCCGGCGCTCAACAGCTTGGCCTCGCGGCTGTCGGACCGGTTCGAGACCCGGGTGAAGGTCGACCTCGGGCAGAAGAAGGGCAAGATCGTCGTCGAGTTCGCCTCGATGGAGGACCTTGAGCGGATCCTGGGCACGCTCGCCCCTGGCGAGGGCCGGGTGCTGGAGCAGAAGCTTGCCGCCCAGGACGAGGCTGATACGGCGTAGGCCGTCGGAGCGTGGTGACTTCGGGCGGGTTGTGTTTCACGTGGAACACAACCCGCCCTTTGCCTTCCTCCGCTTTTCGCCCAATCGCCGCCCGGATACGATGCGTTGGGTATGGCGCATCCACGTTGGACACAGTTCACGGAGGGCGGGTCCATGCGAACGGTGAGCCGGACCGGACTGGTGGCAACGGGCCTCGGCCTGGGGGCGATCGGCGGTTTCGTCGGCAGCCTCTTCAGGGAGCGCAGCGCGCTGAGCGCAGCCCGGGGTGTGGCACACGACGGAAGTGAGGATTTGGCTCCATGGGGCGTCGGCTCGTACCGCTCACGCTGGACAACCTCCCAGACCTCCCCACACGCTGTCGCTCCTGCGTCTTCTGGGAGCTGGATCCCGTCAGCGGCGAAGCCGCGCTGAAGGCCGGTCGCCCGGAGCTGGAGAAGGAAGCCTGGATCTCGGCCGTCCTGTTGGAGTGGGGGTCCTGCGGCAGGGTGGTCTATGTCGACGAGGTACCGGTGGGCTTTGTGCTCTACGCCCCGCCGGCTTACGTCCCCCGTTCGGCGGCGTTCTCCACCAGTCCCGTCGCCGCGGATGCCGTGCAGTTGATGACCGGCTGGCTGGCACCGGCCTATCAGGGCCAGGGGCTGGGACGGACCATGGTGCAGACGGTCGCCAAGGATGTGCTCCGGCGTGGTTTCAAGGCGATCGAAGCGTTCGGCGACGCCCATTGGAAGGAACCGGCGTGCGTGCTGCCGGCGGACCATCTGCTGGCGGTGGGCTTCAAGACGGTGCGGCCGCACCCTCGGTACCCGCGTTTGCGGCTGGAGCTCCGTACGGCCCTCTCCTGGAAGGAGGACGTCGAGCTGGCCCTGGACCGGCTGCTCGGCGCCGTGCAGAAGGAACCGGCGCTGCGACCGCTGTAGGCGGGAGCGGCTGAGCGGACTGTAAGAACATCAAGCGAACGGGCCCGCCCTCGGAAGAGGGCGGGCCCGTTTCACGTGAAACAGCGGGCCTCGATCAGGCGCCGATGAACGGGTCCAGGTCGCGCTCGAGGGCGGCCTTGGGCTTGGCGCCGACGATGGTCTTGACGACCTCGCCACCCTGGTAGACGTTCAGCGTCGGGATCGACATGACGCCGTACTTGGCGGCGGTCGCCGGGTTCTGGTCGATGTTCAGCTTGACGATCTCGATCTGGTCGCCGTGCTCGGCGGCGATGGCCTCCAGGGACGGGGCGATCTGGCGGCACGGGCCGCACCACTCGGCCCAGAAGTCCACCAGGACGGGCTTGTCGCTCTTGAGAACGTCCTCGTCGAAGGACGCGTCGGTTACGGCCTTGAGAGCCACGGAGGTCTCCTCATCTTCTGCGGGGTGTGGGGTGGGGGTCAGGCGGTCTTCTCGGGCTCCGCGACCTTCTCGCTGTCCGAGAGGGACGCGAGGTAACGCTCGGCGTCGAGAGCGGAGGAGCAGCCGGTACCGGCGGCGGTGATCGCCTGGCGGTAGGTGTGGTCCACGACGTCACCCGCGGCGAAGACGCCGGTCAGGTTGGTGCGCGTGGAGGGGGCGTCGACCTTGAGGTAGCCCTCGTCGTCCAGGTCGAGCTGGCCCTTGAACAGCTCGGTGCGCGGGTCGTGGCCGATCGCGATGAACAGACCGGTCACCGGCAGCTCGGAGGTCTCACCGGTCTTGAGGTTGCGCAGGGTCAGACCGGAGAGCTTGTTCTCGCCGTGGATCTCGGCGACCTCGCTGTCCCACACGAAGGAGATCTTCGGGTCCGCGAAGGCACGCTCCTGCATGGCCTTGCTGGCGCGGAGGGTGTCACGGCGGTGGACGACGGTGACGGACTTGGCGAAGCGCGAGAGGAAGGTGGCCTCTTCCATCGCGGTGTCGCCGCCGCCGATCACGGCGATGTCCTGGTCCTTGAAGAAGAACCCGTCGCAGGTGGCGCACCAGGAGACGCCACGGCCGGAGAGCTCGTCCTCACGCGGCAGGCCCAGCTTGCGGTGCTGGGAGCCGGTGGTGACGATGACGGCCTTGGCACGGTGGACGGTGCCGGCGGAGTCCGTGACGGTCTTGATCTCGTCGCTCAGGTCGACCGCGATGACGTCGTCCGGGATCAGCTCGGCGCCGAAGCGCTCGGCCTGGGCCCGCATGTTATCCATGAGGTCGGGGCCCATGATCCCCTCGCGGAAGCCGGGGAAGTTCTCCACGTCGGTGGTGTTCATCAGTGCACCGCCGGCGGTCACGGCGCCCTCGAAGACCAGCGGCTTCAGGGAGGCACGGGCGGTGTAGAGCGCGGCGGTGTAACCCGCGGGCCCGGAACCGATGATGATCACGTTGCGGACGTCGCTCACGGGAGTCTTCCTTGTCTGCCGACTGCTGTCTCGGGTCCTTGCGGGGTCTCACCCCACCCAACGGATCCTACGGGGCGAGCATTCCCGAGAGGTGCCGGCAGTGCTTGGGAGCGACTCAGTAGCGAGGCAGCGTCTGCTTCAGCAGGACCTTGCCCGGCGCCGTGGGAGTGGTGCCGACACAGGCCGAGGCCACGACATAGGCATCGACGAGCGATACGTCGGTGGGATGTGGCATGACCACCAGATAAGCGCTCTCGCCCTTATAGCTGTCCGGCTGTGCGGCGAGGGAGGGTTCCGAGCGGCCGATGCCCTGCTGGACGCAGGCGGGGGCGTCGGTGCCGTTGTCGCGCAACATCGTCTCGGGAGCGTTCTCCGAGCTCTTGCCCCGAGGCTCTGTGGCCTTGAAGGACACCTTCAGCAGATCGTGCACCCGGGTCTTGAGGTCACCCGAGGCGAGGGCGACCGGAGACGGGCTCTCCTGCTGTGCCTGGGGGCTGTGGTGGCCTTCGCCGCCTCCGGACGGGAGGAAGAGGCTGCCTACCCCGAGCACGGCGGCGGCACACGCGGTGCCGAGGAGAACCCTGGGCCACCGTCGGGAGCGACCCGGGCGGGGCCTGCCGGGTGACGGGGTCTGCCGGCCCGGCCCGGTCGCGGTCCGAGGGCGTCCGGCTGGGCGGCGGTCGCTGGTTTCACGTGAAACAGGCTCGGGAGCGGGCGCGGCGGTTTCACGTGAAACGTGCTGCGAGGTCCGTGCCGCCGTTTCACGTGAAACGGGCTCAGGGGTGCTTGTTCCACGTGAAACCAGAACGTCTTCGTCATCAATGACGGTCGCGGTGTGTGCGGTGGAGTCGAGGAGGGCCTCCGCGGCGAGGGCCGCGTCGATCCGTCCGGCGATGTCGTCAGGCATCCGAGGCGGACCGGGCAGGGTGCCCAGCAGCGTCCGGATCTCGTCCAGGGAGGTTCGGACGTCCTCACACAGAGGGCAGTCGGCCAAGTGCTCCCGTACGTCCGCCGATCGTGACGGCGACAGAGCGCCCTCGGCGAGCGCGGAGATCTCCGCGACCTCCGGGTGCTCATCCGTGCCGGTCGTCGAAGTCACGCTCGCCCACCTCCACCCTTCACTGGATCCGCGTCACTCTGTCCTGCCGGTGGTGGGACGGACGTCCCCTGCGACCGGTTCCTTCCCCCGTCGAGGGCCGGGCTACCCATGCCGTCGGCGCGCAGATGGGTGAGCATGGGCAGCAGTCTGGCCCGTCCTCGCGCGCATCTGCTCTTCACGGTGCCGACGGGGACGCCCAGCACCTCGGCCGCTTCGGCGACGGGATACCCCTGCATGTCGACCAGGACGAGGGCCGCGCGTTGGTCGGGTGGCAGCGTGGCCAGCGCCTGGAGCAGCTCGCGGTGCAGATCGCCGCGCTCCGCGGGCGCGGCCGCGGACTCATGGGGTTCGAGGAGCTGCTCGAGCCGCTCGGTCTCGGCGAGCGGCGAGGTGCGCCGGGAGGCGGCCTTGCGGGCCCGGTCCAGACAGGCGTTGACCGTGATGCGGTGCAGCCAGGTGGTGACGGCGGACTGGCCGCGGAAGGTGTGGGCGGCCCGGTAGGCGGAGACCAGCGCGTCCTGGACGGCGTCGGCGGCCTCTTCCCGGTCGCCGAGGGTACGGAGCGCCACGGCCCAGAGGCGGTCCCGGTGGCGCCGCACTATTTCCGAGAAGGCATCAGGATCGCCACCCACGTGGAGGGCGAGGAGTTCGGCGTCGCTCGTGCCGTCGCGCGTGACGTCGTCCAACGTCGAGACCCTCCCCCTGGACTCGGAGTGGTTAGCTGCCGAGAACCTTGATCTCTTTGATGCCGCCCCGGTAGGAGCCGCCGGTGGGTTCCAGCGGCAGGTCGGTGATGTGGATCAGTACGTAGCGCGTCTTCACCGGCTTGTCGGCGTTCGCCTTCAGCTCGGCGCCGACCTGGCCACTCCCGATGATCTTCGTCGGGAAGTCGTCGAGCTGCGTCGGCGCGGATGCCGAGGGGTCGGCGCCGAGCACCTCCACGGTCTGGCCCGCCGCGTACATGTTCACGTCGACGCCCGTGACGCTCTTGACGCTACCGAGGTCGACGACGATGCCGCTGCCCTTCGAGCGATTGTCGAGATTCCCGAAGTTCGAGTGGTTGTAGAACGCCCTGGTGATCCAGGCGGTATTGGGGTCACCGTCGACGGCCAAGGCGGCCTTGGCTCCGGCCATGGGGCTGTCCTTGGGCGAGAACTCGGTCGCCTGCTGGATGGGCAGCTTCTTTATGGCCGGCTTCTTGTCGCTCTCGCTGTCGTCGGACGGCGCGTGGTTCCCGCCGCCGGAGGAGTCCCCCTCCTTGAGCAGCGTGTCCGCCAGCTGCCAGCTGCCCAGCCCGAGCGCCGCGATGAGCAGGGCGGAGACGCACCACTTCAGTGCCCTCCCCGTGCGGCTCTGGAGCGGGGGCGGCGGGGGCACCGGGGCGGGCTGCACGGGCCGGCCCGCGCGCGTCGGCGGCCCTCCGTATGTGCCCTGCTGGTACGTCGTGCGGGGATAGCCGCTCGACGGGGTGGCGAAGGAGGGCTCCGGCGGCCGGATGCGCGGCATCGCGGCGACCGCCTTGGCCAGCTCCTCCGGCGTGGCGCACGGCTTTTCCTGTCGTGACGCGGTGGCCCCGTCGTTGACGAGCGCGCGCATGGCCAGCTCCGAGAGGCCCCGGTGGACCCCCGCCCGCACCTGGTCGGGAGCGATGAGGCCGGTGCCCTTGGGCAGGCCCGGCAGGCCGTACGCGTTGCTCTCATAGGGCCAGCGCTGGGTCAGCGCGGCGTACAGCAGGGCGCCGATGGCCTCGGTGTCGGTGCGCTGGGGGTGGTCGGAGGAGATGCCGCGGAGGGCGGCCATGACGGCGAGGCCGCGGATGCGGTACTGCCCGGACTCGGTGCGCAGCACGGAGCCGGGGTGGAGGCGGAGGTGGGCGAGGCCCTCGCGGTGGGCCGCCGCCATGGCCTGGGAGACCTGGCTGACGAGCTGGTAGGCGTCGTGCGGCTCCATGGGGCCGGAGGACAGCACGGAGCTGAGCTCGGTGGCGTCCGGCAGCCATTCGTGGACGACGTAGACGAGCTCGTTCTCCTCGACGGCGTCGAGGACCTGGACGAAGCGGGGGTCGCCGAGCAGGGCGGCGGAACGGGCGGCGGCGAGCACCGGACGTGCGCGGGGATGCTCGGCGGGAAGGATGTGGACGCCGACGGCGCGGCGGAGCTTCTCGTCGACCGCGCGCCAGCTGCTGAATCCCTCCAGACGGGTGACGCACTCCTCCAAGCGGTACCGCTTGGCGAGCTTGTGGCCGCTGTGGAGTTCGGGACTTTCGGCGTCGCGCGCGGTGCTCGGATCCTCCGTGCGCGCGGTGTCCTTGTGCGTACCGGTCTTGATCGCGGCCTGCGCCCCGTCGGTCGTGGCCTTGTCCGCCTTGGCGGTCAGCGGCTTGCCGCCGCTGGTGTCTGCCACGTCGACGGCAGCTGTGCTCCGTTCCGCCACCGTCGTTCCTGCCTCCCCATCCGTTGCACGCTGTCCACAGCCAAGACAATTGTGCCCACAGTCCGGCGCTATGCACGACACGCGGCGGCGGGCGATGGTTGTGCTCCGGTCAGCGTCCGAGCCGTCCGCGGACCATACCGACCATGGCGGTCAGTTCCTCTACGCGCATCCGCTTGGCGGCGATATAGAAGACGCCGATCAGGATGAGACCGCCGCCGATCAGAGCCGCGAGCGAACCGACAAATCCGTGACCGAGAACTTCACCGATGCCGTAGGCGACGGCCCCGCCGATGAGAGCGGCGGGGACGCACGCGCCGGCGAGGCGGGCGTAGGTACGGATGACGTGCGAGCCGTCCAGATCCCCGCCGAGGCGGGTACGCAGTCGGCGCCAGGCGACGACGACACCCACGGCGTAGGCCAGACCGTACGAGGCCGCCATGCCCGCCACGGCCCAGCGGGCCGGCAGGACGACGAAGCTGAGGGCGGCGCCGACCGCGTTGACGCCAGCGACGATCAGGGTGTTGTAGAAGGGGGTGCGGGTGTCCTCGTAGGCGTAGAAACCGCGCAGGATCACGTACTGCGCGGAGTACGGGATGAGGCCGAGGCCGAAGGCCATCAGGATGAAGCCGATGTTCGTGGCGCCGCCGGTGCCGGAGCTGGAGAACATCAGCGTGGCCATCGGCACGCCGAGCGCGAGGAACGCGAAGGCGCAGGGCACGATCGCGACGGCCGAGGTGCGCAGACCGTGGGAGAGGTCGTCGCGCACGGCCGCGACATCGCCGTCGTGGGCCGCGCGGGAGATCCGGGGGAGGACCGCGGTCATCACCGAGACCGTGATGATGGCCTGCGGCATCTGCCAGAGCTGGAGCGCGAAGTTGTACGCCGTGATGCCGGTGCCCTGGTGGTGCGCCTTCTCCGCGAGGGCGCCGGCCCGGGTGGCGAGCTGGGTGACGACGACCATGCCGAGCTGGTTGGCGAGGACGAAGAAGAACGTCCACTTGGCGAGTCCCATGGCCTTGCCGAGGCCGTGGCCGCGCCAGTCGAACCGCAGCCGCAGCCGGAAACCGGTCTCGCGGAGGTAGGGGAACATCGCCAGCGCCTGCACCACGAGGCCGAGCAGGGTGCCGATGCCGAGCAGCCGCACGCCCTCGGAGGGGATGTTGGCCGCGCTGACGCCGCTCTTGTCGAAGCCGCCGTAGACCCAGATGAAGGCGCCGAAGGTGGCGATGACGACGACGTTGTTGAGGACCGGGGTCCACATCATGGCGCCGAACTTGCCGCGGGCGTTGAGGATCTGGCCCATGACGATGTGCACGCCCATGAAGAACATGGTGGGCAGGCAGTAGCGGGCGAACGCCACAGCGACGTCGAACTGGCCGGGGCTGTCGCCGTTGTCCGGCATCATCATGCCGACCAGCAGCGGAGCCGCCAGGACACAGACGGTCGTGACCGCGCCCATGAGGACCACGACGAGAGTGAAGAGCCGGTTGGCGTACGCCTCGCCGCCGTCCTCGTCGTTCTTCATCGACCGCACGAGCTGCGGGATGAAGACGGCGTTCAGCGCGCCGCCGCCGACGAGGATGTAGATCATCGTCGGCAGGGTGTTGGCGACCTGGTAGCTGTCGTTGAGGGTGCCGACGCCGAGCGCCGCCGCCATCACGAGGTTGCGGGCGAATCCCAGGATGCGGGAGACGAAGCTGCCCGCGGCCATCACCGCGCTCGACTTCAGCAGGCTCGCCGCCTTGCCGCCCTTCGCCGGGGCCGACGGGGCCTCCGTCTCGGAGACGGGCGTGGGCTCGGGCACCGGCGGCGGGACCTGCGGGGCCGGTGCGGTGTACTGGCCGGGCGCCGGGATCGGCTGACCGGACGGGCGCTGCGGTTCGTACGGCTGCTGCTGGTCCCGGTACAGGTGCGCGAAGGCGTCCCGCTCCGGGCGGTCGTCGGGGGAGGACTGCCCGGCGAGCCCGGGGAACTGCGTGGTGGGCTCGTCGTCGTACGGACGCGCGGGCGCTCCGGGCTGTTGCGGCTCGGGGGCCCACAGGAGGGGGTCCGGGCCCTGCTGCGGGGCGGACTGCTGCTGGTGGAGCGGGAAGGTGTTCTGGTACGTGCCGGGCGGCGGCGGGGGATGCGCGGCACGGTCGTACAGCGCGTCGCTCACCGGGTCCTGGGCTGCCGGGTCGTGCTCAGGGTAGGGGTGCGCGGCGTAGGCGTCCCGGAGATAGGGGTCCTGGGCGTACGGGCCCGGACGGGACGAGTCCGGGGCAGGCGGAGGCGGCGGGTACGGACCCCGCTGTTCACCACCCGCGCCCTGCCCGCGGTCACCGTCGTACGGCGCGTTCATCGCTACCCCACCTCATCGTCCGCGGCCGGCCGGCCCCACTACACGTCAACGGTCCACTTTCTCACCTGCGCCGGATCGGTCAGTGCTTTCCGATCCGGTGTCCGGAGCCGGGTCGTCCGGCTGCTGGGGGCTGTCATCGCCCGGACCGCCGGCCCCGGAGTCTCCCCCGTCCGCCGTCCCACCCGCGGCGGACCGCTTGCGCTGGATGTAGATGCGCAGGCCCGCGAGGACCAGAAGGAGTACGCCACCGGCGATGACGACCAGCACCATAGGGGTGATGGACGTGACATGCACCGTGAAGTAGATGGGGTCGCCGTAGGGCTGGCCGTCGTCCGTGTACAGCCGCGCCGTCACCTGGACGGGGCCGTTGGCGTTGGCGTGCGTCTCGAACTTCACCGACTGGCTGTGTCCGCCGTCGATCTTGATCTGCTGGGCCTCGCCCACCTTGAGGCGGTTCGGCCGGCTGGATTCGAGGACGAGCCGGAGCCCGGAGATGCCCTGCAGGAGACCGTTGCGCACCGTCACGGGGATCGTCGCGCTCCGCCCGGACAGGGTGGCGTCGGACTTCGGGATGAGCTGCACCTGGCGCTTGAGCTGGTCCAGATACGACTGCACGGCGTTGCGGAACTCCGCCGCCCCCCGGCTGTCACCGCGCCAGGAGTTGGACATCTCCCGCATGATCGCACTGCCGAACGGGGTGACCACCCGGTCCTGCGAGGTCAGGATCACCTTGAAGCTGTCCAGGGTCTCCTGGGTCTTCTGGATCTCCTCGAACGCGTCGGTGGACAGCTCCTGCTTGCGCAGCGACTCGGGGTACGCGCCGGGGCCGGGCACCTGCTGATTGGCGGCCGGGTCGGGCTTGGCCTTGGCCGCGTCGCCGAGGTCGGCGGGCTGCGTCCAGCGCCCGTCCGTCAGGCCGCCCAGGGCCGCCGCCATCGCCTGCGCCTGGCTCGTGGTGGGCATGCGCTGCGGGGCGACGACGATACTGCGCTCGTCGTCCGGGGCCTGCTTGTTCACCAGCAGGCTCTGGGCCAGGAAGCGCTGCACGGCGAGCGAGGAGTCGTCGGCCCGGATCAGATCGCCCTGGAAAGCGGTGGACAGCCGGTCGTCCGCGACGACGGCCGTGTTGCCGCCGCCGATCTGGCGGGCCGCGCTGGGGGTGTACGAGGCGCGGTTCTCGCGGAGGCTGTCGCTGCGGGCGATGACGTTGTGGGCGCCCGCGGAGGTGGCCACGTCGATGATCGAGGAGTCGACCGCGCCCTCGTAGGGCCAGGTGAAGTCCGTGCGCGGCTTCACACCGAGGATGGTGTCCACGGTGGTCGCGGCGAGTTCCGTGGCGGACTGGAGGTGGCTGAGGCTGCCCGGGACCTCCTTGCCGTGGTGGGCGAGCGACGCGAGGTCCGGGTCACCGAACGGCAGCGCCACCACCTGATCGCCCGCGACGGCCGTCTGGAGCTGGCTGAGCCACTGCTTGGCGACCAGCTGGCCCTTGCCCGGCGTGCTCTTCCCGTCCGGGCCGTCGACCTTGTAGCTCTTGGTCATGGCCTCGACCGTGGCGAGCAGATCGGGGTCGATCACCCAGGTGATCGGCAGGTTCTTGCCCAGCGCCACCAGCTGCTGGAGCCGGCCGCCCGGCGCGAGGTCCGCCGCGAGGTCGTCGTTGGGGAAGATCGGCGTCTGCTGCTGATCGGACTCCGTGCGGGCGGTCAGATGCGTCGCGGAGACCAGCGGCCACAGGAAGGTGAGCCGTGTCTTCTTGCCCTCGGTCGCGGACGGCTGCCAGGGGAGCAGGGTCCGCTGGATGCCCAGGACCCGCTCGTACGGCTGGCCGGAGGTCTGTCCGGAGAGGGAGACGCCCAGCTGGTAGACGCCGTCCGCGCCGAGGTTCAGGTCCTTCGCGGGCAGGGAGACGCTGAATTCGCGGCTGACACCCGGAGCCAGCTTGTCGATCTTCTGCGTGTGGCCGCCGAGCTCGGCCCCGTCGGAGCCCTCCGAGAAGCCGGACCGGCCGCCGATGTCGTCGATGTCGCCGCGCCCGCTGACCCGCGGGCCCACCCGCAGGCCCACGTGGGCGTCGGTGACCGTGGAGCCGCCGTTGTTGGTGACCGTGCCCGACACGGTGACCGTGTCGTTCTGCGTGGGCGCGACGGGCGTCAGGGAGCCGATGGAGACATCGACCGTGCGGGAGCCCGCCGACTCGGCGTGGGCCCGCGGCGCCCCCGGGAGCTGCACCAGACCCACGAGCAGCAGCAGACCGACCAGCACCGTCGCGATGTGCCTGGCCCACCGGCAGGCAGGAGCGGAGGTCGTCCCCTGGAACTCTGCCGCCTCGGCCACGCGCTCGTCCGTCCCTCGTCGTCAGTGGTCGTCGGTGATGCGTCCACGAATGGTAACGAGACCCGCTGCGGCGAAGTGCCGCGGACCACTCCGCAAGATCGTTACCGCGCCCGATGTCCCGGCTGCGCCCGCTTTGTGCTGACCGGCGCCATGCGCCCGTAACGAGGAGGCCCTCGGGCGTGTGGCCACGTACCCTGTTCTGTTGTGCCGAACGCCAACAATGACAGCCACTCCCAGTCGTCGACGAACGAGCTCAGCCACGTGCAGCGCCGTGCCGTGAGCGAGCTCCTGCGGGTCTCCCCCGTGGCCGACGATCTAGCCCGCCGATTCCAGGAGGCCGGGTTCACGCTTGCCCTGGTCGGCGGGTCGGTGCGGGACGCGCTGCTCGGCCGGCTCGGCAACGACCTGGACTTCACCACCGACGCCCGCCCCGACGATGTACTGAAGATCGTCCGGCCGTGGGCGGACGCGGTCTGGGAGGTCGGCATCGCCTTCGGGACCGTGGGATGCCGCAAGTCCGACTTCGACATCGAGGTCACGACATACCGGTCGGAAGCGTACGACCGCACCTCGCGCAAGCCGGAGGTCTCCTACGGGGACTCCATCGAGGACGACCTGGTCCGTCGTGACTTCACGGTCAACGCGATGGCGGTGGCGCTGCCGCAGAAGGAGTTCATCGACCCGCACAACGGCCTGGAGGACCTGGCCGCGCGGGTCCTGCGCACCCCCGGCACCCCGGAGGAGTCCTTCTCCGACGACCCGCTGCGCATGATGCGGGCCGCACGCTTCGCCGCGCAGCTGGACTTCGAGGTCGCGCCCGAGGTCGTCACGGCGATGACGGAGATGGCCGATCGCCTGGAGATCGTCTCCGCCGAGCGGGTCCGGGACGAGCTGAACAAGCTGATCCTCTCGGCCCACCCCCGCGAGGGCCTCAAGCTCCTCGTCGACACCGGCCTCGCCGCTCTTGTCATGCCGGAGTTCCCGGCGCTGCGCCTGGAGCGCGACGAGCACCACCGGCACAAGGACGTGTACGAACACACGCTCACCGTCCTGGAGCAGGCCATCGACCTGGAGGCCCCGCGCGACGTGCCGGGTGGCGGCCCGGACCTGGTCCTGCGCCTGGCGGCGCTGCTGCACGACATCGGCAAGCCGCGGACCCGCCGCTTCGAGAAGGACGGCCGGGTCTCCTTCCACCACCACGAGGTGGTGGGCGCGAAGATGACCAAGGCCCGGATGACCAAGCTCAAGTACTCGAACGAGCTGGTGAAGGACGTCTCGAAGCTCGTAGAGCTCCACCTGCGCTTCCACGGCTACGGCACGGGCGAGTGGACCGACTCCGCCGTGCGCCGGTACGTCCGGGACGCGGGGCCGCTGCTGGAACGGCTCCACAAGCTGACGCGCTCCGACTGCACGACGCGCAACAAGCGCAAGGCCAACGCTCTGTCGCGCGCCTACGACGGCCTGGAGGAGCGCATCGCGCGGCTCCAGGAGCAGGAGGAACTGGACGCGATCCGCCCGGACCTGGACGGCAACGAGATCATGGAGACCCTCGGCGTCGGCCCGGGCCCGCAGATCGGCAAGGCGTACAAGCACCTTCTGGAGCTGCGTTTGGAGAACGGCCCGATGGAGCGGGACGCCGCTGTGGCGGCCCTCAAGGAGTGGTGGGCCACGCAGGACTGAGGCCCGAGGCCGCTGTTTCACGTGAAACAGCGGCGAGTGGTGTCGCCGAGGGGCGGTGTTTCACGTGAAACACCGCCCCTTCGCCTTGTCAGGAGCGGCGGAGTCCCGCGAGGGCGGCGGCGACCGTCGCGTAGATCAGGGCCACGGTCACCACCAGCGCGGGAGACCTGCCGTCGGGCGGCAGCATCAGGGCCGCCACGCCCGCGGCACCGACGAAAGCCGCGTTGAAAAGGACGTCGTAGAGCGAGAAGACCCGCCCCCGGAAGCCGTCGTCGACCGACGACTGGACCACCGTGTCCGTGGCGATCTTCGCGCCTTGTGTGGTGAGGCCCAGGACGAAGGCGGCGATCAGCATGGGGCCGCGTTCGAAGAGGAGGCCGAGCGCGGGTTCCAGGACGGCCGCGGCCAGCGCACAGACCAGCATCCAGCCGAGCCGTCCCAGCCGGCCCACGGCCCAGGGGGTGACGACCGCCGCTGCGAAGAACCCAGCCCCCGAGACCGCGACGGCGAGGCCGAGGAGGGCCAGTCCGCCTGACTCCGAGTCCGCCCACGCGTAGCGGCAGAGCATCAGGACGGTGACGGTCAGGGCGCCGTAGCAGAACCGCATCAGGGTCATCGCCGCGAGAGCGCGGGCGGCGGTGCGGCGCTCCGCGAGGTGCCGCAGCCCCGCGATCAGCCCGCCAGCGGTGGCCAGCAGCGTGGTGCGCAGCTCCGACTCGGGTGCGCGGACGCCCGGCCCCAGCAGGCCGACGGGGATGCTCAGGGAGCACAGGGCGGCGGCCATGTAGAGCAGCGCGCCGAAGAGGACGACCACGGCGTCGGAGCTCGTGCCCTCGGGGGCCAGCAGGCGCACGATGAAGGCGAGCCCGCCGCCTGCCGTGGCCGCGAGTGTGCCGGCCGTCGGCGAGAGGGCATTGGCCATGACCAGGCGGTCCGGCGAGTCGACGACACGGGGCAGGGAGGCGGAGAGCCCGGCGAGGACGAAGCGGTTGACAGCGGTGACCGACAGGGCGGAAGCGTAGAAGAGCCAGTCGGGGACGCGGGCGATGATGAGGAGCGCGGTGCCGGTGGCCAGCGCCGCACGCAGCAGATTGCCGTGCACCAGGACCTGGCGGCGCCGCCAGCGGTCCAGCAGCACGCCGGCGAACGGGCCGAGGAGCGAGTACGGCAGCAGCAGGACGGCCATGGCGGAGGCGATGGCGGCGGGGGATGCCTGCTTCTCGGGGGAGAAGACGACGTATGCGGCGAGCGCGACCTGGTAGACGCCGTCGGCTCCCTGCGACAGCAACCGGACGGTCAGCAGGCGCCGGAAGTCGGGCAGTTGGAGCAGGACGCGCAGGTCGCGCACAACAGGCATACGGCCCAGCCTCACACACCGCGTGGGCCCCCGGGAGTATTACCCGGGGGCCCACGATCAGCGCGGTGGATCAGGCGCGGCCGGAGTGGGGTGCGGCGTCCCGCACGGCGCTCCGCGGCCTTCGTGCGCTGCTTTAGCGCTCGACCTCGCCCTTGATGAACTTCTCGACGTTCTCACGGGCCTCGTCGTCGAAGTACTGCACCGGCGGCGACTTCATGAAGTACGAGGAGGCGGAGAGGATCGGGCCGCCGATGCCACGGTCCTTGGCGATCTTGGCGGCGCGCACGGCGTCGATGATGACACCGGCGGAGTTCGGGGAGTCCCAGACCTCGAGCTTGTACTCCAGGTTCAGCGGGACGTCACCGAACGCGCGGCCCTCGAGGCGGACGTAGGCCCACTTGCGGTCGTCCAGCCACGCCACGTAGTCGGACGGGCCGATGTGGACGTTGTCCTCGCCCAGCTCGCGGTCGCGGATCTGGGAGGTGACGGCCTGCGTCTTGGAGATCTTCTTGGACTCCAGGCGCTCGCGCTCGAGCATGTTCTTGAAGTCCATGTTGCCGCCGACGTTCAGCTGCATCGTGCGGTCCAGGATGACGCCCCGGTCCTCGAAGAGCTTCGCCATCACGCGGTGCGTGATCGTGGCGCCGACCTGCGACTTGATGTCGTCACCGACGATCGGGACGCCCGCCTCGGTGAACTTGTCCGCCCACTCCTTGGTGCCGGCGATGAAGACCGGCAGGGCGTTGACGAAGGCGACCTTGGCGTCGATGGCGCACTGCGCGTAGAACTTCGCGGCGTCCTCGGAGCCCACCGGGAGGTAGCAGACGAGGACGTCGACCTGCTTGTCCTTGAGGGTCTGGACGATGTCGACCGGGGCCTCGGCGGACTCCTCGATGGTCTGGCGGTAGTACTTGCCCAGGCCGTCGTGGGTGTGACCACGCTGGACGGTGACGCCGGTGGCGGGCACGTCGCAGATCTTGATGGTGTTGTTCTCGCTGGCGCCGATGGCGTCGGCGAGGTCGAGGCCGACCTTCTTCGCGTCGACGTCGAACGCGGCCACGAACTCCACATCACGCACGTGGTAGTCGCCGAACTGCACGTGCATCAGACCCGGCACGCGACCGTTCGGGTCGGCGTCCTTGTAGTACTCGACGCCCTGCACCAGCGAGGCGGCGCAGTTGCCCACGCCGACGATGGCTACGCGAACCGAACCCATTCCGGTTGCTCCCTGTTTGTACTCGACAAAGCCCTGCGGAGTGCAGAGCTCACTTGGCAGTGGGATCGGACGGATCGGTCCGGGAACTCCCCCGGTCCCGGTGCGTGCCGCCCGTATCTCCTGATGTGTCCTGCGGAGTGGCGCCCCGGCGCATGTCGCGCCCGGACCGCTCGCTCTCGATCAGCTCGTTCAGCCAGCGGACCTCGCGCTCCACCGACTCCATGCCGTGTCGCTGGAGCTCGAGGGTGTAGTCGTCCAGCCGCTCGCGGGTACGCGCCAGGGAGGCGCGCATCTTCTCCAGGCGCTCCTCCAGCCGGCTGCGGCGGCCTTCCAGCACCCGCATCCGTACATCCCGCGAGGTCTGCCCGAAGAACGCGAAGCGGGCGGCGAAGTGCTCGTCCTCCCAGGCGTCCGGGCCGGTGTGGGCGAGCAGCTCCTCGAAGTGCTCCTTGCCCTCGGCCGTCAGCCGGTAGACGATCTTCGCCCGGCGCCCGGCGAGGGACGCCGCGCGGGCATCCTCCGGGGCACTGCCGGGTTCCTCGATCAACCAGCCGTTGGCGACGAGAGTCTTCAGGCAGGGGTAGAGGCTGCCGTAGCTGAACGCCCTGAACACCCCGAGTGAGGTGTTGAGGCGTTTCCGCAGTTCATAGCCGTGCATCGGGGACTCGCGGAGCAGGCCGAGGATAGCGAACTCGAGGATGCCGGAGCGTCTGCTCAATTGTCGCCTCCTTGGTCCCTTAGGTCCCTTATGCCGAGCTGATGTATCGACTCGATACATCCAGACGATAGAACGAGCATCCTGATGCGACAAGAGGGGGCACGGTGAACGAGGTCACATCACCGATTCGTGGGACGCAACCTGCCTGAATTGGAGTGAACATCCGCAGTGGGAGCGATTTGACCGTGCGTAGTCTGTGCGCCATGCAGACCACCGGGAACCGAGTGACACCGTCAGGCGTCCTCGTCCCGGATGCAGTGCGCCCGGTTGCGCAGGGGGGCTACCGGACAGCGCATCGGGGGGAAAGCAAGCCACCTGCCGCTTCCAGGCGATCGTGCCTGCCCGAGGAGTAGTCGTTCGATGAGCGAGCACCGCCGCAAGCCGCCGCAGCCTCAGGGCGGCGGACGAGCCGCGGCCAGGCGCGCGGCCCAGCCGACGTCCGGCCGCCGTGCCGCACCACCAAGCAGTTACGCCGCGCCGGGTACCGGCCGCGGTGAAGGCTCCCAGTACGGCAGCCGTGCCGAGGCCCGCCGCGCGAACCAGCGCGGTGGCGGAGGCGGCGCCGGTGGTGGGGGCGGCGGGCGCAGACGCCCGGGAGATCCGGGCCCTTCGGGCGGCGGCCGGGGCCGCAGGGACGGCGGCCGGCCGGGGAAGAAGCGCTTCATCGACTATCCCCGGGCCGGAAAGACGGGCGCGTGGCGCTGGATGCCGTCCTGGAAGCTGGTCCTGGGCGCGTGCTTCACCTTCGTCGCGCTCATCCTCGGCACCGTGGGCATCGCGCTCGCGGTGGTGCAGGTGCCGAGCGAGCAGAAGGCCGCGGCCGTCCAGAAGAACGTCTATTACTGGGCGGACGGCAAGCAGATGGTCGTCGCGGGCGGTGGCGCGCTCAACCGCCAGATCGTGCCGATCTCCAAGATCCCCAAGTCCATGCAGGACGCGGTGATCTCCGCCGAGAACGCCAGTTTCCGCAAGGACTGGGGCGTCGACCCGATGGGCATCCTGCGCGCGGTCGTCAAGATGGCGCAGGGCGGCGAGGTCCAGAGTGGTTCCACGATCACCCAGCAGTTCGTGAAGAACACCTATCTCAGCCAGGAACAGACGCTCAAGCGCAAGGCCACCGAGCTGCTGATCTCCATAAAGGTCGGTGCCACCAAGGACAAGGACTCGATCCTCGCGGGCTATCTCAACACCGCCTATTACGGGCGTGGCGCCTATGGCATCCAGGCCGCGGCGCGGGCGTATTTCGACACGGACTGCACCCAGCTGACCCCCAGCCAGAGCGCCTATCTCGCGGCGACGCTGAACGGCCCGAACCTCTACGACCCGGCCGGCGGTCAGGGCCCGGCGGCGACGCCCGAGAAGAACCTCAAGAGGGCCTCGGACCGCTGGAAGTGGACCCTGGACCGTGAGGTCCAGGTCGGCCACATGCAGGCTGCCGAGCGCGACGACTGGGTGAAGAAGGGTTTCCCGAAGCCCCAGCCGCCCAAGCCCGCGACCAACCGCGCCGGCCAGATCGGCTATCTCACCGATCTCGCCGACAACTACATCGTCGCCCATTCCGGGATCAGCAAGAGTCAGCTGGACCGCGGTGGATATCAGATTCACACGACCTTCGACCGCGACAAGGTCGGCTATCTCTCCAAGGCCGTCGAGGACGTCCGCAAGGCCAACATCAAGCCCGATGTGCGGGACGTCGACAAATACGTCCAGTTCGGCGGGGCCTCCGTGGATCCGAAGACCGGCAAGATCGTCGCCATTTACGGCGGTGAGAACGCGCTGGAGCACTACACCAACAACGCCGACTACACCGGTGTGCAGGTCGGCTCGACCTTCAAGCCGTTCGTGCTCGCGGCCGCGATGACGCACGGCAAGCGGGACCCTTCACTCGGCCCGACGCAGGACGACAGCCAGCGCACGCTCGTCTCGCCGGAGAGCATCTACAACGGCAACAACAAGCTGACGCTCAGGACCTACGACGGCAAGATCTGGCACGACGACACCGACGGCAGCGAATGGCACCAGCCGAACGACGGTGACGAGGACAAGGGGCCCATCTCCCTCCGTACCGCGATGCAGTTCTCGGTGAATACGCCGTACATCCAGCTCGGTATGGACGTCGGCACCGACCTGGTCAAGGAAGCGGCTCTGAAGGCGGGCCTGGACAAGGACCAGCTCGCCTCGACGACCCCGACCTTCTCCCTCGGCACCTCGGCGCCGAGTGCCATCCGTCTCGCGGGTGCCTATGCGACCTTCGCGGCCAGTGGAAAGCAGATCGATCCGTATTCGGTCGAGAAGGTCGAGAAGGACGGAAAGCCGGTCTTCACGCACGAGGCGTCCAGCAAGCTGGCCTTCGATCCGAATGTCGCCAACAACGTCACCGATGTGCTGAAGACCGTCGTCGAGGCGGGTACCGGTACGTCGGCGCAACTCGGCGACCGCCCGGTGGCGGGCAAGACGGGTACGACCGACGGCAACCGCTCGGCGTGGTTCGCGGGTTACACCCCGCAGCTGTCCACCTCGATCGGTATGTATCGCGTCGACCCCAATGCCAAGAAGCAGGAATTCCTTTCCATGCGTGGCGTGGGCGGCAAGGAGACCATTCACGGTGCGTCGTTCCCGGCGGACATCTGGGCCGATTACATGGGCAAGGCGCTGAAGGGCCAGCCCGTCGAGCAGTTCGAGCCGGCGAAGCCGATCGGTCAGAAGGTTTTCGGGGACGGCGCGAGCCCCTCGCCCAGTGCGGTCCCGTCCACAATCCCCTCGGCGCCCCCGTCGCAGAGCCCGTCGGCGACCCCGTCGAAGCCCGCGTCGCCCAGCCCGTCGGCCAGCAAGCCCTGCTCGCCGTTCGACCGCCACTGCACGCCCGGCCACAGCGGCGGGACCGACGGCGGCCCGGGTGGTGGACCGGGCGGCAGCGGCGGCCCCGGCGGCAACCCCGGTGAGTCGCCGTCCCCGGAGCCCAGTTATGGGCGGCCCGGTGGGCTGTTCGCCGGAATGCGCGGCTGACCAGCCCAGACACAAGGCCGAGAGACCCGGCTGAGCCATCCGACCCGAGGGCCGTCCCGCGTTCGCGTGAGGCGGCCCTCGAGGTTATCCACAGGCTCCGACGGTGACCGGCGCCGTACGGCAGGATGGTCGCATGAGGAGCGAGCGGGACGATCAGCTTGTACGGCCCACCGTCGAGGACGGGGTGGCCGCAGCCGGCAGCGAGCTCATCGGCGGCCCGGTGGGGCGCCGGGCGCTGATCGGCGTGAGCTGGTGGACGCCGGTCCGGGTGATCGCGCTCGTGGCGATCGGGATGTTCGCCCTCGGCATGGTGCAGAAGATGCCGTGTTACAACTACGGCTGGTTCTTCGGCGCCACCACCCAGTACACCCACGCCTGTTACTCCGACATCCCGCACCTGTACAGCGGGCGCGGCTTCGACGCCGGGCTGATCCCGTACTTCGACCGCATTCCCCAGGCCGTCTCCGGCGGGATGGACTATCTGGAATACCCGGTCCTCACCGGCCTGTTCATGCAGGTCGCCGCCTGGCTCACGCCCGGCGGCGGCACTCTTCAGCACCGCGAGCAGCTCAACTGGTTCGTCAACGCGGGCATGCTGATGGCCTGCGCCGCGGTCATCGCGGTCTGTTCGGCGCGCACCCACCGGCGCAGGCCCTGGGACGCCCTGCTCATCGCCCTCGCCCCCGCCTTCGCCCTGACGGCCACCGTCAACTGGGACCTTTTCGCGGTCGCGCTCACCGCCGCCGCGATGCTGATGTGGTCACGCGGCCGGACGGCTCTGGCGGGCGTGCTGATCGGGCTCGCGGCCGCCGCCAAGCTGTATCCCCTGCTGCTCCTGGGCCCGCTGTTCGTCCTGTGCTGGCGGGCGGGCCGGCTGCGGGCCTTCCGTACGACGGCGCTGTCCGCGGTCGCGGCGTGGCTGGTGGTGAATCTGCCGGTCATGATCACGCACGACGGGAGCGGCTTCCATATCCGCGAAGGCTGGGCGAAGTTCTACACCTTCAGCCAGGAGCGCCCGATCGACTTCGGCTCGGTCTGGCTCCTGATCTCCCAGCGCACGAGCGACCCGCTGAGCGACGCCAATACGTATGTGACGCTGCTGATGATCCTGGGCTCGCTGGGCATCGGCGCCCTGGCGCTCTTCGCCCCCAGGCGCCCGCGCTTCGCGCAGCTGGCCTTCCTGCTGGTGGCGCTCTTCGTCCTCACCAACAAGGTCTATTCGCCGCAGTACGTGCTGTGGCTCGTCCCGCTGGCGGTGCTGGCGCGCCCCAAGTGGCGTGACTTCCTCGTCTGGCAGGCGTGCGAGGTGCTCTACTTCCTCGGCATCTGGATGTATCTCGCCTACACGGGCAGCGGCGACAAGCACCAGGGGCTGCCCACCGAGGGTTATCAACTGGCCATCGCCGTTCACCTGCTGGGGACGCTGTATCTCTGCGCGATCGTCGTGCGCGACATCCTGCTGCCGGAGCGGGACGTCGTCCGCGGGGACGGCTCGGACGACCCCTCGGGCGGGGTGCTGGACGGGGCGCCCGACATATTCGTCCTCGGCTCCGCGCGCCGGTCCCGGCCCACGGAGCACGCCCACGGCACGTATGTCCAATGGGGGACGGAGAGCCGCCCGCAGTAGGGCGGCTCCGGGCCCCGTACCCAGGGGGGTGGGTCAGTGGTCGAGAAGACGGTCGAACTGGGTGGTGGTGTTCCGCAGGTGGGCCACCAGCTCGTCGCCCACCTGCGGCGGGGCGACGTCACCCGGCACGAAGAGGATCGAGACCTGCATGTGCGGGGGCTCCGCGAACCAGCGCTGCTTGCCCGCCCAGACGAACGGCGAGAGGTTGCGATTCATGGTCGCGAGGCCCGCGCGGGCGACGCCCTTGGCACGCGGCATCATGCCGTGCAGCGCCTTCGGCGCCTCCAGGCCGACGCCGTGCGAGGTGCCACCCGCCACGACCACGAGGTAGCCGTCGCCGGCGGTCTTCTGCTGGCGGTAGCCGAAGCGGTCGCCCTTGGCCACCGGAGTGACGTCCAGGACCGCGCCGCGGTACTGGGTGGCGTCGTGGTCGCCGAGCCACAGGCGGGTGCCGATGCGGGCGCGGAAGCGGGTCTGCGGGAACTGCTGCTGGAGCCGCCCGAGTTCCTCGGCCTTCAGGTGGCTGACGAACATGGTGTGCAGCGGCAGCCGGGCGTTGCGCAGCCGCTCCATCCAGGCGCTGACCTCCTGGACCGCGTCGGAGCCGTCCGTGCGGTCCAGCGGGAGGTGGATCGCGAAGCCCTCCAGGCGCACGTCCTCGATGGCGGCGTGCAGCTTGGGGAGGTCCTCCTCGCTGATGCCGTGCCGCTTCATGCTGCTCATGACCTCGACGACGACCCGGGCGCCGACCAGGCCGCGCACCCCTTCGACCGAGGACACGGACCGTATGGCCCGGTCGGGCAGCGGAACCGGCTCCTCACCCAGCCGGAAGGGGGTGAGCACCAGCAGGTCGCCGCTGAAGAAGTCCTTGATCCGGGCCGCTTCGTAGGTCGTGCCCACGGCGAGGATGTCCGAGCCGAAGCGCGCCGCCTCGTCGGACAGCCGCTCGTGGCCGAAGCCGTAGCCGTTGCCCTTGCAGACCGGGACGATGCCCGGGAACTGCTGGAGGATGGACTGCTGGTGTGCCCGCCAACGCGCGGTGTCGACGTAGAGCGTGAGCGCCATGGCCGGTCCCGGAACCTTTCCCTGTGCCTGCTGGATGACGTGTTCGTGTGCCTGACGGCGGTACTGCGGGGTGGAACGGAGGGGTCAGCGGCGCGACATATACATGTCGAGGGCCTTGTGGAGCAGCTTGTTGAGCGGGAAGTCCCACTCGCCGAGGTACTCCGCGGCCTGGCCGCCGGTGCCCACCTTGAACTGGATGAGGCCGAAGAGGTGGTCGCTCTCGTCGAGGGAGTCGCCGATGCCGCGCAGGTCGTAGACGCTCGCCCCGAGGGCGTAGGCGTCGCGCAGCATGCGCCACTGCATCGCGTTCGACGGACGGACCTCGCGCTTGTGGTTGGCGGAGGCGCCGTAGGAGTACCAGACGTGGCCGCCGACGATCAGCATCGTGGCGGCGGCGACGGCCTCGCCCTCGTGCACCGCGAAGTACAGCCGCATGCGGTTGGGGTCCTCGGTGTTGAGGGCCGACCACATGCGCTGGAAGTAACTGAGCGGGCGCGGGCGGAACTTGTCGCGCTCGGCCGTGATCTCGTAGAGGTGCTGCCAGGTGGGCAGGTCCTCGTAGCCGCCCTGGACGACCTCGACGCCGGCCTTCTCGGCCTTCTTGATGTTGCGGCGCCACAGCTGGTTGAAGCCCTTGTGGACGTCCTCGAGGGAGCGGTTCGACAGCGGCACCTGGAAGACGTAGCGCGGCTGGACGTCACCGAAGCCGGCGCCGCCGTCCTCGCCCTGCTGCCAGCCCATGCGGCGCAGCTGGTCGGCGACCTCGAAGGCGCGGGGCTCGATGTGGGTGGCCTCGACGTCCCGGAGCCGCTTGACGTCGGGGTCGGCGATGCCGGACTTGATGGCGTTCGAGTCCCAGCGCCGGATGACGACCGGCGGGCCCATCTTCACGGAGAAGGCGCCCTGCTGCTTGAGGTGGGCGAGCATCGGGCGCAGCCAGTCCTCGAGGTTCGGGGAGAACCAGTTGATGACCGGGCCCTCGGGGAGGTAGGCCAGATAGCGCTTGATCTTGGGGAGCTGGCGGTAGAGCACCAGGCCCGCGCCGACGAGCTGGCCGTTCTTGTCGAACCAGCCCAGATTCTCCGAGCGCCACTCGGCCTTCACATCGGCCCACGCCGGCACCTGCATGTGACTCGCCGCGGGCAGGCTCTGGATGTAAGCCAGATGCTGCTCTCGGCTGATTGTCCTCAGGGTCAGGCTCATGCGGGGCGCTCCTCGGCAGGTGTGTCCCCAGGGTCGGGGCTCCGGCTCTCGCGCCGAAGCCTACTGCGACGAAGGAGCGCCTCGTCTGGGCGTACCCGGCGCTACCCGATCACACCACCGAAGAGTCCGCCGTGCGCCATGCCCAGGAAGAAGCCGACGGCGGCGGCCCCGAGCCCGATGATCAGCAGGAAGCGCTCGCCGGTCGTCGCCGATATGAACTGGCCGTACGCCCCCGTGAGGATGCCCACGAGGCCGCTCCAGGAGCTGAGCAGGTGGAGGTTGGTGAATGCCGAGCTGATGAAGGCCAGGGCGCCGAGCACGATGGTCACCGCGGCGAAGGTGTTCTCGAGGGGGTGGGGCTTGCCGTCGCTGTTGAGAGCGGAGTTGATCAGCGCCCGGGGGCCGCGGGGCTGGCGAGCTGCCTGTGTCATGGGGCTACCTCCTGAAGGCAGGCGGCGCACTGTAGCGCCGGTCACACCCGATGCGTCCAGATTGCGGTGCGGGACCGCTCGATTTCAACCGGAAGCCCGAGTGCGGGTACTGTGTACGGTCTGCACCGGTGTCTGCCCAGACCCAGCTTCGGTCCCAGGGGCGACCCAGGGACTCTCCGCTGAATGTCAGTGTCGGCCGATACCGTTGCTTACGCATCACGACCCTCCTGCCACGGAACGACCGTGGCCGCTGAGTCCAAAGGAGGTGGGTTCCACATGCGTCACTACGAGGTGATGGTCATCCTCGACCCCGATCTCGAGGAGCGCGCTGTCTCCCCGCTGATCGAGAACTTCCTCTCCGTCGTCCGTGAGGGCAACGGAAAGGTCGAGAAGGTCGACACCTGGGGCCGTCGTCGTCTGTCGTACGAGATCAAGAAGAAGCCCGAGGGCATCTACTCGGTCATCGACCTGCAGGCCACGCCTGCGGTCGTCAAGGAGCTCGACCGCCAGATGAACCTGAACGAGTCGGTCCTCCGGACCAAGGTCCTCCGTCCCGAGACCCACTGAACCCCAGCGGTTCAGAGGTAATCGGGCTGCATCGCAACGAGTAGCAAGCAGCCAGCAGCACACCCGCCGAGAGGTTCATCCATGGCAGGCGAGACCGTCATCACGGTCGTCGGCAATCTCGTCGACGACCCCGAGCTGCGCTTCACCCCGTCCGGTGCGGCGGTCGCGAAGTTCCGCGTCGCGTCCACTCCCCGCACCTTCGACCGCCAGACCAACGAGTGGAAGGACGGCGAGAGCCTCTTCCTCACGTGCTCGGTGTGGCGGCAGGCGGCGGAGAACGTCGCCGAGTCGCTCCAGCGAGGCATGCGCGTCATCGTGCAGGGCCGGCTGAAGCAGCGGTCCTACGAGGACCGCGAGGGCGTCAAGCGCACGGTCTACGAGCTCGACGTCGAAGAGGTCGGCGCCAGCCTGAAGAACGCCACGGCGAAGGTCACCAAGACCTCGGGTCGCGGTGGCCAGGGTGGTGGCTTTGGTGGCGGCGGTGGCGGCCAGCAGGGCGGCGGCTGGGGCAATGGCCCCGGTGGCGGCCAGCAGGGTGGCGGCGGGGCTCCCGCCGACGACCCGTGGGCGACCAGCGCTCCGTCCGGCGGCCAGCAGGGCGGCGGCGGAGGCGGCTGGGGCGGCGGCTCCGGCAACTCCGGCGGCGGCTACTCGGACGAGCCGCCCTTCTAAGCCCTTCGTGGGCCCGGGTTCTCGCGGACCCGAGGGCGAAGCACCACAACTTCTTGATCACACAGGAGAGAGACAATGGCGAAGCCGCCTCCGCGCAAGCCTAAGAAGAAGGTCTGCGCGTTCTGCAAGGACAAGACCGCTTACGTGGACTACAAGGACACGAACATGCTGCGGAAGTTCATTTCCGACCGCGGCAAGATCCGTGCCCGTCGCGTGACCGGCAACTGCACCCAGCACCAGCGCGACGTCGCCACGGCCGTGAAGAACAGCCGTGAGATGGCGCTGCTGCCCTACACGTCGTCCGCGCGATAAGGGAAGGGTGACCGAAAAATGAAGATCATCCTCACCCACGAGGTCTCCGGCCTCGGCACCGCCGGCGACGTCGTGGACGTCAAGGACGGCTACGCCCGCAACTACCTGGTCCCGCGCGGTTTCGCGATCCGCTGGACCAAGGGTGGCGAGCAGGACGTGGCGCAGATCCGTCGCGGTCGCAAGATCCGCGAGATCGCCACGATCGAGCAGGCCAACGAGGTCAAGGGCCAGCTCGAGGGCACCAAGGTGCGCCTGGCGACCCGTGCCGGCGAGGCCGGCCGCCTGTTCGGCTCCGTGACCCCCGCCGACATCGCCGCGGCGATCGAGGCTTCCGGTGGTCCGAAGGTCGACAAGCGCCGTGTCGAGGTGGGCTCGCCCATCAAGACGCTGGGCTCGCACCAGATCTCCGTGCGTCTGCACGCCGATGTCGTTGCCAAGCTCGGCATCGAGGTCGTCGCTGCCTGATCGCCCGGCGATCGGTAGCGTGAGAAGGGCCGCACCCCTCGGGGTGCGGCCCTTCCGCCGTTCCGGGCCGGGTGCGCGAGGCGCCGTCAGGCCCGTACGGCTCCGGTGACGATCCAGCGGCCGGAGCGGGCACGGAGCCACAGGCTGAGCATGCGCACGGTCATCATCAGCGTCATCGCCCACCACAGGCTCGTAAGGCCGCCCCCGAGGGTGGGCACGAGCAGCGCGACAGGTGCGAAGACGGCGAGGACGACCAGCATCGCCCAGGCGAGATACGGCCCGTCCCCGGCGCCCATCAGCACGCCGTCGAGGATGAAGACGACGCCCGAGACGGGCTGGCTCAGGGCCACGATCAGGAGCGTGGGCAGCAGAGCGTCCCGTACGGCGGCGTCGGAGGTGAACAGCGGGATGAAGAGCGGCCGCGCGGCCACCACCAGCACCCCCAGCACCACCCCGGACACGATCCCCCACTGCACCATGCGGCGGCAGGCCGCACGCGCCCCGGCGGCGTCCCCGGCGCCGAGATAGCGTCCGATGATCGCCTGGCCGGCGATGGCGATGGCGTCCAGGGCGAAGGCGAGCAGGCTCCACAGGGTCAGCACGATCTGGTGGGCGGCTATCTCCGTGTCACCGAGCCGGGCCGCGACCGCCGTGGCGATCATGAGGACGGCGCGCAGCGAGAGCGTGCGCACCAGGAGGGGCACTCCGGCCTGGGCGCAGGCGCGGATGCCCGCGGCGTCGGGGCGGAGCGAGGCGCCGTGCCGTCGCGCGCCCCGGACGACGACGGCGAGATAGGCGGCGGCCATGCCGCACTGGGCGATGACCGTGCCCCAGGCGGAGCCCGCGATGCCGAGCCCCGCGCCGTAGACGAGGCCCAGGTTGAGGGCGGCGTTGGCGGCGAAGCCGCCGATGGCGACGTACAGCGGCGTGCGGGTGTCCTGGAGGCCGCGCAGCACGCCCGTGGCGGCGAGCACGATGAGCATCGCGGGTATCCCGAGCGCGCTGATCCGCAGATACGTGGCCGCGTACGGGGCGGCGGTCGGCGAGGCGCCGAAGAGCTCGACGACCGGCCGCGCGGCGGGGAGGGTGACGGCTATGACGGCGATGCCGATGAGGAGGGCGAGCCAGATGCCGTCCATGCCCTGGCGGATCGCGGCCTGGAGGTCACCGGCGCCGACGCGGCGGGCGACGGCGGCGGTGGTGGCGTAGGCGAGGAAGACGAAGACGCTGACGGCGGTGGTGAGCAGGGCCGCGGCGACCCCGAGCCCCGCGAGCTGGGAGGTGCCGAGGTGGCCCACGATGGCGCTGTCGGCCATGAGGAAGAGGGGTTCCGCGACGAGTGCGCCGAAGGCGGGGACGGCCAGCGAGAGGATCTCGCGGTCGTGTCTGCGGGCGCTGTGCGGCTCCCGCACGGTGGCCTTGGTCATGCGCTCAACCTAATCTTCCACAGGTAATCAGTGCAAGCGTCGAGTGACCCTTACATTCGATGGGTTGCGGCGATCTTCTCTGCGTCGTTTGTCGCGATCTTGCGCCGAGCGGGAAAGTTTTTCTCCTCAACAGCCGGTGGATGGTGAAACCGCAGGTCAGATGGGTGAACAGGGCGTGATTGTGTGTTTGTCCACAGCGCTTTCCCCCGTGCCGTACACAGGATCCACGGGGTTCTCCACAGGATGGGGCCCATCATCCACATGCCCTGTGGATAACCAGATTGGCTGACGGTGCCCGCGGGCCTACCGTGGACCGGCGCCCGCCGCCTGTTCCGGCCTCGAAGACCTTACGAGATCGCCACGAACTCGACGCACGCCAACCGGAGTCGGGCGGGCTATTTTGTCAGAGCCGTGCCGTAAGAAAGAACAGCACGGCGAGGTCCGCACCGCGGACGGGAGGAGGTGGCGGGGTGAGCATCCCCGAGCCCATGGACGACCCCTGGGCGGACGCCGGCCCCGGCGACCGGCTCCCCGTCTCCCGCCCCCGCCGAGGCGACGGCCAGGCCCGCGGCGAGCGGCACGACCGCGGGGGTGACGACGGCGGCCCCTGGGACCGCGGCCCTTCCTCCCAGGGGGCGCAGGGCTTCGAGCGCGTCCCCCCGCAGGACCTCGACGCGGAGCAGTCCGTCCTCGGCGGCATGCTGCTCTCCAAGGACGCCATCGCCGACGTGGTCGAGGTGCTCAAGGGCATCGACTTCTACCGCCCGGCGCACGAGACGATCTTCCAGGCCGTTCTCGACCTCTACGCCAAGGGCGAGCCGGCCGACCCCATCACCGTGGCCGCGGAGCTCACCAAGCGCGGCGAGATCACCCGCGTCGGCGGCGCCGCGTATCTCCACACGCTGGTGCAGTCGGTCCCCACCGCGGCGAACGCGGAGTACTACGCGGAGATCGTCCACGAGCGCGCGGTGCTGCGCCGGCTGGTCGAGGCGGGCACGCGCATCACGCAGATGGGATACGCGGCCGACGGCGACGTCGACGACATCGTCAACAACGCCCAGGCCGAGATCTACGCCGTCACCGAGCAGCGCACCAGCGAGGACTACCTCCCGCTCGGCGACATCATGGAGGGTGCGCTCGACGAGATCGAGGCCATCGGCTCGCGCAGCGGCCAGATGTCCGGGGTGCCCACGGGCTTCACTGATCTCGACGCGCTGACCAACGGCCTGCACCCCGGCCAGATGATCGTCATTGCCGCCCGTCCCGCCATGGGTAAGTCGACCCTCGCGCTGGACTTCGCCCGCGCCTGCTCGATCAAGCACAACATGCCGAGCGTGATCTTCTCGCTCGAAATGGGGCGCAACGAGATCGCGATGCGCCTGCTGTCCGCCGAGGCGCGGGTGGCGTTGCACCACATGCGTTCCGGTTCCATGACCGACGAGGACTGGACGCGCCTCGCCCGCCGGATGCCCGACGTCTCGGCCGCGCCGCTCTACATCGACGACTCGCCGAACCTGTCGATGATGGAGATCCGCGCCAAGTGCCGCCGCCTGAAGCAGCGCGCGGACATCAAGCTCGTGATCATCGACTATCTCCAGCTGATGCAGTCCGGCGGCGCCAAGCGCGCCGAGAGCCGCCAGCAGGAGGTCTCGGACATGTCCCGAAACCTCAAGCTGCTGGCCAAGGAGCTCGAACTGCCGGTCATCGCGCTGTCCCAGCTGAACCGTGGCCCCGAGCAGCGCACGGACAAGAAGCCGATGGTCTCCGACCTCCGTGAGTCCGGCTCCATCGAGCAGGACGCCGACATGGTCATCCTGCTCCACCGCGAGGATGCCTACGAGAAGGAGTCGCCCCGCGCGGGCGAGGCGGACATCATCGTCGGCAAGCACCGAAACGGCCCGACGGCCACGATCACGGTGGCCTTCCAGGGCCACTACTCGCGCTTCGTCGACATGGCCCAGACGTAGGACCAGGAGTGCAGGGTCTCAAATTTCGTGGCCAACTCTCACGAACGATGGCCAAGCGATGGCCGAACGGCCACGAATCTGAGACTCCCCGGTCGGAGCTCTCGCTCGTTTGGGTGGCCCGATAGTGAGTTGAACTGTCCATGGGCAGTCCCCCGGCAACGTGGCTCTCTTCGGCAAACGCGTGGCCGCTGCCATCCGGAAATCCGTCCCCGGCCGGAAACGCTTTGCCCAGGCTGGGTAGGGGTTGCTAGCGTCACGCCAGCGCGAGAGGCGCGTGATCACGGGACAGGGAGGTTGATGCATATGGCCGCCGTCGGCCGTCTTCAGCATGCCCTTGTCCGGCCCGCGCGTTAGCGGCGATCGCAGAGCGCGGTCCGGGTCGTTCCAATGACCAGGAGTGACACGTGTCTTCCTCCACTTCAGCAGCCCGCGTTCAGCTGACCACCGACCGCCTTGTTCTTCGGCCCTGGACCATGGCCGAGGCCACCGCGGTCCTCGACGACACCAGGTCGGCCCACTGGGCGGACGATTTCCCCGCCGAAGGCGACCGCGTCATCGCGGGCCTCTTCGACCAGAACCCCGCCTGGCTCGGCGAACATGGCCACCGTCTGATCATCGAGCGTGACAGCGGCCTGGTGGTCGGCTCGATCGGCCTGTTCTGGCCGCCCAGCGAGGGAATCCTTGAGATCGGATACGGCATCGTGGCTTCCCGCCGCGGCCGGGGCTATGCCCCCGAGGCCACCCGGGCCCTGGCAGAGTTCGCCCTCACCGCGCCGGACGTCCACACCGTGTCCGCCAACGTGGAACTGTCGAACCCGTCCTCCGTCCGTGTTCTGGAGAAGGCCGGCTTCCACCGGTGGGCCACCGAGGAGAACACAGCCCGGTTCAGGCTCATGAGCCCGGACCACGACCAGCGCTGAACCCTGGGGCCCTGGAGGCATGGCCTCCAGGGCCCCGCCACAGTCGCGCAGCATGCGCGGGCGCTGAGGAAAAGACATGGCCGTGAGACGGACCGCTCTGGCCGAGCCGATGAGACAGCCTGAGAAACCGCACGTCACAGCGTTGCCGCATGACATGGAAGCGGAGAACCTACAAGGAGCAAGCGCCCCCTGCCGCCCGTCAGGTGTGGAAAACCCCGAACCCGCCCTCGCCGTCCCGGATCTGCACGCGGTGATGAGCCGTGCGGTGTGCACTGTTACCTGTACGCGGTGCTGAGCTGCACTGTTCTTGGGGAGTCGAACCCCATGCGTTGCTCTTCACGCGCCAGGAGTGGGCCGGAAACCGCCGGCCCTCGGTGTGTGCACGCCTCCGGAGCGGTTACCTGCTCCACATCCTCTGAGCCTGCCGGACCCATCAGTCCAGCAGGTCGATCTCCCAGTTCGCGCGCTGGATCCGCACATCGAGCTCACGGATCTCCCGCGCGAGCACGTCCGCCCGAGCGCGCAGCTCGGCGACCGGAAGCGCGGAGAGCATCATCAGCTCGGAGCGCAGCTGGCGGCCGTAACCCCGCTCGCCCGTGCCCGCCGCCGCGTCCGCCGCGGCGGTGACCACCGAGTGGCGCAGCCGCAGCACGTCCCGGCGTGCGAGGGCGTCGGTGAGGGTGCCGTCCTGGCCCATCTCCGCCGCGGAGTTGGTCCGGTTGATCCGGCGGATCAGCGTTTCGAGGGTGTTCAGCACCTCGTCGGTCTCGGCCAGCAGCTGGGCCGCGTCCTCAGCGGGCGTCTCGCCCTCCTGATAACGCGCGCTGCCGACCACGCGTGCTCGCAGCTGTTCCACGCGTCGCGTCGCTTCAGCGCGTTCCGCCAATGCCTCAGCAAGCTTCACTGTCTCCACCTCCCGTCCTCGTGAATCTCGTCCGGCATGAATCTCCCTGCCGTGAAACTCGCACGAGTATACGAATGTGAACGGGGTGGCCCGCAGCTGAATTTATTCGGATGAACCGCCGCACCAGAGGTGGCGGACTCACTCCGGTGCGATCCACGGGAGTTCGGCGGCGAGGTCCTGGCGGAGGCGGCGCAGAGGGCGGGCGCCGATCAGGGAGCGCACCGGGGTTCCGGCGCGGAAGAGGAGGAGGGTCGGCATGGAGAGGACGCCGTACGCCGCCCGCGTCCGCGGGTTGGCGTCCACGTCGAGCTGAACGACCTTGATCCGGCTCGCCTCCTGCCGGGCCAGCTCGGCCAGTACGGGCGTGATCATGCGGCAGGGAGCGCACCAGGCCGCGGTGAAGTCGACGAGTACGGGCAGCTCCGAGGCGAGGACCTCGGTGGCGAAAGTGTCGTCGGTGACGGAGGGGATCGACGTCGTGGACGCGTGACCCGTGGTGGTCGTCATGGCGTGCTGAGCTCCTCTTCGGGGCCGGGCGGGTTGAGGGCGCAGAGCGGGGGCGGGCCGCCGGGGATCTCCGCGGCGGCCTTGAGGGCGGCGGTCTCCCTTTCGGCCCGGGCGAGTTGGGCGGCGACCTCCTCCCGTACCCGCCGGAGGTGGCCGATGCAGTCGTCGAGCTCCGCCAGCTTGCGGCGGTAGACCTCCAGCGAGGCCGGGCAGGAGTCGCCCGCCGGATGGCCCGCGCGCAGACAGTCCACGAACGGCCGGGTCTCCTCCAGCCCGAACCCGAAGTCCTGGAGGACGCGGATCTGCTGGAGGAGGCGCAGGTCGTCCTCGTCGTACGTGCGGTAGCCGTTGCCGGCGCGCCGGGCCGGCAGGAGGCCCAGCGACTCGTAGTGCCGGAGGGTGCGAGTGGTGGTGCCCGCCCGCCGGGCCAGTTCCCCGATGCGCATGAGCACGACCGTAGACCTTGACGTGGACGTCAACGCCAGGGCCGGGGCACGGCGCGGTTGGCTAGGGTGCGGACATGACCGCATCGTACGAAGTATCCATGAATGGTCCCCAGTTCACCGAGTTGCTGCCTGGTACCCGGCGGGCTCTCCTGCACCGTCTCGCCACCGCGCAGTCCGAGGGCCGCACGCCCTCCTTGGTGGGTGCGGTGATGCGGGAGGGCCGGATGGTGTGGTCAGCCGGCCGGGGGGAGGTCGCCGGGCGGGTGCCGGGGGCCGATACGCAGTACCGCATCGGATCGATCACCAAGTGCCTGGTCGCGGTCCTGGTCATGCGGCTCCACGAGGAGGGGCGCGTCGATCTGGACGCCCCGCTCGCCACCTATCTCGACACCCCGGAGGCCGGTGAGGCCACCGTGGCCCAACTGCTGGCCCACACCTCCGGGCTGGCCTCCGAGGCGCGCGGCCCGTGGTGGGAGCGCACGGACGGCGCACTGCGCCCCGAGCTCGCGGACATCTTCGGCGAGCGCCCCCAGCGGCACCCGGCCGGCCGGACGTACCACTACTCCAACCCCGGCTACGCGCTGCTCGGTGCCCTCGTGGAGCAGCTGCGGGAGGAGCCCTGGGGAGAGGTGCTGCGCCGGGAGGTGCTGGTGCCGCTCGGCATGGACCGTACGACGCTGCTGCCCGCGGCGCCGCACGCGGAGGGCTGGGCCGTGCACCCGTGGGCGGACGCGCTCCTTCCGGAACCGGCGGTGGACACCGGGCGGATGGCACCCGCCGGGCAGGTCTGGTCCACGGCGGCGGACCTGTGCCGGTTCGCCGCGTTCCTGCTGGACGGCGACGAGCGCGTGCTCGGCCGGGAGGCGGTCGCGAGGATGCGGGTGCCGGAGTCGGGCCCGCAGGATCCGGGCTGGCAGTCCGGCTACGGCCTCGGCCTGCAGCTGAACCGCCGGAACGGCCGCACGCTGATCGGCCACACAGGATCGATGCCTGGCTTCGTGGCGATCCTGTGGGCGAGCCCGGAAGAGGCGCTGGCCGGGGTCGTCCTGACGAACCGGACCTCCTGCCCGGGGGCGGACGTGGCGGCCGCGGAGCTGGTGGAGACGGTCGCCCGCCACGAGCCGCGGATCCCCGAGACCTGGCGCCCGCTCGGCGAGGTGGACAGCGAGCTGCTGGAGCTGACCGGGCCCTGGTACTGGGGCGCCGCGCCGTTCGCCCTGCGCCTGCGCGCGGAACGGGGCCTGGAGCTGACCCCGCTCTCCGGCACCGGCCGCGGCTCGCGCTTCCGCGCGGAGGGCGACGGCATCTGGAGCGGCCTCGACGCGTACTACGCGGGGGAGACGCTCACCGTCGTGCGGACCGCGGAGGGCACGGTGAGCCATCTCGACGTCGGCACCTTCGTGCTCACCCGCGAACCGTACGAGCAGGGCGACGCGGTGCCCGGCGGGGTCGAGAAGGCGGGCTGGCGCTGAACGGGCCCGGCGAAGTCCGGTGCGGTTCGGCAGCGGCCGCAGGGGCGCGGGGAGCCGCGTGACCAGCCGCGACGCACTCCCGCGGAGGGGCGTACCGGACTTCCGGCGGCGCGCTCGGGCAGGCGCGCCGCGGACGTAGGGTCGGGGAGAGACTGGCGGGCGCCCGTACGCGGCGCGATACCACCCTGGAAGGCCACCGTGACTGCGAACACCGCACCGGTCCTGCTCGACCTCGCGCCGCTCGACGCGGCGCACTTCGCGCGCATCGAGGACAAGGTCGCCGCGCTGATGCGCACGCGCGAGAGCGTCGTCGCGATGCAGGGCGAGGCGCTGCTGCCCCTGGAGGCGTGCATCCGCTCCGCCGTGCGCCCCGGCAGCACCGCGCTGAACATCATCACGGGACCGTACGGGGAGACGTTCGGCGGCTGGCTGCGCTCCTGCGGCGCCGAAGTGGTCACGGTGGCGGCGCCGTTCAGCGGCGCGGCCGGCGCGGAGCAGGTGGCCGAGGCGCTGCGCGCGCACCCGGAGATCGACTTCGTGAGCCTGGTGCACGCCGAGGCGGCGACCGGCAACACCAACCCGGTCGCGGAGATCGGGGCCGTCGTACGGGAGCACGGCGCCCTGCTGATGCTGGACGCGGTGGCGTCCGTGGCCGCCGAGCCGCTCCTCACGGACGAGTGGGGCGTCGACCTGTGCGTCATCGGCGGGCAGAAGGCGATGGCCGGTCCGGCGGGCGTGTCGGCCGTGTCGGTGAGCGCCCGCGCGTGGGAGCGGATCGCGGCCAACGAGCAGGCCCCGCGCGGCTCGTACCTGTCGCTCCTGGACTGGAAGGAGCGCTGGATCGACGGGGGGCGCAAGGTGCTGCCGCACGCCCCTGCCCAGCTGGAGATGCTCGCCCTTGAGCAGGCGGTGGACCGGATCGACGGGGCCGGTCTGGACACCGTGATCCTCCGCCACCGGGCGGCCGCCGCGGCCACCCGCGCGGGCGCGCGGGCGCTGGGCGCCCTCTCCCCGTACGTCACGCGGGACGCGGACGCCGCGCCCGCGGCGACCACCCTGCGCGCCCCCGACGGCGTCGACGCCCGGGAGATCGTCGTGGCCGCCCTGGCCGCCGACCGCACCCGCACCGTGCCCGTGCAGGCGGCCGGCGGGGCGCTGGCCAAGGAGATGATCCGCGTGAACCACTACGGGCTCGCCGCGGACCGCGCCGTCGTCCTGGACTCCCTCTCGGCGCTCGGCGCCGCACTGGAGTCGCTGGGCATCGAGGCGGACAGGACGGACGAGGCCCGGGACGCCGCGGCCGTGGCCTGGGACGCCGTGACCGGGAGCTGACGCCCCCGTAGCTCCCCTCTCAAGGCAGCGTGAGCCGCTGTCGGTGCGTTATGCGCCGACAGCGGCTTTTTTGCGTCTTGTGCCCTGTTATGTTCGCCTGCCGCACCTCGCTCATCTGCCCGGATAGAATCGGAACGCCCAGCCCGTTTCGCTCGATCGCCCTCCGGAGGTCCCCCGCATGGTGCGCCGCAGGGACGCGACGGCGTCGACAGCAGCTTCGGCGGCCCTCCGCGCGGATGCCCGGCGCAACAGGGCGCTCATCCTGGACGCGGCCCGATCGGCCTTCGAGGAACGGGGATTGGGGGTGCCGCTGGGCGAGATCGCGCGCCGCGCGGGCGTCGGCACGGGCACGGTCCATCGCCATTTTCCTTCCAAGGAAGCGCTGTTCAGGGCAACGGTCGCGGACCGGATAAGACTTTTCACGGACACCGCGCGGGAGTTGGCGGACGCGGCGGAGCCCGGGACGGTGTTCTTCCGCTACCTGGCGGCGGTGGTGCGGCTCTCGGCGCGGAACAGAGCGCTCCTGGACGCGCTGGACGCGAGCGCCGAGGGTCTCTTCGAGCCGACCCCGGGGGCCGAGAAGGGCTTCCGGGAGGCCCTGGAGGTGCTGCTGACGCGTGCTCAAGAGGCGGGCACGGTACGAAAGGACGTCGAGGTCGAGGACGTCCTCACGCTGCTCTTCGGCTGCCTGTCCATGGAACGGCGGCGGGGCGCGACGGGAGCGCCTGGGCGGATGACGGCGCTGATGTGCGACAGCCTCCGGCCGAGCCGTCATGTGACGAAACTGCCCGCTGTGCCGGTTGCGCGTGACGAAACGGCCTGCGCGGAGTGCGGGCGGCCGGTGGCGATGGCGCGTACGGGCCGGCGGGCGCGGTACTGCGGCGGGGCGTGCCGACAGCGGGCGCACCGGTCGCGTCGGCGGTAGGGCACACGCCGGTCCGTACGCGGCGGGAGCGAAAACACCAGGGCAGCCCCGGACGCCCCGAAACGCCTGAGGGCAGCCGGGGGCGGCGCTCGTCCCCGGCTGCCCTCAGGAAGATCCGGCTACGCCAGCGACTCCACCGCCGCCACCAGCGGCGCCAGTTCCGGCCGCTTCGACGCCTCGTCCAGCGCCTCCCGCAGCGCCGTGTCGTTCGTGGGCCGGGCCTCCGCGAGGAGTGCCAGCCCTGCCTCCGTCACGTCCGTGTAGATGCCCCGGCGGTCGGTGAGGCAGAGGTAGCGCGTCAGCAGGCCGCGGTCCTCCAGGCGGTTGACCAGGCGGGTCGTCGCGCTCTGGCTGAGGACGACGGAGTCGGCGACCTGGTTCATGCGCAGGTGGCCGCCCTCGCCGCTGTGCTGACGGCTGAGCACGTCGAGGACGCTGAACTCGCGCACGCTCAGATCGTGCCCGGTCTGCAGGGCGCGCTCGATGTGGGCCTCGATCCGGCCGTGGAGCGCGGAGAGCGCACACCAGCCCTGTGCCAGTCCGAGCAGGGCGGGATCCGGGGGGCAGGACATGGGCGGGTCCTCCTTCGGGTGCGGAGTCTTCTGGCGAGCGGGCGAGCGGGCGTGCGTACGAGGCGTACGCGCCGGGCGGCCGGGACCACGCGCGGGGCGCGCGGCCCCTTGTGCTTCCCCTGTTGCCCGGGAGCTGCCCGTTTGCTGCCCGTACCGGACAGGATAGCCCTCCACCGCAATAGCCCGCGCTTGCAATTAACCCGCGTCTGCAATTATTGTCAACGCTCGTAAGGTTCGTCTGCAATCACGCGGCACCCCCCATCTCCTTGCTGAAGGACCCCTGTCATGCCCCTTGCACTGCTGGCGCTCGCCATCGGCGCCTTCGGTATCGGCACCACCGAATTCGTGACCTCCGGGCTCCTCCCCGAGATCGCGGAGGAGTTCGGCGTCTCCATCCCCACCGCCGGTTACCTGACCACCGGCTACGCGCTCGGCGTGGTCGTCGGCGCCCCGATCCTCGCGATCATCGGCAGCCGCGTGCCCCGCAAGCGGATGCTGATGGCCCTGATGGGGCTGTTCGTCGCGGGCAACGTGCTCTCCGCCGCCTCCCCCGTCTTCGCCCTGATGCTGGCCGGGCGGATCGTCGCCTCGCTCGCGCACGGCGCGTTCTTCGGCATCGGCGCGATCGTCGCCGCCGGGCTCGTCGCGCCGCAGAAGAAGGCGGGCGCGATCGCGATGATGTTCACGGGCCTGACCGTGGCCAATGTGGTCGGTGTGCCGCTGGGGACCGTGGTCGGCCAGAACGCGGGCTGGCGCCTCACCTTCTTCCTCATCGCCGGGCTCGGCGTGCTCGCGGTCCTCGGTATCGCCGCGCTCGTGCCCCGGCTGCCCGAGGAGCCGCGTGCCGAACGGGCGCCCGTCAGCGGCGAACTCGCCGCCTTCCGCAACCCGCAGGTCCTGCTCGCCATGGGGATGACCGTGCTCGGCTTCGGCGGCGTCTTCACGATGAACACCTACCTCGCGCCGATGATGACCGACGTCACGGGCTTCGCGCCGTCCTCCGTGACTTGGCTGCTCGTGCTCTTCGGCGTCGGCATGGTCATCGGCAACCTCGTCGGCGGGCGGTACGCGGACCGGGCGCTCATGCCCCTGCTGTACGTCTCGCTGAGCGCGCTCGCGATCGTCCTCGCGCTGATGCCGTTCGCCGCCCACAGCAAGATCGCGGCCGCCGTCGCCGTCCCCCTGATCGGGGCCTTCGGCTTCGCGTCCGTGCCTCCGTTGCAGAAGCGCGTCCTCGACCAGACCTCCGACGCGCCGACCCTGGCCTCCGCCGTGAACATCGGCGCCTTCAACCTCGGCAACGCCATCGCCGCCTGGCTCGGCGGGCTCGTCATCGCGGCCGGCTTCGACTACGCGGCCCCCACCTGGGTCGGCGCCGCGATGGCCGCCTCCGCGCTCGCCCTCGCCGTGCTGTCCGCCGCCCTGGAGCGGCGGGCGGGCGGGGGCGGCGGCCGGATCGCGGCACGGTCCGCCGCGGCCGTCACCCAGACCCCTCGGACCACCGAGGCACCGTACGCATCCCGCTAGGAGCACCACCTCATGACCGACACCACTGCCACCACCGTCCGCCCGCTCACCACGGACGAAGCGGACGCCCTCGTCACCGCCGCCCGCCGGGCCGCCGACGAGCAGGGCGTACGGATCGCGGTGACCGTCCTCGACGCGGGCGGCCACCTGCTGGCCTTCCGCCGCGACGACCGGGCCGTGCTGATCGCGGGGGAGACGAGCACGCGCAAGGCGTTCACCGCGGCGCAGCTGGACGCGCCCACCGCCGACCTGGTCGAGGCGGTGCGGCCGGGCGGCCTCTTCCACACGCTGCCGACCGCTCTGGACCGGCCGCTGCTCTTCATCGCGGGCGGGGTTCCCCTGCGGCGCGACGGCCGGCTGATCGGCGCGATCGGCGTGGGCGGCGGCGCGCCGGACCAGGACCACGGCATCGCGACCGGCGCGGCCGCGGCGGTGCTGGGCGGCTGACCGCCCGCCGGGGCCCCTGTCCGGGGCCCCGGCACCGCTTGGCGCGCCCACGTGGGATGCGGTGCGCGGGGTGCCGAGGACGCGGTCGGCCCACCCCGCCGCGCGCCCCCACGTGAGATAGCCCTCCACAAAGGTTGCGCGATCACGCAACCTTTTCCCTCGTCGCGGCCCTCCTTGAGTGAAGGAGAAGTGCGCATTCCCCGTCGCGAAGGCGGGGACGTCAGAGCCGAGGGAGACAGGATGAGCGCTGGTGGAAGGGCCACAGCCCGCACGGCGCGCAGCCGGAACGCGGAGTTGCTGCTGCTCGGCGGAGCGGTGCTGCTGACGCTTTTCGGCTATGCCTCGGTGGGGCTGGCCACGGCCGGTGAGCTGCCGGGCGAGCTGTTCGGCTATGCCCTCGGTCTGGTGGCCGCCGCCGCGCTGGCGCACTTCGCGGTGCGGCGCTTCGCCCCGCACGCCGACCCGCTGATCCTGCCGCTCGCCTTCGCGCTGAGCGGCCTGGGCCTGGTGCTGATCCACCGGCTCGACATCTCGTACGCCATCCGCTACCACTCCCCGCCGGCTGCCTCGAACCAGGTGATGTGGAGCGCCATCGGGCTGGCCGTCCTGCTGGCCGTGCTGGTCTTCCTGAAGGATCACCGCCACCTTCAGCGGTACGCGTACGTCACCGTCTTCGCGGCCCTGGTGCTGCTGATGGCACCGGCCTTCTTCCCCGGCGACTCCTACGGCGCGAAGCGGTGGATCCGGCTCGGGGCGCTGTCCTTCCAGCCCGGCGAGTTCGTCAGGATCGCCATCGCGGTGTTCTTCGCGGGCTACCTCACCATGCACAAGGACGCGCTGGCACTGGCCAGCAGGCGGGTGCTGGGCTTCTATCTGCCGCGCGGGCGGCAGTTCGGGCCGATCGCCGCGGTGTGGGTGCTGAGCCTGCTCGTGCTGATCTTCGAGCGGGACCTCGGCACGTCGCTGATCTTCTTCGGGCTGTTCGTCATCATGCTCTACGCCGCGACCGAGCGGCCGAGCTGGGTGGTGTCCGGCCTGGGCATGTTCGCCGTCGGGGCGTTCGTCGTGGGCTCCATGGAGCCGCATGTGCACGGCCGCATCGTCGCCTGGCTGCACCCCATGGACTACTACCTTCCGCACCCGCCGGCCGGTCTGACCTCCCCGCAGGCGGCGGAGGCGCTGTTCAGCTTCGGCAGCGGCGGCGTCCTCGGCACCGGTCTCGGACGCGGCCATTCCGATCTCATCGGCTTCGCCGGGCGCAGCGACTTCATCCTCACCACGGTCGGCGAGGAGCTCGGGCTCGCGGGCATGATGGCCGTGTTCCTGCTGTACGCGCTGCTGATCGAGCGCGGTCTGCGGACGGCGCTGGACGCCCGGGACTCCTTCGGCAAGCTCCTGGCGACCGGCCTCGCGGGCGCGCTGGCCCTCCAGGTCTTCGTGGTCGCGGGAGGCGTCACCGGACTGCTGCCGCTGACCGGCAAGGCCCTGCCGTTCCTCGCCGCGGGCGGCTCCTCCCAGGTGGCGAACTGGGTGCTGATCGCGGTGCTCCTGAAGATCAGCGACTCGGCGCGCAAGCCGCCGCCCGAGCCCGTCGGCGACCCCGACGAGCAGGCGACCCAGATGATCAGGCGCTGAGTTCCGCGGCGGTGCGCCTACCCTCGGGGACTGTGACCAGACTGCACGTTTTCGATATGGACGGGACCCTGATACGCGGGTCCGCGGCGGCCGTCGAGATATCCCGGCAACTCGGCCTGGAGCACGAGATCGCCGAGCTGGAGCGGGCGTTCATCGCCCGGGAGCTGACCCCGCCCCGCTTCGCCGACCTGGCGTGCGAGCTGTGGAGCGGGCTCACCGAGGAGCACGTCGCCGCCGCCTTCGAGGGCGCGCCCTGGATGGAGGGCATCCAGGAGGTATGGGCGGACATCCGCGCCCGCGGCGAGCGCTGCGCGGTGATCTCGCTGTCCCCGAACTTCTTCGTGGAGCGCCTGCTGACCTGGGGCGCGGACGCCGCCCACGGCTCCGGCTGGCCGGCCGTCCCCTTCCGCGACCCCGTCGACCCGACGGCGATCCTCGACGCGGCCGCCAAGGTGCGGATCACGGACGAACTCTGCGCGCGGTACGGGCTGGGCCGGGCGGACTGCGTGGCGTACGGCGACTCGATGTCGGACACGGAACTCTTCGCTGCCGTACGGGTGTCGGTGGCGGTCAACGCCGATCACCATGTGCGGGACGTGGCGGCGCACGCGTACGCGGGCACGGACCTCAGGGCGGCCTACGAGCTGGTGCGCTGACCTGCCCGCCGGCGCCCACCTGCCGGTCGGCCGGACGGCTCCGCCCCGGGTGCGGAAGCGGGTCAGCCTAGCCTCAACATCCGTGTGATTACCCGGAGTTCTCACTATTTCCCCGGGGTGCCACAGGAAAGTGACATGCTGCGCGGACGGCACCTTCCGGCCCGCCCGGAAGGGGGAGGACCGACCGAGACATGTTCGAGGCGAGACGATGAGGGACGCTGCGACCACCACGACGGGTGACGGCGGCAGCGACGCCGGCCGGGGTGACCGGGGCTGGTTCACCCGCCCCGCCACCGCGGGGCAGCGGGCGGGCGGCAGCCCTCCGGCCGAACGGCCGGCGGGCCCGGCCGACGATCCGCCGGACGGCACGCCGGCGCCCCGCGCCGCGCGCGCCGCGAAGTGGGTGCCCGTGCGGGCGGTGGTCCCCGACCGCCCCGTGGACCGCCCACCGGCGGACCCCGTACGCCGCCACTACGCGAACCCACCGGACGGCCATTCCGTGCGGCCGGAGCAGCGGCCGGAACAGCGGTCGGATCAGCGGCAGGAGGCGCGGCAGCAGGAACACCCGGCCGCGCCGCCCGAACAGCCGCCGGGCCTCCCGCACCGAGCGGACGAGCCGCTTCCGCACCAACTGGTCCCCGGACCACCGTGGTTCGCGCCGGGAGCCCAGGCCGAGCACCAGCGCCCGGCCGACGGCCCGCCGGATCGCCCCACCCGCCCCGCGCCGCCGCCCGCGGCCGGACGATCGCCCTCTCCCGACACCCTGGCGATAAGACGGACGCTGGCCGGGATCGAGCCCGTCGCCGACAAGGCGACCTCGTACTTCTACGCGTTGCTGTTCGTGCGCCACCCCGATCTGCGGGCCCTCTTCCCCGCCGCGATGGACCTCCAGCGCGACCGGCTGTTCAAGGCGCTGCTGACCGCCGCACGCCACGCCGACGACGGACCCACGCTCACCGCCTACCTCTCCGGACTCGGGCGCGGCCACCGCAAGTACGGGGCGCTGCCCACGCATTACCCCGCCGTCGGCGAGTGCCTGATCGCCGCGCTCGCCCGCTACGCCGGGGACTCCTGGGACGAGGCGGCCGAGGCCGCCTGGGTGCGGGTCTACACCGCGGTCTCACAGATCATGATCGACGCGGCCGCCGAGGACGAGGCGTGCTCCCCCGCCTGGTGGCAGGCCGAGATCATCGGCCATGAGCTGCGCACGCCGGACGTCGCCGTCGTGACCGTACGGCCCGATCAGCCCTATCCCTTCGTCGCCGGGCAGTACACCAGCCTGGAGACCCCCTGGTGGCCGCGCGTATGGCGGCACTACTCCTTCTCCGCCGCGCCCCGCCAGGACGGGCTGCTCTCCTTCCACGTCAAGGCCGTTCCCGCCGGGTGGGTGTCCGGTGCGCTCGTCCATCGCGCCCGCCCGGGCGACGTCCTGCGGCTCGGTCCTCCCACCGGTTCCATGATTGTGGACCACACCACTGACAACGGCCTGTTGTGCCTGGGCGGCGGCACCGGCATCGCGCCCATCAAGGCGCTGGTCGAGGACGTCGCCGAGCACGGCAGGCGCCGTCCCGTCGAGGTCTTCTACGGCGCCCGCCACGACGACGACCTCTACGACATCGACACCATGCTGCGGTTGCAGCGCTCGCACCCCTGGCTGTCCGTCCGCCCCGTCGTCGCCGAGGGCCCCACCCACCGGCTGGTCGGGCAACTGCCGTACATCGTCCGGCAGTACGGCCCGTGGAACGCCTACGACGCGTATCTCTCCGGCCCCCCGGGGATGATCCGCAGTGGTGTGGACACCCTCAGGCGCATCGGCGTGCCCTCGGACCGCATCAGACACGACGCGCTCGACGATCCGGGCATGCTGCCGGGCTGACGCGTCAGCCGAGGTCTTCCGCCAGGAGCGCCCGTACTCCCTCGATGTTCGCGTCGAGGTAGGCGCGCAGGGACGGCGGCACCAGCTCGACGGAGGCGATCCCCGTGCGGCTGAAGGGGATGCGCACCACCTCGTACGTCCCGCGGGGCTCGTCCACCTCGGGGCCGTGGCGCAGGGAGTAGTCCATGGAGGCGAGGCGGCAGACGAAGAAGTGCTGCACTTTGACGCCGTGGGCGGAGTGCGCGACGGTGTCGACGAAGGCCGGGACGATGTCGACGACCTTGGCGCCGAGTTCCTCGTCGACCTCACGGTGGAGGGCGGCCACGACGCTGGAGTCCTCGGGCTCCATGCCGCCGCCGGGAGTGATCCAGTACGGCGCCTCGCCGGGCTTGGTCCGCTTGATGAGGATCATTTCGAGATCGGAGTCGCCGGCGGATCCCGGTGCGGTGCTGTCGAGCAGGATGGCACGGGCGGTGCGCTTGACCACGGGACGTTCGGTCATAGGGGACATCTGCCGCGTGACCGCCCTGGTGAAACCCTTCCGTGCGGGACTTTCTCACCAGGAAACGGCAGCGCGCAGCAGCCACTCGTGTGCGCGGGCGAGGTGCGGGTGGGCCAGGCTGCCGGTGCGGACGACCAGGAAATAGGTGCGCAGCGGCGGGACCGGCGGGTCGAGCAGGGCCACGATCTCCCCGGTGTCGAGCGCGTCGGAGCACAGATAGCGCGGCAGCACGCCGAGCCCGGCTCCGGCGGCCACGCAGGTGAGGACGGCGCGCAGGTCGGGGGCGATGACGCTGCCGTCGGTGACGGGCTTGGTGTCGAAGACGGCCGTCCAGTAGCGGGTGACGAGCGGCAGGCTCTCGTGGACCTCGACGACGGGCAGGTGTTCCAGTGCCGGGGCGCCCTTGTCGCGGAGGACGGCCGCGCCGCCGAGGCGGGCCGCCCAGCGCGGTGCGGCGACCAGCACGTGTTCCTCGTCGCAGAGCGGGGTGGCGGTGAGCAGGCGCCCACGGGGGCGCGAAGTGGTGATCGCGAGCTCGTGGTGGCCCGCCGCGAGCCCCTCGAAGAGTTCCTCGGCGGTCCCGTGCGCGGCGCGGACCGCCAGGCCCTCGGTGATGAGCGGGGTGAGCGCGGGCAGGGCGCGCAGGGCGAGGAATTCGGGCGGGCCGGCGAGGTGCAGCGTGGTGGTGGCGGACGGGTCGTCCAGCCCGCCGGCCTCGGCGATCTCCAGGAGCGCGTCGATGTGCGGCGCGACCTTGTGCGCGAGCTCCTCACCGATGCCGGTGGGGGTGACGCCGCGCGCCTGCCGGAGGAAGAGGGGGCGCCCCAGCTGCTTCTCCAGCGCGCGTATCTGACTCGTGACGGCCGGCTGGGAGAGCCCGAGGAGCGCGGCGGCCCGTGTGAAGGACCCGGCCCGGTGCACGGTGACGAAAGTGCGTAACAGGGTCAGATCCATGCTGTCTCCCCTGGGCCGGACACCCCTTGGTACGGGAACTATAAATAAGTCGATAGGGCTGTGTCTCCCGCGTGATTGGACACTGACGCAGAGTCAACTAGCCTTGGTCGCGCGGCCCGCCGTGTGTTCTCCGGCCGGCCGTGACGGCTCAAGCCAAGAGGGGGGAGACTCGAGCCGTGGACCCTACCCGTACCGTCTGACCTGCGGGTTTGTGGTGCGGGTAGGGCTTCCAGATGTGCTCTGGGGAGAATCTGGGGAGTTTCAGCGCCGGGGGAGCAGTGGGCGGCACGGGCGGGACGTAGCCCATCATGCGGTCGACGGCGTCAGCCCCCTTCTTACCGGACTGCGGCATGAAGTGCGCGTAGTGCTCGAACGTGATCGTGGGCGTCTCGTGGCCGAGCCAGTGAGACAGCGTGACGATGTCCTCGCCGCCCTGGAGCACGGTGGAGGCGTACGTGTGGCGGGTGACGTGGAAGCCGTACTTGCGCGGCATCTTGAACGTCCCGCGCCGCGCTCCCGGGAGCGGAGCGGGGATCACGCCGGCTTTGACGAGGGCGGGTTTCCAGGTCCGGATGTTCCAGGTGTTGAAGTTGTTCGCCGCACCGTGGACCGTGGTCATCACCAACGCGTGGGCCTGCGTCTCCTCCGCCGTCGACTCGCCCCACGGAAGCTCCACCACGACGGGCGGAAACTTCGCCATGTGGTCAAGCACCTCCGCTTCGACCGAGGGAGCCATGGGTACAACGCGGGTCTTGTTCCCCTTGGGGAGCTTGTAGAAGATCCGGTTGTTGATCATCTGCACCTGTCGGCGCACATGGATCACATGCCGTTCGAAGTCGAAGTCACCTTCCGCGAGCCCGAACACCTCACCCTGCCGCAGGCCGCACCCGGTGCCGAGCACGACTGACAGGCGGTGGCGGGGGGAGATGGCTGCCAGGACACGCCGGACGACCGCTGCCGCCCACGCTTCCCGCTGCTCCTTGATCTTCTTCGACGGGAAGACGACTGACTTGGACCGGGTGGGGTTCTTCGCGAGCCGCTTGTCGTCCACCGCAACGTCGAGAATGTTGCGGAGGGTAGAACAGATGCTGTGCGCATAGGTGTTGGCGAGCTTGGCCTTCTTCTCCAACTGGACGATGAACTTGCGCACGGCCGCGGCATCGATGTTAATCAGCGGCAGGTGCCCGAGGAAGTTGTGTATGTGGTTGAGCTGGTGGCGGATGTTCCGCTCGCTCTTCTCCGTGCCGCCCTTCCCCTCCAACCACACGGTGGTGATGTATTCGGAGAGGGTGATCAGGCCGTCGCGCGGGTCGGCGAAGGTGCCGCGGCTTACGTCCGTCTGAGAGCTGGAGAGCCACGTCTTAGCGTCGCTCTCCAGCGCGAACGAACAGTCCGCGACACCGGGTATGCCGGCGACCCGGTAGCGTTTGCCTTTGCCGTAGCGGCTGGTCCGCCGACGCTTGCCGGTGACCGGGTCTTTCTTCTTGGTCAGCCAGCGATCCTCAATGTATCCGGGCATTCAAGGTCTCTTCTGTGAAGGCGGAGCCGCACCCGAAGCATGTGCTCCGTGACTTGCAGTTCCTGCGCCGCTTCTTCGTAGGAATGCGCCCAGCGCATCGCGGCCTCAAGGGCCGCGGTGGAGATCAGCCGGCGGGCCGCAGCCTCATCGGCGCGGCTCTCCTGACGGCGTCCCCACGTCCGGGCGGCGGGGTGTTCAACCACGCGGCAGTCGACGTCACCACGCTGCGCATGCTCAACCTCGTGGGCGAGCGCGCAACGTTCCTGGACGGCCGTAAGCCGGTTGGCAAGGATGATCAGACGACGGGACGGGACCCACCACGCCCATGAATCAGACAGCTCCGCGTACCGGACGTGCAGGCCAAGCTGCTCCGCCCGATCCAAGGGGGAGTAGGGCTCCCCGGCAGATTCGGGCACGCGGGCGCACACGGGGTCACTCGGGGAAAGCCGTGCCGTGGCGGCCTTCCGGTTGTAGGCATGGGTCATCATCCCGTCCCCCCATTTCAAGCTGTGAAGCGGCCGTCCGATCATGAATCGGCTGCACAGATGCGTGCAAGTGGCATTTACAGTGTTATTTGCTTGGAATGGGGTTGTGTTTGGGACGAACCTGCTACAGGTTTACAGGTTTTCGCTGTCAAACCGGCGGATGGCCTCATCCACCACGTGGCGGTCGCTCTCGGGGCCCCCGTCGCCCTTCGGGGAATGGGCGACGGCTTCAAAATGCTCTTGGGTCAGTCGCGGGCGTTCCGACTGCGCGCGCATGGTGGAGGCGAGGAGCCTTTGGGTAGCTGCCTCAAAATCTGCGATCGCCTCCGGCGGGGCTCCGTGCTGCTGGCATGCCATTTGGAACTTGAGTGCGCCGTACATGGCTCGGGCGACCTCATCGATCCCGCTCATGGCGGGCTTCACTTCCGCCTCCACCACGGGTACCTCGGGGGCCGAGGTCGGGGCAGGCATGCCGGATAGAACGTCGTCGATGCAACTGGGCGCCCATCCCAGCGCGTTCGCGATGACTGTCAGGGTGTACGGCCGCCGGCCTTTCGGGGCCACGCCCTTCTCGGCGTTCTTCACGCTGCCCACGGACACGTTGGCGCGGTGGGCGAGGTCCTGCTGACTCAGGCCCTGGCGCTCCCGTTCCTGGCGCAGGGCGGCGCCGAGTACCGGCCAGCGCTCTTGTGACACGTCGTTCACGATCCTTGCCCCGTCGTTGGCTGGCGGTTTTCCCGGTCGTGGTCAAAGTACGTCCCCCTTCTCTTGATCTGCAACGCGTCGAAACGCGCCGCAACGCCATGGAACGCCATGACGCCATCGATGTCAATCGAATGTCTTTTATCCCTTGTTTCGTTGTCCTTCGTTGTCTAGATTGATGGCGCGGGGGGCAACCAGGCCCCTGCTGAACCCAGGGGGGTTTTGTGATCACTGGCGCCGTCATCGCCTCATCCGCGGCCCATGCAGACGTCATCCGGCCCGCTGTCCTGCGCACCGCGCAGGCCGCCGCCTACCTCGGCGTGGCTGTCCCGACGCTGCGCACCTGGCGCCACCGCCGCCGCGGGCCTAAGTCCTTCCGCATGGAAGGTCACGTGGTCTACCGGCTCGTCGAACTCGATGCCTACTTGGACGCGTGCGAGGCGGCCGACTCCCGGTCGAACCCGGAGCTGAACCCGCTCAACCAGGCGGCGCGGCCGAAGCGCGACCGGTCCGGCCGCCGCGTGGGTGAGCGGTGGGCGGCATGAGCGCCTGGATCATCGTCGGGTCCCTGCTCGTCGGCGGGGCGACCGCGGCGTGGCTCACCCGTACCGAGGACATGCCCGGCCGTCGACGTGGTCGGCGCCGCGGGGGTGACACCCGATGACCACACCGCAGATACCCGCCGCCCGGCTCCTGGGGACCTTCGCCCCGGGCACGGCCGAGTGGGACCGCGCCCGCTCGGGTCTCGTCATCACCGCCACCGACGTTGCGGCCGTGATAGGACTCTCCCCCTGGCGGACCCGCGCGTCCCTGTGGCACCGGAAGGCCGGGACCACCCCGGCAAAGACGGTCGCATCAACGGCCGCCATGAAGTGGGGCACCCGCCTGGAACCAGTGATCGCCGACGTCTTCGCGGAAGCCCACCCGGACCTCGCCGTCCACACCACGGGCACGTGGGCCAACCGGGCCCGGGGCTGGCAGCGCGCCACCCCGGACCGCATCCTCACCCCCGCCGACGGCGGGCCGGCGGCCCTGCTGGAGATCAAGACCAGCCGCCGCGAAGAGGACTGGGCCGACGGCGTTCCCCTCTACTACCGCTGCCAGGTCCTGTGGCAGCTCGACACCCTCGGCCTCGACGTCGCACACGTCGCGGTCCTGGTAGCAGGACAGGACTACCGCGAATACACCGTCCCTTACGACGCTGCCGAGGCTGAAGTACTGCGGGAGTCGGCAGCCGAATTCCTGCGGAGCGTGGCCGCGGGCGAGCCGCCACCGTCGGACGAGCGCCCGGCCCCGCCCCCTTCCGGGCGCGTGCCGGAACCGGTGGGCGAAGTCGACATCGCCCCGGACCTCGCCGAGGCGTACCGGTCTGCGGTCCTCGACGCCCAGCGCGCCGCCGCCCGGAAGGCAGAGCTCGCCGCCGCCGTCCTGGCCGTCATGGGCGATGCCCGCCACTGCCGCGTGGCCGGGCAGAAGATTGCCACCCGCTCCCTGCGCGCCGACGGAACCATCCGGTCACTCATCCCCAACCGCACTTACATGAAGGCAGCAGCATGACCAGCTCGACGCAGGCCGCCGTCGTCCACACCGTTCGGGACGACGCTGCGACCACGACCGGGGAAGCCGCCCCGCCCGGCGCGGTGCACCTCGACCAGTTCCGCGCCCAGCGGCGTGCCAACCGCCTACTCGCCCGCATCCGCGCGGCGGCCGGTCGCGACCAACTCACCCTGGTGCAGGAACTCATCCTCGACCACGGCCTGACGGTCGGGGAGTTCTCCGCGAACGACTTCCGCCGTCAGCTTCCGGACGACCTGCCCCACGGACTCCTCGGCGCCGCGGTGCGCGGCCTGGCCGCCTCCGGCGCGATCACCGCCACCGGCCGGACGGTGCCGAGCACGTCGCCGGCGACGCACGGCCACCGCATCACCGTCTACCGCATCACCGCGGCACCGGGGGAGACAGCACCCGCGGCATAAACACGCCCGCCCGTCGAGCGGGCGGGCCGCGCGCAATCAGTCAGGACCAGGGGAGGGGAACAGAACATGTGGGCGCGGCTGGACGATGGCTTCCACTCACACCCGAAGATCATCCGGGCAGGCAACGCCGCCGCCGGGCTGCTCGTGCGAGTGATCTCGTATGCCGGGCAGCACCTGACGGACGGCGTTGTCCCGGGGGCGGTCGTGCGTGAATACGGGACCGCGCCGCAGATCCGCAAGCTGTTCGCCGTCGGGCTGCTGCACACCGCCGGGCACGAGTGCGCGCGCTGCCCGCAGCCGGACCCGGGCGACTACCTCGTCCACGACTTCCTCGACTCCAACCCCTCCCGGGCCCGTGTCCAAGCCGACCGCGACCGGGCCGCGGAGCGCCAGCGGCAGGCGCGAGCGTCGAAAACCGCCGCTGCTCCGGATGCGAACAGCGCGCGATCCGCAACCGGATCACGCGCGAAGCGCACGCGAAACGACGCTGAATCGACCTCGCGTTCTTCGGCTGCGCCGCAGGTCAAAGCGGTGCGTCACGTCGGACGCCTCGCGGGCGCGCACGTAGACCCGACCCGTCCCGACCCGAGTTCTATCCCTGACGGGATAGAACAGTCCCCCCTTCACCCCCCGCAGCGCACAGGGACCGGTCCGGAAGCGGCCGGCGTCCCCGCCTTCGCACAGGCCCTTGCCGATCAGCTCACCGCGGCCGGATGCCATGTCGGGTGGCGGACCGACAGCGCCGACCGCGAGGCACTCCACCGGCACCTCGACCGCATCCCCACCGATCGGCTCGTGGACGCCGCACGCCGCGCGTGGAACCCGCACAACCCGCCACGGACCATCCGCTACCTGCTGAAGGTCTGGGACGCCCTCCCCGACACCCCCGCGGACGCACCCGCCGCACCCCTGCCCGGCCCCTTCGTGGAACGACATCAAGCGGCCAGCGACGACCAGTTCGCCCGCGCCATGGAACGCGCCCGCGCCCGCATGGCTGCCGAAGGCGCCACCGAGACCGACGCACAGAAAGCCATGATCGCGTGACCCCTGAAGAAACGGTTGCCCTGACGCGCTACGTCCGCGCCATCTGCCCCGGCCAGCGCTTCGACGAGTACACCCCGGACGCCTGGCACGACGTCCTCGCCCCCTACGGCCTCGCCGACGCTCGCGCCGCCGTCGTCGCCCTCGTGGACAGCGGCAAAGCCTTCGTGGCCGTCGGCGAGATCACCGCCAAGGTGCGCGAGCTGCGCGCCGGCCGGTCCCGCCACATCCACGGCCCCGGGCAGCCCCCGGAGGTTCCTGACGCGGACCCCGACGACGTCGCCGCCTACCTACTTGCCGTCCGTGCCCAGCGCATCCGAGCCGCCGACCCCACCGCCCGCCGCCGCCCCCTGGCCGAACTCCTCGCCGCCACCGGCCGACACGTCACCAAGGAACTCCGCCCCTGACCGCCGCAACACCATCCGCTTTCTCCCCCCACCTCTCCAACCCCGACCGCCCCAGTGCCTTCACCAAGGCCACCAACAGCCACAACAGCCCCTCTCGCCGCACGACACGACGTGCCCGCCCTCTTCCCGCCGGGCATCCGCGAACGTCTCCCACGGGCCCGTCCAGCCGTTCGAAGCGTCTCGCCCGCCCCTACCTGCCGACCGACCCGAAAGCGCCCACGTGTCCCTGATCCAGATCACCCCACCGCCCTACGTCCCCCGCAGCGACGAATACCGCGTCCCCTGCACAGACGCACCCGAACACTTCTTCCCCCCGGACCGACAGGAGCAGCCGGACGAAACGACGGCGCGCGTGGCCGCCGCGCAGGCCATTTGCTTCCGCTGCGCCATCCGCATCACCTGTGCCACCTGGGCCCGCGATCACCGGGAGTGGGGAATCTGGGGCGGGCGCACCGAGGCAGAGCAGAACTACCGACCCACCACCCGCCGACTCACCACCCGCACGAGAGCCGCCGCATGAACCGGGACACCGCGACCACCATCACCGACGAACGCCTGGACGACCTTTACGAGCGGCTCGCCACCGCCGCCCACATCGCCGACACCCTCCTGACCGCCACCCGCCGACACGGGGACATCGTGATGGCGCTCCGCGCCCTCTGCGTCGGCGACATCACCCCCGAAGACGCCATAGCCCAGTCCGCCGGCTGACCCCGTCCGCAGCGAGGAGAAGCGCCAATGACGCACACCGACCGCCCCACCTGCACCGTCTGCACCCGCCCCTTGTGGGACGCCGAGCGGCACCGGTACGCCTGCCGTCCCTGCGAACGACGGATCGCAGATCACCTTGAACAGCTCCCGGACCTGATACACGACCTGCATGGTCTGCTCGCCCCCGGTTCCGGCCGCGCACTCGACGGCCCCCGCACCCGCGCCAGCAGCGAACCCCAGGCGCCGATCCGCCTCCACATCCTCGACCGCATCGCCGCCGCCACGGCCACACTCGACAGCTGGCTCGCCGACTGGCACGACCACCTCGAATGGACACCCCCGACGTACCGTGCAGACCCGCTCACCGAGGCCGCCACCGCACTGCGCGCCAACCTCCCCTGGGCCGTCGAACAGCACGCTGCCGTGGACGATTTCGCCCGGGAGATCGCCGAGTTGCACAGCGACGCAACGGGCCTCCTCGACCCAGCCCGGCGCGCCCGCCGTATCGGCCACTGCCCCGCCCCCGCGGCCGACGACCCCACGCAGGCGTGCGGCGCCGTCCTGCGCTACGTCCCCGGAGCCACCACAGTCACGTGCCGGTGGTGCCGAACGGTCTGGGACGCCATCGACCTGGGCGTCGCCCTGGCCCTAGCTGTCTGACCAGCACGGGTGTTTGGGGTTTCCCTCCGGCCGTGTCACACTCAATCGCAGCACCCCTCGTATGTCTGCATACCGGTGCGAAAGCCAGAAAGCCCCTTCGGCCCCTCCCCCCCCCCGGGCCGGAGGGGCTTTCGCGTATCGAGGCGGTGGCAGACGCACGTGTCCCCAACTACCCCCGTCATCTGCGACACCGTCGCCGCCGCCACCTACGTCAAGGTCACACCCGCAACAGTCCGGCAGTGGATACGCCGCGGCCACATCCAGCGAACTGGATACGACACCGCCGGCCGGGCCCTGGTCGACCTTCGCGACGTCCGCGCCTACCTCACCCAGCGGAGCACCACGGCAGCGTGAGCGCCCGCACGAAAGGTCGCGCTGTGTCCCAACTGGCCCTGATAGACGCCGCACCGGTGACCACCGGGCGCGGCCTGCCGGGCATACAGCCCTTCTCCGTCCTCCGGACAGACCTAGGCCCATGGCGTGACCGCCGTCGTGCCTGGGAAGACCTCGGTCTCCACAGCCGACGGGGGCGCGAGCACGTCACCACCTACAAGACGGCGGACGCCTTCGGCCGGAAGATGGCAGCGGTCAACGCTGGGCTCTCCACCTTCGACCCGGTCCTCGCCGAAGCCTCCTACTCCTGGTACTGCCCGGAAGGCGGGCGGGTCCTTGACCCCTTCGCCGGCGGCTCCGTGCGCGGCCTCGTCGCTGCCAACGGCGGTTACCAGTACACCGGTGTCGACCTGTCCCCCTTCCAGGTCGACGCCAACGAGGAAGCCGCCGCCGACTGGCGCGCCCGTGACCTACTCGCCGCCGAACCCCGTTGGATTCACGGCGACGCACTCGAAGAACTCCCCGCCCTCCCGGCGGGGCACGCGGACTACGTCTTCACCTGCCCGCCGTATCACGACCTGGAGCGGTACAGCGATCACCCGGCGGACCTGTCCGCCATGAGGTGGCGCGAGTTCGCCGCGGCGTACAGCGCGATCATCGCGGAGACCGTCCGATGCCTGGCGCCGGACCGATTCGCCACCTGGGTCGTGGGGGAGGTCCGCGGCAGCACCGGATACCTGCGCGGCCTGGTCCCGCTCACCATCGCCGCCCACGACGCCGCAGGCGCCCGCCTGTATAACGACGCCATCCTCGTCAACAGCCTCGGCACGGCCCCCATGCGGCTCGGCGCCCAGTGGCGCGCATCCCGCAAGCACGGCCGCCACCACCAATACGTCCTGACCTTCGTCAAGGGCGACCCCCGGAAGGCCACGGCCGCACTCGCGTCCCTGTAACCCCGCCGCCGCCCCCACGTGGGGATGGCCAGGTCCCGCCATGGAAGTCCCCTGCCCGGGGGCGAGTCGGTTCGACTCCGGCCGGGATCACCAGGAGTCCGCACCGCCCACTAGTAACCGGTCCTCGGCCCGCCGTCGAGGATGAGCCGAACGGGGTCGCAAGCCCGTGCGGACTCCCCACACGCCCGCCTGACCCAAGGGAGAGGTGCGCGGCCACTGCGCAGTCACTGCGCTGCGGTTATGCCGCAGAGATCCCGGTTCGAACCCGGGGGCGGGCACCACCTTCACCGTCACTGACCTGCCCGGAGGTGACGGCCCCTGCCCTGGAACACCAGCAACCGGGCCGCCCGCCTGCCGGGGAACTGGTCGGTGATCCGCACCCGCGTTCTCACCCGCGACCCGGTGTGCCGCATTTGCGGCGTCCGTCCCTCGACGCAGGTCGACCACATCAAGGCCATGACCGACGACCACCGTGACCGGGCTCTACAGGGCGTTTGCGGCCCCTGCCACGCCCAGAAGAGCGCGGCAGAGGGTGCCGCCGGCCGCGCACGTCGGCCCGGCCGGCGCCGCCCCGACGACCCCCACCCCGGCCGACTGGGGTAACTCTGTGTGACTACCCCTGGGGGGTGGCCCCCCTCCCCGGTTCCGACCCAGGGCGATAGGCAATGCACTTGTCTGTCTGTACGGGTTTCCGAGCCCGTGAACCGGGGTCCTTCGACTCGTTGCCCGTGCATCACGCACCCCGCCGTTACTCGGAGTGGTCTGCCGAGGTCGTGAGGCAACGCGCGGGAACCGCCCGCCCGAGACGAGTAACCCGCCACCACAGCGGCCGACAGGGGCGTCCGGCGGGCGGTCTCCCGCTCCCTTTCACCAGCACACAGCAGTACCCGGAGGTGATCGTGTGGGTGCCCGCGGACCTGTACCGAAGCGTTCCGCAGAGCGGCGCCGGCGCAATAAGGACGGCGCTGAACTGGTACACGCCACGTCCGCTCCCGGTCTGGTCGAGTGGCCCGACCCTGACGCGAGTTGGCACGCCATCGCCTGTGACTGGTACCGCAGCCTGGCCGCCTCGGGGCAGGCCCAGTTCTACGAGCCGTCCGACGTGGCCACCGCCCGTTACGTCGCCGAGGCCATGAGCCGCAACCTTGCGGCCGGACAGCGGTTCTCCGCGCAGCTCTTCGCCGCTGTCTCCTCCGCCATGACGGAACTCCTCACCACAGAGGGCGCCCGCCGTCGGGTTCGGATCGAGCTGGAGCGGGCCCCGACCGAACAGGAGACTCCGGCCGGCGTAACCGCCATCGCGGCCTATCGGGCCGCCCTCGGCGCCTGACGAAGGGGGTGGTCCCCGTGACCGCCCCTGCTCCCGAGGACGATCTTCCGCCCGACGTCATCGAGCCCGTGACCATCGGGCCGACGTGGCGCCGGGATGGCGAAGGCCGGTTCGTCCTCCCTGAATCGTCGCTGGGGTGGCACGTTCTGTCGTGGACCGCTGAGTATCTCCAGCACTCCGCCGGTACGCCTTGGACGTACACCCCGGAGCAGGCTCGTTTCACGCTCTGGTATTACGCGATCGACCCTGTGACGGATCGATTCCTCTACCGGGACGCCGTCTTCCAGCGGCTGAAGGGCCACGGGAAAGACCCGCTCGCAGCGACCTACGCCGCCGTGGAGTTCGTGGGCCCGTGTCGGCCGTCAGGTCGGGTCGCAGGCCCCAATGACCCCTCGGGTGTTCCGGAGGGGCAGCCACTTGGGCAACCGCATCCGGAGCCCTGGGTGATGCTCGCTGCGGTCACACAGGCGCAGACCCGCAACACCATGATGATCTTCCCTGGGCTCTTCACTCAGAGGGCCATTGAGGAGTACTCCATCGACCTCGGCAAAGAGGTCATTTACGCCCACAGGGGCCGGGCCCGGATCGAGGCCGTCACCAGCTCACCGCGTGCTTTGGAGGGCTCCAGGGCATCTTGGAGCTTGATCAACGAGCCGCATCACTGGCTGTCGACCAACGGGGGCCATGAGATGGCGGCTGTCCTGGAAAGGAACGCCACCAAGAGCGCCGACGGGTCCGCGCGCAGTCTGGCGATCACGAATGCGTTCGAGCCGGGGGAGGACAGCGTCGCGGAGCGGACCCGTGAGGCTTGGGAGGACGCGCAGGCCGGCCGTGCCGTGGACACCGGTCTTCTCTACGACTCCTTGGAGGCCCCGCCCGGCGCGAAGCTGAATGCGGCGTGGGCACCGAAGGTCATCGAAGCGGTCCGCGGGGATGCCACCTGGCTGGACATCGACCGCATCGTGGCGTCCATCCTCGACGTCCGGAACCCCGCTTCCCGGTCACGGCGCTTTTGGTACAACCAAGTCACGGCCGCCGAGGACGCGTGGTGCGCGCCCTACGAGTGGGATGCCTGCGCCCGCCCCGACCTGGTCCTGTCCGACGGCGACGAGGTCGTGTTGTTCCTCGACTGCTCCAAGAGCGACGACGCCACCGGCTTGGTGGCCTGCCGCATGTCCGACGGCCACGTCACCACCCTTGGGGTGTGGCAGCGCCCGCCGCAGGTCGACGTGTGGAACGTCCCGCGTGAGGACGTCGACGGAGTGGTGGACAACGCGTTCGCCCGGTTTCGGGTGCTCGCGTTCTTCGCCGACCCGGGCACCGGTGAGGACCAGTCCGACGGCGGTCGTTACTGGGACCGGTTCATCGACATGTGGGCGGACCGCTACGGCGCCCGGCTCCTGGTCCACGCCGCGACCACCGGCAGCCGTCGGCATGCCGTGGAGTGGGACATGGGCGGCGACCGGCGCCGCCAGGAGGAGTTCACCCACGCTGTGGAACGCGCCCACATCGACATCTTCGAACGGCAGTTGACGCACGACGGACACAAGATCATGCGCACCCACGTCCGCAACGCGCGGCGGCGTACCAACGCTTTCGGGATCACGATCGGCAAGGAACACCGAGCGTCCTCGCGCAAGATTGATCTTGCCGTGTGCATGGTCGGCGCGCGCATGCTGCGCCGCCTAGTGATCACCAGCAGCAAATACGGCAAGCGCCCCCGGGCGCGCGGTAAAGGACGCGTGATCGTCCTCGGCTAGGTGCGAGGGGGGGAATCCCCTTGCTCATCCCTGCCCTGCCCTCCCTGTCCCTGTCCCTGTCCGATGCCGAGCGCGACGCCGTCGCCTTGCTGTCCGCGACGGCCACTGAGGACACGTGGCGTTTGCGGACCCTGGACTCGTACTACGAGGGCCAGTCGCGGGTGGCGAATTTGGGCATCGCCGTTCCGCCGGCGCTTCAGGCCGTCCGCACGGTCACGGGCTGGCCCCGCCTTGTCGTGGACGCCCTGGACGAGCGCCTTGACGTCGACGCCCTCCGTTGCCCGGACGACGCCGGGACGGAAGGCGACCTATCGGCGATCTGGGCCGCTACTGACTTTGTTGGCGTGTTGTCGCGGCTGACATGTGTTGCCTGCCGCTGTACGTCAAGGGCCATGAGGTATCCGCAAGGGGGTGGCCT
>NZ_JBIRVR010000009.1:0-287331 GCF_044387105.1 Streptomyces sp. NPDC020379
GTGCCGCGACGAGTGGCACGCACGGTTCTGAGGGGGGACCGCCGCAGTAATGCGGCGGTCCTACCTGACACCGGCTGGAACGCAGGTCTCCTCACACATCGGGTCGGCGGCGCCAACGTGGTCAGCGTCGAGTACGACGCGGATGTGTCGAAGGCCGCCGTCGAGAACCTCCGGGTGGCTGGCCTGGCGCCACTGGTGCTCGTGGGAGACGGGCGTCTGGGGCACGCGAGCAGTGCCCCGTTCGACCGGGTCATCGCCACGTGCTCTGTCGGGGAGGTGCCCCGGGCGTGGGTCGAGCAGACTCGCCCCGGAGGGGTCATCGTTGCGCCCTGGGGGACCGAGTACGGCGGCGAGTACATCATGCGCCTGTCAGTTGGCGAAGACAGCACGGCAGGTGGCCCCTTCACCCGCTCCAGTGCCTTCATGCGCTTGAGGCAGCAGCGGACCGAGCGGCCGCCGTTTGATGCCTACCTCAAAGGCCGGGAGTGGCCCGCGGACGGCGTCAAGGGCGTGACGGCACTGTCCCCCGCCGACATCGGCGGGTGGGTCGAACAGTTCGTGATCGGGCTGCACGTACCCGGAACGTTCTGGCGGGCCGAGCGGTACGACGACGGTGCGTACACGCTGTGGACGTACAGCACCGACACCCGGTCGTGGGCGTCGGCCGACTACGAGCCCGGGGCGAGTGAGTACGTCGTGGCCCAATCCGGGCCGCGCCGCTTGTGGGACGAGACGGAAGCGGCCTTCCGGTGGTGGGAGGAGAACGGCCGTCCCGGCTTCGACCGCTTCGGGCTCACCGTGGATGGCGACGGGGAACGGGTCTGGCTCGATTCCCCGGACAACCCTGTACCTCGCCTGAGCGCGTAGCTGCCCCGAGTGGCCCCGGTCGGCGTCTCCCACGAGCGCTGGCCGGGCGTTTTCCCGGAGCTGGTGGGCGACGGAGTGGGCGGGTCCTTCGAGAGCGGCAGACGGCGGTCTGTGGCCCGCCCTCGTCCCCGCCGACCGGCACCCGCGCCACCCTCACCGGAAGCGCTCAGCCCGCACCCCTTAAATTGGGCCGCCGCACCACAGGAGAGCCCATGAAAGACCCTTCCAGCGGGACCCTACGTTTCGGCAGTGCCTTCATCGTCGTCGTCGGGCTCGTCGTCGTCGCGCTCGGCGCCGTGAACTCCGCCCACGCCTCCGGGCTGTTCGGGCAGCACGGCACCTTCACCGTGCGGCGGTGCGAGACCCGTACGACCTCGCGTGGCGGCACTTCCACCGACTGCTTCGGCGCCTTCCGGTCCGCCGACGGCAAGACCGTCATGCGCGACGCCGAGCTCGATGTGACGTACGCGACGGGGCGAAGCGTCAGCGCCTCGTGCGGGTTTCCCGATATGTGCTACAAGATCGACGCGGCCGACGCCGTCGGCTGGTTCGCCGGGCTGCTGGCCGCGTTGACGGCCCTGTGCTTCGCGGGGCCGCAGTTGGTCCACGGTGCCGCCTGGCGGCAAGAGCGGCACCTCAGGGGGCGGGCGGTGCAGAACCGGCTGCTCAAGTGGCTCTTCTGGAGCGCCGTCGGCAGTGGCGCGATCGCCGTGGCGTGCGCCGTCGCCATGTGAGGTCCGGGGGTCACACTCCCGCCGCCTCCCGCCGCTCCGGCGCCGGCGCGCCGTGGCCGTCGGTGCCCGCCAGGGAGGACTCGTCGAACGGCAGGCGGCCGCCCAGCACCTCGCGGCAGCGGGCGCTGTCGATCTCCTTCGTCCAGGTGCCGATGAGGACCGTCGCCACCGCGTTGCCCGCGAAGTTGGTCAGCGCTCGGGCCTCGCTCATGAAGCGGTCGATGCCGACGATGAGGCCGACGCCGTCGACCAGTTCGGGGCGGTGCGACTGGAGGCCGCCCGCGAGCGTCGCCAGGCCCGCGCCGGTCACGCCCGCCGCGCCCTTCGACGCGATGATCATGAAGAGGAGCAGGGAGAGCTGCTGGCCGACGGAGAGCGGTTCGCCCATGGCCTCGGCGACGAAGAGGGAGGACATCGTCAGATAGATGGCGGTGCCGTCGAGGTTGAAGGAGTAGCCCGTCGGCACGGTGATGCCGACGACCGGGCGGCTGACGCCCAGGTGCTCCATCTTCGCGATCAGGCGCGGCAGCGCCGACTCCGAGGAGGAGGTGGAGAGGATCAGCAGGAACTCCCGGCCCAGATACTTCAGCAGGGCGAAGACGTTCACCCCCGCCACCACCCGCAGCAGCGTGCCGAGCACCACGATCACGAAGAGCAGACAGGTCGTATAGAAGCCGATCATGATGACGGCGAGCGACTTGAGCGCGTCCACGCCCGTCGCCCCGACCACGGCGGCCATCGCGCCGAACGCGCCCACCGGCGCCACCCACATGACCATGGACAGGACGCGGAAGACGAGCTTCTGCACATGCCCGACGCCGCGCAGCACCGGCTCGCCGGCCGCGCCCAGGGACTGGAGCGCGAAGCCGCAGAGGAGCGCCACCAGCAGCGTCTGGAGCACCTGCCCGCCGGTGAAGGCGGAGACCATCGTCGTCGGGATGATCCCGAGCAGGAAGTCGGCGGTCGACTCGCTCGCGCCCTTGGCCTGCGCCGCGCCCGCGTGCCGCAGCGACTCGGTCAGGTGCAGCCCGCTGCCCGGCTCCAGGATGTTGCCGACCACGAGGCCGATGGCGAGGGCGACGGTCGACATCACGAGGAAGTAGCCGAGCGCGAGACCGCCGACCGCGCCGACCTTGGCCGCCTTGCGCACCGAACCGATGCCCAGCACGATCGTGCAGAAGATGATCGGCGAGATCATCATCTTGATGAGGTTGACGAAGCCGGTGCCCAGCGGCTTCAGCTCGACGGCGACGCCCGGCGCGGCGAAGCCGACCGCGATGCCGGCGAGCACCGCCGCGATCACCGCGAGGTAGAGATAGTGCGTACGGTCCCGGCCGGCCTTCGCCGGGCGGCCCGGTGGTGACTGCGTTACGGACTGCGTGGCCATGGGTCTCTCCCCGTTGTCGCGGCTCCAGGACGCCCACTCTCCCGAGAGGGGGGGCTCCGGCGACTATGCACGCCCATGTGACTGCGGTCACCCTTGCGTGCATTACGTTCATGGGCCCGCCCAGGTCAGACTGTCCGCCATGCGCAAACCCCGCATACGCCGCCCCCACAGCCTGGCCGGCCGGCTCTTCGCGATGCAGACCGTGCTGGTCGCCGCCGTGGTGGCCGGCTGCGCGGCCTTCGCGTACGTGTCCGACCGCGGCCAGGCCGAGGACTCCGCGCGCCGCGAGGTGACCGCGGCCGCGGCGGCGGTGGCGGCCTCCCCGGCCGTGCGGGACGCGATGCGGGCGGCGGACCCGGCGACGGCGCTCCAGCCGTACGCCGAGCGGGTGCGCCACGACACCGGCGTCGACTTTGTGACGATCATGGACCGGGACGGCACCCGCTGGACCCACCCCGACCCGGACCGCATCGGCGAGCGCTTCCTCGGCCACACCGCCCCCGCGCTCGACGGCCGGATCTTCTCCGAGACCTACACCGGGACGCTGGGCCCCTCCGTGCGCGCCGTCGCGCCCGTCACCGACGGGCAGCGCGTGATCGCCCTCGTCAGCGCGGGCATCACCGTCGACGCGATCAGCGCCGACGTCAGCCGCCAGCTCGTCGTCCTGCTCGGCGTCGCCCTGGGGGCGCTCGCGCTCGGCGGCGCCGGTACCTACGTCCTCAACGCCCGGCTGCGCCGCCACACCCACGGCATGAACGCCACCGAGCTCAGCCGGATGCACGACTACCACGAGGCCGCGCTGCACGCCGTGCGCGAGGGGCTGCTGATGCTGGACGGGCAGCGGCGCATCGCGCTGATCAACGACGGGGGACGGGAACTCCTCGGCCTGGACGGCGAGGTGATCGGCCGCCGCGTCACCGCGCTGGGCCTGCCGCCCGCGCTCACCGACGCCCTGCTGGCGGCCGGGCCGCGCCTGGACGAACTGCACCTGACCGACGACCGGATCGTGGTCGTCAGCACCTCGCCGGTGTCGGGCGGGGAGCGCAGCGGCACGGTCGTGACCCTGCGCGACCACACGGAACTCCAGGCCCTGTCGGGCGAGCTGGACTCCGTGCGCGGCTTCGCCGAGGCGCTGCGCTCGCAGGCGCACGAGGCCGCGAACCGGCTGCACGCCGTGGTGTCCCTCATCGAACTCGGCCGCGCCGACGAGGCCGTCGACTTCGTGACGTCCGAGCTCGAACTCGCCCAGGCCCTCACCGACCAGGTCGTCGCCGCCGTCGCGGAACCCGTGCTCGCCGCGCTCCTCCTCGGCAAGGCCGCCCAGGCCAACGAGCACGGCGTCGAGCTCCTCCTCGCCCCCGACAGCCGCGTCGACGACGGCTTGCTGCCGTCCGGCCTCCCGGCCAGGGACCTGGTCACGATCCTGGGCAATCTGCTCGACAACGCCGTCGACGCGGCCGCCGGGGCCCTCCGGGCGGAGACCGCGCCGCACGGGGCGGCCGAAGGCGCCGGCCGCCGCCCCCGCGTCACCGTCACCCTGCGCGCCGAGGCGGGTGAGCTGCTGATGCGGGTCGCCGACAACGGCCCCGGCGTCGCGCCCGAGGCGGTGGACGAGGTCTTCCGGCGGGGCTGGACCACCAAGGCCGGGCAGCCGCTGGGCACCGCCGTGCACGGCCGCGGCCTCGGGCTGGCGCTCGTCCGGCAGGCGGCCCGGCGCAACGGCGGCACGGTCGCGGTCGCCGATGTGCCGGACGGGGGAGCGGAGTTCACCGTACGGCTGCCCCTGCGCGTACGCGAGGAGGCGGTCTCGTGAGCGTCCCGCGGCCGGCCGAGGGGCCGATCCGCGTACTCGTCGTGGAGGACGACCCCGTCGCCGCCGCCGCGCACGCGCTGTACGTACGGCGCGTGCCCGGGTTCACCGTGGCCGGGGTGGCGCACACACGGGGCGACGCCTCGCAGTTCCTCAAGCGGACCCCCGTCGACCTCGTCCTCCTCGATCTCTGTCTGCCCGACGGGCACGGCTTCCCGCTCATACGCGCGCTGCGCTCCGCCGGGCAGAGTGTGGACGTCATCGCGGTGACCTCGGCGCGGGACCTGGCGGTCGTCCGCGAGGGCGTGTCGCTGGGCGTCGTGCAGTACGTCCTGAAGCCGTTCACGTTCGCGACCCTCCGCGACCGGCTCGCGCGCTACGCGGAGTTCCGGGCGGTCGCCGGCGAGGCCAGCGGCCAGGAGGAGGTCGACCGCGCGCTGGCCGCCCTGCGCGCGCCCCAGCCGGCCGCCCTGCCCAAGGGGTTGAGCCAGGCCACGCTCCAGGCGGTGACGGCGGCGATCCGCGAGGCGGGCCCGGAGGGCGTGTCGGCGGGCGCGGCGGCGACGGCGCTGGGCATCTCACGGATCACGGCGCGCCGCTATCTGGAACACCTGGTCCACGCGGGGCGTGCGGCTCGGGCGCCGCGGTACGGGCAGGTGGGGCGCCCGGAATTGCGCTATCGGTGGCTGACACGGGGGTCGTGACCGGGGCGGTCGAGCCGGTGCGCTGTGTCGCTTGCGGCGGGCTTTGTTCCCCTGCCCCGCCCCTTCCCGGCCGCGTCTGATGCGCGGCTCCGCCGCGTGGGGGCAAGCCACCAGACCCCGAGCAACACGCTTCGCGCGTTGTCCTCAAACGCCGGACGGGTTGCTTTCCACCCGTCCGGAGATCGAGGACGCCGCCCCAGGGGGGCTCCCGCCGCAGGCGGCAACGGCGAGCCGCGCGCCCCGGTTCGGGAGGGGGCGGGGCGGGGAAAACACCGCACGCGTGCCGCAACCCTTGCCCTCCCGTAGGAGGTACCGTGCGCCCCACCACCCCCACGCTCCTCGCCCTCACCACCGTCCTCGCCCTCGTGCCCCTCGCCGCCTGCGGCGGGAGCCACAGCGGCCCCGACACCGTGAAGGTCGCCTACCAGCGCACCACGGACAACAAGAACCGGATCCTGGACGACTATCTCGCCGATGTGAAGAAGCAGTTCGAGCGAGAGCACCCGGGCAAGAAGATGCGCCTGATCCCCGTGCAGGCCGCGCAGGCCGACTACTACTCCAAGGTGCAGCAGATGATGCGGTCCGCGAAGACCGCCCCGGACATCGTGCGCGAGGACACCTTCGTCATCAACTCGGACGCGAAAGCCGGCTACTTGAGACCGCTCGACGACAAGCTGACGGGCTGGCAGGACTGGTCCCGCTTCGCGCCGTCCGCGAAGGCCGCGGTGCGGGCGGAGGACGGCAGGACGTACGGGGTGCCGGACGGCACGGACACCAGGGGGCTCTGGTTCGACAAGGAGCTCTTCGCCAAGGCCGGCCTGCCCACCGACTGGCGGCCGCGCACCTGGCAGGACGTGCTCGACACCGCCCGCACGCTCAAGCGCGCGCTGCCCGGTGTGATCCCGCTCAACGTCTACACCGGCAAGGGCCCCGGCGAGGCCGCGACCATGCAGGGCTTCGAGATGCTGCTGTACGGAACCGCCGCGGCCGGGAAGGACCCGCTCTACGACGCGGGCACGAAGAAGTGGATCACCGGGAGCCAGGGGTTCGAGGACGCGCTGGAGTTCGTCCGGACCGTCTACGCCGAGAAGCTCGGGCCGGATCCCTCGGACGCGCTGGACCCCAACGTCGACACCCATGTGGCCACCGAGTGGCTCCCGGCGGGCAAGCTCGCCATCGACCTCGACGGCAACTGGCTGGGCAAGAACTGGCTGCCGTCCGGCGGCAAACCGTGGCCGCGCTGGTCGCAGGTGATGGGCCAGGCGCCGTTCCCCACACAGAACGGCGCGGCACCCGGCGCCGTCAGCATGTCCGGCGGCTGGGCGTGGTCGGTCACCGCGAAGTCGGAGAAGGCGGATCTGGCCTGGCAGGCCGTCGAGACGCTCCAGACGAAGGACAACGCGGTGACATGGGACGTGCGGGACGCGGGGATCGCCGTGCGGGACGACGTCGCGGCGGATTCCACCTACCTCACGTCGATGCCGGGCATCCGCTTCTTCACCGGCCTGGTCAAGGACACGCACTACCGGCCCGCGCTGCCGGTCTACCCCCAGGTCTCCAGCGCGATCCGGGAGGCCATGGAGTCGGTGACGACGGGCGACGCGACGGCCGCGCGGGCCGCCGCCCGCTACGGCGACGCGCTGAAGTCGATCTCCGGCGTGAGCGTCGAGGAGCGCTGAGATGGCGGGCGCCGGATCCGCCGCGCCGCGCCTTCGTCACCGCCGGAGGGGAGTCCTCCGATGGTGGCCGATCGCCCCGGCGACGACTCTGCTGCTGCTCTTCCTCGCGGGCCCCATCGCGTACTGCGTCTATCTCGCCTTCACCGACACGCAGTTGACCGGCCAGGCGTCCGCGTCCTTCGTCGGACTGGCCAACTTCCGGCGCGCGTTCGCCGACGACGCCTTCCGGAACGCGGTGTTCCTGACCTTCGTCTTCACCGTGCTCTCCTCCATCGTCGGCCAGAACACCCTGGGTTTCGCGCTCGCCGCGCTGATGCGCCGGGCGTCGCGGCCCGTGCGCGCGCTGACCGGTGCGATCGCGATCGGGGCATGGGTGCTCCCGGAGATCGTGGCGGGCTTCCTGCTCTACACCTTCTTCAACCGCCGAGGCACATTGAACGCCGTCCTCGACTGGCTCCATCTGCCCACCCAGAACTGGCTGTTCACGCTGCCGATCCTCGCGGTCTCCTTCGCCAACGTGTGGCGCGGCACCGCCTTCTCCATGCTCGTCTACTCCGCCGCCCTGGCCGAGATCCCGCGCGATGTCACGGAGGCGGCGGAGGTCGACGGCGCGAGCGGCCTCCGGCGGTTCTGGCACATCACCCTGCCCATGATCCGCCGCTCGATCGCCACCAATCTGATGCTCAACACGCTCCAGACGCTGTCGGTCTTCGGCCTCATCTGGGCGATGACCCGCGGTGGGCCCGGCGACCGCAGCCAGACGCTGCCGGTGTTCATGTACGACCAGGCGTTCCTGAAGTCCCTGATCGGCTACGGCACGGCGATCGCCCTGCTCCTGCTGCTCGTGGGGGCGCTCTTCTCGGTGGTGTACCTGAGGCTGATGCGGGAGGAGGTCTGAACCGTGTCCCCTGAATGCCGGGAGCGCGCGCGTATCCGCGGGATCCGTGTGTTCATGGATATGTGGTGTACGTCAGCCGGGGCCGCCGCCGGGCGTCGCGCGCCCGACGCGGGCTCGTCGGCGTGGCGTCCGTGGTCGCGGCCGGGCTGATCGCCTGGCTCGCCATGAGCTACTTCGAGATACCGCCCTTCACGGACAAGGGGGATCCCGTCAGCTATGGCGCGGCCGAGGAGCGGGGCAAGCCGCCCGCCGACCCGGGCACGCTGATGCCGACCGGCCCGGCCGCCGCGTTCGCGAACGTACGGACGCTGGACGACGGCACCCACATCAGCGTCGTCACGCTGGAGGGCCGGAAGTCCGGCTTCAGGGGCAAGGTGTGGGTCTGGGCGCCCAAGGAATACACGGACGACCCGAAATTCGCCAGGAGCGGCTTCCCGGTGATGATCGCCCTGCCCGGCGGTCCCGGATACGGCACCAATTACTGGATGGGCGGCTTCAAGCTCCAGGAGAACATCGCCCAGTGGTACGACGAGGGCAAGAGCAAGCCGTTCCTGCTGGCCATGCCGGTGCTCAATCCGGGGCCGGACGACAAGGGGATCTACTGGGACGGCAGTGACATACCGGGCCAGCCGAAGATGGGCACCTGGCTCACCGAGGACGTCCCGGACTTCATGAAGGCGAACTTCCGCACCCTGAAGTCGCGGGACGGCTGGGCGTTCATGGGATCCTCCACCGGTGGCTTCGCGGGCCTGAAGGCCGTGCTGAAGCACCCCGACACCTTCAAGGCCGTCATAGCCAACGGCCCGGACATCGTGCCCGACTCCCCGCTGTGGCGCGGCCACGAGAAGGAGATGCGGGAGAACAATCCCGAGGTGCTCGCGAAGCGGCTGATCGCCGCCAAGGGGCCGGACGTCTATCTCGCCTTCCAGGTCGGCACCCGGGAGAGCAGCAAGAAGACGATGCCCAACGTCCGTAATTTCATGGCCACGTACGGCAAGGGCCCCATTCACACATATCTGCACGTGATAGAGGGCGGCAAGCACGACGGCGCGTCGTACGCCCCCAATCTGGGCCGCGGCCCGATCCAGTGGATCAGCGAGCGGATGGCGGGGCCGACGCCGTCGGCGGGTGACTGACCCTTGTGCGAGCGGATCCTCAGGCGAGCGGGGAGACCGCCACACAGGATGCCGGCGCCGAGGCGTCCTTCGACGTCTCGGACTTGAGGACCTTGCCCTTGTGGGTGATCCGGCAGGTCACCTCCGCGCCGTCCGCGGCGCCGCCGGCCTGGACCGTGGGGGCCGCGATGCCCTTGAGGGTGACCGTCTTCTTCCACGGCAGCGCGGCGTCCGTCTCGGTCTCCAGCTGCGGCTCGTTCGCCGTGCCCTTGCCCGCGTTGAAGTCGACGGTGGCGGTGCCGGACCCGGTGATCTCGTACGTCACCTCGTACGTCTCCTTGACCGCCTTGTCGACGCTCTCGGTCACCTTCTCCTCGGCGGCGCCGCAGGCGGCGAGGGCCAGGGCGGAGCCGGTGACGGCCAGGGCGGCCAGGGTGTTGCGGAGGGTGCGCTGCACGGGGGTTCCTTCGACGGCTGGAAAAGTCGAGGTCATCCAACCGCAAAGGGATGGTAAAGGCAAAAGGGTGTTTCCTTCCCCTGCTCCGTCCCTGCCCCGCCCCTTCCCGGCCGCACATCGGGCGCGGCCGGGAAGGGGCGGGGCAGGGGGAAAGCCCGCCGCGGGCGCGACGGTCCGCTACATCCCCCGCCACCACACCGTCGCCAGCGGCGGCAGCGTCACCGTCACGCTCGCCGGCCGCCCATGATGCCGCGTCGCCTCCGTCTTGACGGGGTCCGGGGAGACCACCCCGCCACCCCCGTACCGCTCCGCGTCCGTGTTGAGCACCTCCACCCAGGCCGTCGGCTGAGCCGGCACCCCCAGCGGGTAGTGGTGCCGCACCACAGGGGAGAAGTTGGAGACGGAGAGCAGCGGGGAGCCGTCCGCGTCATAGCGGAGGAAGGCGAAGACGTTGTCCTCGCTCGCGTCGCCGTCGACCCACTCGAAGCCCTCGGGGGCGGTGTCGCGCTGCCACAGCGCGGGCGTGTCGAGGTAGACGCGGTTGAGGTCGCGGACCAGGTCGCGTACGCCCCGGTGGTCGGCCTCCGCGGAGTAGGAGGGGTCCAGCAGCCACCAGTCCGGGCCGTGGGTCTCGGACCACTCCGCGCCCTGGGCGAACTCCTGGCCCATGAAGAGCAGTTGCTTGCCGGGGTGGGCCCACATGAAGCCGAGGTAGGCGCGGTGGTTGGCGCGCTGCTGCCACCAGTCGCCCGGCATCTTCGAGACCAGCGAGCGCTTGCCGTGCACCACCTCGTCGTGCGAGATGGGCAGCACGTAGTTCTCGCTGTAGGCGTAGATCATGGAGAAGGTCATCTCACCGTGGTGGTACTTCCGGTGCACCGGCTCCTTGGAGACGTAGACCAGGGAGTCGTGCATCCAGCCCATGTTCCACTTCAGGCCGAAGCCCAGGCCGCCGAAGCCGCCCGGCCCCACGTGGTGGGTGGCGCGGGTGACGCCGTCCCAGGCGGTGGACTCCTCGGCGATGGTGACGACCCCGGGGCAGCGGCGGTAGACGGTCGCGTTCATCTCCTGGAGGAAGGCCACCGCGTCGAGGTTCTCCCGCCCGCCGTGGACGTTGGGCGTCCACTGGCCCTCCTCGCGGGAGTAGTCGAGGTAGAGCATGGAGGCCACGGCGTCCACGCGCAGCCCGTCGATGTGGAACTCCTGGCACCAGTAGACGGCGTTCGCCACCAGGAAGTTGCGGACCTCCGTGCGGCCGTAGTCGAACTCCAGCGTGCCCCAGTCCGGGTGCGCGGCCCGCAGCGGGTCCGCGTGCTCGTACAGCGGGCGCCCGTCGAACTCGGCCAGCGCCCAGTCGTCGCGCGGGAAATGCGCGGGCACCCAGTCCATCAGCACCCCGATGCCCGCCCGGTGCAGCGCGTCGATCAGGTATTTGAAGTCGTCGGGCGTGCCCAGCCGGGCCGTCGGGGCGTAGAAGCCCGTGACCTGGTAGCCCCACGAGCCGCCGAAGGGGTGCTCCGCCACCGGCATCAGCTCGACGTGCGTGAAGCCGAGGTCCTTGACGTACGCGGGCAGCTGCTCGGCGAGCTGCCGGTAGGTGAGGCCCGGCCGCCAGGACGCCAGGTGCAGCTCGTAGACGGAGAACGGCGCCTCGTGCACCGGCCGCTCGCCGCGCCGCTCCAGCCACGCGCCGTCCGTCCACTCGTGGTGCGACGCGTGCACGATCGAGGCGTTGGCCGGGGGCACCTCGGTGCGCCGGGCCATGGGGTCCGCGCGCATCGTGTGCGAGCCGTCGGGGCGGGTGATCCGGAACTTGTAGAGCGCGCCCTCGCCGAGGTCCGGCACGAAGAGCTCCCACACCCCCGCGCCGCCCAGGGAGCGCATCGGATGGCCCGTGCCGTCCCAGTAGTTGAAGTCCCCGACCACCTGCACGCCCCGCGCGTTCGGCGCCCACACGCTGAAGCGGGTGCCGGGGACGCCCTCGTGGGTCATCGGCTCCGCGCCCAGCGCCCGCCACAGCTCCTCGTGCCGGCCCTCGCGGATCAGGTGCAGGTCCAGCTCGCCGAGCGCGGGCAGGAAGCGGTACGGGTCGTGGACCTCCACCTCCGCGTCGTCGTACGTCACCAGCAGGCGGTAGGCGGGGATCTCCGGGAGGGGGAGGACGCCCGCGAAGAGGCCGTCGCCCTCGTCGTGGAGCGCCGCCCGCAGACCGTCGGCGACGACTTCCACCGAACGGGCGAACGGGCGCAGCGCCCGGAACGCGACACCTCCCGGCACGGGGTGCGCGCCCAGCAGCGCGTGCGGGTCGTGATGGGCGCCGTGCAGCAACCGCCCGCGCTCCTCGTCCCCGAGCGGCTCGGCGGGTCGCCCCAGAGGGGTACGAGCGGCCGGGCCCGCGAGCGGTCCCGCCGTACGGGCCTGGGCACGCCGTCCGCCCGCTCCCAGGGCCGGGCCGCCTTCCGTACGACCGCTGCCGGGGCCATCGCCCGGGGCCGCCGGGCCGCCGGTGCTCCTGGGCACCGCCGGGCCGCCGGCCGTACGGCTCCTGCCGGGGTCGTCAGCCGGGGCCGCCGGGCCGCCGGTCGTACGGCCCCCGCCGGGCTCGCGGCCTGGAGTCGCGTCCGCCGCCCGGCGCCCTCCCGGGCCGCCGCCCGTGCCGGGCCTGTCCCGTGCGTCGCCCGAAGCCGCCCGGAGGGCCTCGCCCCGCGGGGTCCCCGGGCCGGGCGTCCCCGCGCGGGCCCGGCCCGGGAGGAACGTGGCCGGGATCCCGGACGGGGCCGCGGGGCGGCCTCCTCCCGGCTCGGGTGCGGGGCTGCTGGACGGGGGACGAGCGGTCACGGGGCGGTCCTCCTCGGGCTTCCCCCGGCGGCGGCCGGAGGGCGGATCTGCGGTGCTGGGCTCCGGTTCGTCACGCGGAGGTTCGTCATGCGGGCGTCCCGCTCCCCGGCACGGGTCCGGTGACGCCTTCGTCCGCCACGGCCGCTCCCGCGACAGCCTCGCCCGCCGCCGGGGATTCCGCCAGCCGGCGGATCGCCGACATCGGCACGGGCAGCCAGTCCGGGCGGTGGCGGGCCTCGTAGAGGACTTCGTAGACGGCCTTGTCCGTCTCGTGGGCGCGCAGCAGCTCGGGGTCCTCGCGGGGGTCGCCGCGCACCGTGGCGTAGCCCTCGCAGAAGGCCGCGCGGGCGCGCGCGGACCAGGTGCTGCCGCTCGCGCGCCCGACGGCGGCCGCGTAGTCGAAGGAGCGCAGCATGCCCGCGACGTCCCGCGCCGCGGGCTGCGGCCGGCAGCGCTCGGCCAGCGGGCGGGCGGGCTCGCCCTCGAAGTCGATGAGCGCCCAGCGGCCGTCCTCGGCGGTGCGCAGCGCCTGTCCGAGGTGCAGGTCGCCGTGGATGCGCTGGGCGCGCCAGGTGCGCCCGGCCCGGCCGAGCGCGGCGAGTTCGTCGTACGCGGCGCGCAGCGCGGCCCGGTAGGGGCGCAGGGCGGGCACGGCGTCGGCGGCGGCGTCCAGGCGGCGGGTCATCGCGGCGGCGAGGTGCTCCAGCTGGGGGCGGCGCAGCACGACGGTGGGCAGGGCTTCGGCGAGCGCGCCGTGGACCTCGGCGGTGGCGTGCCCGAGGGCGCGGGCGGAGGCGGTGAAGTCGGCCCGCACGGCGAGCGCGCTGAGCGCGAGCTGCCAGCCGTCGGCGGAACCGGTCAGATAGGGCTGGAGGACGCCGAGCGTGAGGGCGTCGGCGTCCGGCCCCGGCGGCTCGGCCTCGAACCACGCGGCGGGCGCCGGGACCCGGTTGCAGCCGCCGGCGGCGAGCGCGCGGGGCAGTTCGAGGTCGGGGTTGGTGCCGGGGCAGACGCGGCGGAAGAGCTTGAGGATATACGTTTCGCCGTAGATCACCGAGGAGTTGGACTGCTCGGCGGTGAGCAGCCGGGGGGTCAGCCCGGCGGGGATGACGGCGCCCTCCTCGCGCGTGAAGCGCAGCGGTCCGAGGCGGCCGGGCGTCCGCAGCCGCTCCAGGAGGAGGGCGGCGAGCCGGGGGTCGGCGAGGCCCTCGTAGACGGTGCGGCCGTGCAGGGGGCCGCCGGTGGGGCGGCCGATGAGCGCGGCGGCGAGGTGCGGCGGCAGTACGTCCTGGACGCCGAGCAGGAGTTGATAGCAGTCGTCGCTGCCCGTGTGCCCGGCGGGGCCCGGTGCGTCGAGGGGGCCGGGGCGGGCCGTGGGGGAGCCGGTCTGGTGGGCCCGTACGAGCAGGTGCAGCAGGCCGGGCGCGGTGCTGCCGGGGACGTGCGGGAGCAGTTCGGTCGCCGTGACGAGCGTGAAGCCGGTGATCGGACGGCCCTTGCCCGCGAACCACCGCTGCCGGGGCAGCCACTCCGCGAGCAGCGGCACCAGGGAACTCAGCAGCCCCGCCCCGGCGGCGTCCGTCCGCGGCGCGGCGTTGGCCGAGGCGGCACGGACCGAGGACAACAGAGGTCCGGGGGTCGTCCCCCGGCGGGTGGTCCCGCGGTGGGACGGTGCAGCGTCCGACATGGCGTCGCGTCCTTTCCCCGGGCACACGACAGATTGGGCAAAGTGTCCCGGATTGTGGCTTTGACCGGTGTGCGGTGCGGGACGTGTCGGGCGAGGATCGTCCGTACGGTCAGCCCCGGCGGCCACGGGTGGCCCCCTGCGTTCGGTGCGTGCGATCGTCGCGGTGCGTGCTGTCGGCCCCGTGGAGGAGGAAGGGGCCTCGGCGGCGGAATCGATCAGTTCGGTCCGGCCCGTGCGTAGTAGTGAGGGTTCCCAGGCTTCGCGGGGGAAAACCGCCCGTGCGCGCCCGATCGGGCCCGGACGCGCACGGGCGCGGCTCAGTGTCCCGGCGGCGGGGGCGCGCTCTGCCGCAGCCGGAACCAGTAGAAGCCGTGACCCGCGAGGGTCAGCAGGTAGGGCAGCTCCCCGATGGCCGGGAAGCGCACCCCGCCGATGAGCTCGACCGGATGCCTGCCGTTGAAGGCCCGCAGATCGAGCTCGGTCGGCTGTGCGAAGCGCGAGAAATTGTTCACGCACAGGACCAGGTCGTCGTCCCGCTGCCCCGGCACCCGCACTTCGCGCAGGAAGGCCAGCACCGCGGGATTGCTGGAGGACAGCTCGGTGTACGAGCCGAGTCCGAAGGCCGGGTTCTGCTTGCGGATCTCGATCATCCGCCGGGTCCAGTGCAGCAGCGAGGACGGGCTGCTCATCGCCGCCTCGACGTTGGTGACCTGATAGCCGTAGACGGGGTCCATGATGGTCGGCAGATACAGCCGCCCCGGATCGCAGGAGGAGAAGCCCGCGTTGCGGTCCGGCGTCCACTGCATCGGTGTCCGCACGCCGTCGCGGTCGCCGAGCCAGATGTTGTCGCCCATGCCGATCTCGTCGCCGTAGTAGAGGATCGGCGAGCCGGGCAGCGACAGCAGGAGCGCGGTGAACAGCTCGATCTGATTGCGGTCGTTGTCGAGCAGCGGGGCGAGCCGGCGCCGGATGCCGATGTTGGCGCGCATCCGCGGGTCCTTGGCGTACTCCGCGTACATGTAGTCGCGTTCCTCGTCCGTGACCATCTCGAGGGTGAGCTCGTCGTGGTTGCGGAGGAAGATGCCCCACTGGCAGCGCGCGGGAATGGCCGGGGTCTTGGCCAGGATTTCCGAGACCGGATAGCGGGATTCCCGCCGTACGGCCATGAAGATGCGCGGCATCACGGGGAAGTGGAACGCCATATGGCACTCGTCGCCGCCGTCGGCGAAGTCGCCGAAGTAGTCGACGACGTCCTCCGGCCACTGATTGGCCTCGGCGAGCAGCACGGTGTCGGGGTAGTGGGCGTCGATCTCGGCCCGCACCCGCTTGAGGAACTCGTGACTGCGCGGCAGGTTCTCGCAGTTGGTGCCCTCCTCGGCGAAGAGGTAGGGCACGGCGTCGAGCCGGAAGCCGTCGATGCCGAGGTCGAGCCAGAACCGCAGTGCCGCCAGGATCTCCTCCTGCACGGCGGGGTTCTCGTAGTTGAGGTCCGGCTGGTGGGAGAAGAAGCGGTGCCAGTAATACTGCTTGCGGACGGGGTCGAAGGTCCAGTTCGAGGACTCGGTGTCCACGAAGATGATCCGCGCGCCCTGGTACTGCTTGTCGTCGTCGGCCCAGACGTAGTAGTCGCCGTAGGGGCCTTCGGGGTCCGCGCGGGACTGCTGGAACCACTCGTGCTGATCGCTCGTATGGTTCATGACAAAATCGATGATGACGCGCATACCGCGCTGGTGTGCCGCGTCCACGAACTCCACGAAGTCGGCGAGGTCACCGAACTCGGGCAGCACCGAGGTGTAGTCCGAGACGTCGTAACCGCCGTCGCGCAGGGGTGACTGGAAGAACGGCGGCAGCCACAGGCAGTCCACGCCCAGCCACTGCAGATAGTCCAGCTTGGCCGTCAGACCCTTGAGGTCGCCGATGCCGTCGCCGTCGCTGTCCTGGAACGACCGGACGAGCACCTCGTAGAAGACGGCGCGCTTGAACCAGTCCGGATCCAGATCCTTCGCGGGGGTGTCCTCGAATGTGTCGGGGACGGGCTCGTTGACGATCATGGTGTGGGTGACCCTCCGATCGGTGAGGACGGTCGCAGCGAGAACACGTGCGCGGGCGCGATGGAACGGCCCGGCTCCAGGCGCACATAGTTGTCCCTGCCCCAGTGATAGGTCTCTCCGGTGAGCTCGTCGCGCACCGGGACGGACTCGTGCCATTCGAGGCCGAGTTCCGGCATGTTCAACGAGACCGTGGCCTCCTGGGTGTGGTGGGGGTCGAGGTTGACGACCGTCAGCACACAGGAGCCGCCGGGGCCGCCGGCCCGCTTGGAATAGGCGATGACGGCGTCGTTGTCGGCGTCATGGAAACGCACGTTGCGCAGCCGGCGCAGGGCGGGCTGCCGCCGCCGCAGCCGGTTGAGCACGGTGAGCAACGGCGCGAGGCTGCGGCCCTCGCGCTCCGCCGCGGCCCAGTCGCGCGGCCGCAGCTGATACTTCTCGGAGTCCAGATACTCCTCGCTGCCCGCCCGCACCGGGGTGTTCTCGCACAGCTCGTAACCGGCGTAGACACCCCAGGAGGGGGAGAGCGTCGCGGCGAGCACGGCCCGGATCTCGAACGCCGCGCGGCCGCCGTCCTGGAGATAGGCGTGCAGGATGTCGGGGGTGTTGACGAAGAAGTTCGGCCGCATGCACGCCGCGCTCGCGTCCCCCGCCAGCTCGGTGAGGTAGTCGGTGAGCTCCTGCTTGGAGTTGCGCCAGGTGAAGTAGGTGTACGACTGCTGGAAGCCGATCGCCCCGAGCGTGCGCATCATGGCCGGCCGGGTGAACGCCTCGGCCAGGAACACCACATCGGGATCCGTGCGGCCCACGTCGCCGATGACCTTCTCCCAGAAGGACACGGGCTTGGTGTGCGGATTGTCGACCCGGAAGATCCGGATCCCGCGCGCCATCCAGAAGCGCAGCACCCGCAGCGTCTCCCGGACGAGCCCGTCGAAGTCCGCGTCGAAGGCCAGCGGATAGATGTCCTGGTACTTCTTCGGGGGGTTCTCGGCGTACGCGATGGTGCCGTCGGCGCGGTGGTGGAACCACTCGGGGTGCTTCTCCACCCACGGGTGCTCCGGGGAGCACTGGAGCGCGAAGTCGAGCGCCACCTCCATGCGCAGCTCGCGCGCCCGCGCCACGAAGTGGTCGAAGTCCTCGAAGGTGCCGAGGTCCGGGTGGAGGGCGTCGTGCCCGCCGTCGGCGGAGCCGATCGCCCAGGGGCTGCCCACGTCGTACGGGCCCGCCGTGAGGCCGTTGTTGGGGCCCTTGCGGAAGGCGGTGCCGATGGGGTGCACCGGAGGGAGGTAGACCACGTCGAAGCCCATGGCCGCGACGGCCGGGAGCCGCTCGGCCGCCGTCCGGAAGGTGCCGCTGACCGGCGGCCCGTCCTTGGGCAGCCGCGCGCCCTCGGAGCGGGGGAACAGCTCGTACCACGAGCCGAACAGGGCCCGTTCGCGCTCGACGAGGACCGGCACCGGCCGGCTGCTGGTGACCAGCTCGCGCAGCGGGTGGGCGGCCAGCGCCGCCGTGACGTCGGGGGCCAGCGCGGCGGCGAGCCGCCCGGCGGGCGGGCGGCCGGTGTCCCGCAGGCCGTCGACGGCGGCGAGCACCGCCTCCCGGCCGTCGTTCTTCGGCACCCCGGCGGCGGCCCGTTCATGGAGCAGCGCGCCTTCCTCCAGGACCAGTTCGGAGTCGATCCCGGCCGGGATCTTGATCCGGGCCTGGTGCCGCCAGCTCTCCACCGGGTCGCTCCACGCCTCCACCGCGTACGTCCAGCGGCCCTCCGCGTCCGGGGTGACCTCGGCGCCCCAGCGGTCGGTGCCGGGCGCCAGCTCCCGCATCGGCGTCCACGGCCCGGAGCGGCCCGCGGGCCCCCGCAGCACCACGTTCGCGCCCACCGCGTCATGGCCCTCGCGGAAGACGGTGGCGGTCACCTGGAAGGACTCGCCCGCCACGGCCTTGACCGGTCTGCGGCCGCAGTCCACGAGCGGGCCGAGGTCCAGGACGGGGATGCGACCGATCATGGGATCACCTGGAGGTTCGACGGAATCGGGAGGTCTGGCGGTTCTGTTCTTTCTATCGGCTCCGCCGGTTCTCGGCCGGGCGCGGGCATGACTGCTCCTGCCCGCGTTCACCCGGGTGGACGCGGAGGAATTGCGCCGGATACGGAGCCGTGGACGACGGTGCGGTGACGCTGACTTCCGTGCATACCGTGTGAGCTTTCCCCTCGGCACCTGGCGAGCATGCCCGTCCCGTGGGACCTACCGGCGCGTAGTTCCCGTGGCACCGCGTGGGGAGGGCGGTCGGCATACCGTCACCCGTAGGAAGTCTCCCCGCTGGGCCGATCGTGTGCAATGTTCCGCAAGGGGATAGGAAGCGGCCGGACGGGGTAGCGCGGGGCCCGCGGCCACCACGTAAGCCGTAGGGTCGCCCGGCTGCCGGAGCGTTTGCTGTACGCGTGGCGTATTCCGCGCTCACGCGTGTGCTGTAGGCGGCGGAGCCCGCTGTGCTGAGAAGGCCGCCGTGACAGCGCCGTCGCCGGCCGGCTCCACAGGTATATCCACGCACCCGTCCGGCACCACGGGGCGCATTCGCCGCACGCTCCCGGCCGCGGCGGGCAGTGTCCCCGACAACCGGGAATCGGTGGCGCCACGGCGCTACCGTCGTGACAGTGAAGGCCATTCGTCGATTCAGTGTGCGCCCCGTCCTTCCGGAGCCCCTACGACCGCTCAGCGAGCTGGCGCGCAATCTGCGCTGGTCCTGGCACCCCGAGACGCGCGAGCTCTTCCAGTCCGTCGACCCCGACGGCTGGCGGGCCGCCGCCGGGGATCCCCTGCGGCTGCTGGGGGCCGTCTCCGCCGACCGGCTGGCGGCCCTCGCCGAGGACCGCCGCTTCCGCCGCCGCCTCGCCGCCGCCTCCGACGATCTGCACGACTACCTCACCGGCCGGCGGTGGTATCAGGAACAGCCCGAAGGACTGCCGGCCGCCGTCGCCTATTTCTCCCCCGAGTTCGGCATCACCGCCGCCCTCCCGCAGTACAGCGGCGGCCTCGGCATCCTCGCCGGCGACCACCTCAAGTCCGCCAGCGACCTCGGCGTCCCCCTCATCGGCGTCGGACTGCTCTACCGCCACGGGTACTTCCGCCAGTCCCTCTCCCGCGAGGGCTGGCAGCAGGAGCACTACCCCCTGCTCGACCCCAACGAGCTCCCGCTGCGGATGCTCCGCGAACCCGACGGCACCCCCAGCCGCGTCTCCCTCGCCCTCCCCGGCGGCCGCTGTCTGCTCGCCTACATCTGGCAGGCCCGTGTCGGCCGCGTGCCCCTGCTCCTCCTCGACTCCGACGTCGAGGAGAACGGCCCCCGCGAGCGCGACGTCACCGACCGGCTCTACGGCGGCGGGGGCGAGCACCGGCTGCTCCAGGAGATGCTCCTGGGCATCGGCGGGGTGCGCGCGCTGCGTACGTACTGCCGGCTCACCGGCCACCCCGAGCCCGAGGTCTTCCACACCAACGAGGGCCACGCCGGATTCCTCGGTCTGGAGCGCATCCGCGAACTCACCGCGCGGGGCACCGACTTCGACGCCGCCCTGGAGAGCGTGCGCGCCGGAGCCGTCTTCACCACCCACACGCCCGTGCCCGCCGGCATCGACCGCTTCGACCGCGAGCTCGTCGCCCGCCACTTCGGCCCCGCCGGGGAACTCCCCGGCATCGACGTCGAACGCGTCCTCGAACTCGGCCTGGAGAGCTACCCCGGCGGCGAGCCCAACCTCTTCAACATGGCGGTCATGGGCCTGCGCCTGGCCCAGCGCGCCAACGGCGTCTCCACCCTCCACGGGCAGGTCAGCCGCCAGATGTTCGCCGGCCTGTGGCCCGGCTTCGACGCCGACGAGGTGCCCATCACCTCCGTCACCAACGGTGTCCACGCCCCCACCTGGGTGGCCCCCGAGGTCATGCGGCTCGGCGCCCGGCAGGTCGGCGCCGGGCGCGCCGAGGACGCCCTCACCGTCGGCGGCTCCCGGCGCTGGGACGCCGTCGACGGCATCGCCGCCGCCGACATCTGGGAACTGCGCCGCACCCTGCGCGAACAGCTCGTCGAGGAGGTGCGGAGCCGGCTGCGTGCCTCCTGGCGCGAGCGCGGCGCGGGCACCGCCGAACTCGGCTGGATCGACGGCGTCCTCGACCCCGACATCCTCACCATCGGCTTCGCCCGCCGCGTCCCCTCGTACAAGCGCCTCACCCTGATGCTCCGCGACCGCGACCGGCTGATGGAACTGCTGCTCCACCCCGAGCGGCCGATCCAGATCGTCGTCGCCGGCAAGGCCCACCCGGCCGACGACAGCGGCAAGCGCCTCGTGCAGGAGCTCGTGCGGTTCGCCGACGACCCGCGCGTGCGCCACCGCATCGTCTTCCTGCCCGACTACGGCATGGCCATGGCCCAGAAGCTCTACCCCGGCTGCGACGTCTGGCTGAACAACCCGCTGCGCCCCCTGGAGGCGTGCGGCACCTCCGGCATGAAGGCCGCGCTCAACGGCTGTCTCAACCTGTCCGTCCTGGACGGCTGGTGGGACGAGTGGTACGAACCCGACTTCGGCTGGGCCATCCCCACCGCCGACGGCGCCGCGACGGACGAGGACCGCCGCGACGACCTGGAGGCCACCGCCCTCTACCGGCTGCTGGAGGAGCGCGTCGCGCCGCGCTTCTACGACCGGGGCGCGGGCGGCCTGCCCGGCCGCTGGATCGAGATGGTCCGCGGCACGCTCACCACCCTCGGCCCGAAGGTGCTGGCCGGGCGCATGGTCAGGGAGTACGTGGAGCGGCTCTACGGGCCCGCCGCCGAGGCCCAGCGCGCGCTGGGCCCGGAGGCCGCCAGGGAACTGGCGGAGTGGAAGCGGCGGGTGCGCGACGCGTGGCCGGGGGTCGCCGTCGACCACGTCGAGGCGGTCGCGGACACCGCGCTCAACGGCACGGCGGAGCTGGGCTCCACGGTCTCCCTGCGGGTGAGCGTCACCCTCGGCGGGCTCGAACCCGCGGACGTCGAGGTGCAGGCGGTCGCCGGGCGCGTCGACCCCGCGGACTGCCTGAGCCGCACGTCGACGTTCCCCCTGAAGCCGACGGGGGCGCCGGGTCTCGACGGCCGCCGGCTCTACGAGGGCCCGCTGACGCTCGACCGCACGGGACCGTTCGGCTACACGGTGCGGATCCTGCCGTCCCACCATCTGCTGGCCAGCGGTGCGGAGATGGGGCTGGTGACCCTGCCGTCGGAGGCGACGGGCGAGGGGGCCGGGGTGCTGCTGCGCTAGCCCCCCCCGCGAGGAGATGAGAGACGCCGCCCGGGGGAGTCGAGCTCTCCCCGGGCGGCGCCTGGACCGGTGGGCTAGAAGCTGAGCCGCCAGCTGTTGAGGGTGCCGCTGTCACCCGCGTACACGTCCTGGACCTGGAGCTTCCACGTGCCGGTGGCCGAGGAGCCGGAGGTGTCGACCGTGTACGTCTCCTTCACGTCCGCCGCGGAGTCCCACGAGTCGGAGTCCTTCAGCCGCCACGACTTGCCGTCGGGCGCGATCAGGTCGATCCGGAGGTCACCGCGGTAGGTGTGCGTGATGTTCACGTCCACCTTCAGCGCGGACGAGCCGTTGCCGCTGCGCGTCACGACGATCGGCGAGGTGACGGCCGCTCCCGCGTCGGGTATCGCCACCGGGGTGGTGTTCTCGAAGACGCTGCCGCCGCCCGTGGTGTTCACGGTCCACTTGAAGGTGGCGGTGCCGGTCCTGCCGCCCGTGTCCTTCACCGTCACGGTCACCGTGCTGGTGCCGGTCGCCGTCGGCGTGCCGGAGATCAGGCCGGTCGAGGCGCCGATCGACAGCCCGGCGGGCAGCCCGGAGGCCGAGTAGGTCAGCGCGCCGGCCGTCGAACTCGTCGCCTTGATCTGGAGCTGGACCGCCGTGTTCACGATGCTGGTCTGGTCGCCGGGGGAGGTGACGGTCACACCGGACGAGACCCGGCCGCCGACGCTGATGGCGGCCCACGCGTTGGCGACGTTGTTGTACGTCTCGCTGCCGACGCCGAACAGCTCGCCGGCGGCCCACAGCGTCGCGTCCCGCGCGCCCGCGTAGTTCGTGTTGGACTGCATGCGCTGGGACAGCGCCTTGAACCAGATCTTCGCGGCGTTGTCCCGGCCGATGCCGGTGACCGGCAGCCCGTCGGCGGTGGGGCTGTCGTAGTGCACGCCGTTGATGTCCTTCGGGCCGCTGCCCTCGGAGGCGAGGTAGAACCAGTGGTTGGCCGGGCCCGAGGAGTAGTGCACGTCGAGTCCGCCGAGGCCGGAGGACCACGCGTCCTTGGAGCGGCCGTCCCGGCTCGGCTTGTCCTGGTAGCGCAGCGGCGTGCCGTTGCCGTTGATGTCGATCTTCTCGCCGATGAGGTAGTCACCCGGGTCGCTCGGGTTGTTCGCCCAGAACTCCACGGCGGTGGCCATGATGTCGGACGTCGCCTCGTTCAGCCCGCCGGACTCCCCGCTGTAGGTGAGGTTGGCGGTGGCGGAGGTGACGCCGTGCGTCATCTCGTGCGCGGCCACGTCGATCGCGGTCAGCGGCTTGGCGTTGCCCGACCCGTCGCCGTAGGTCATGCAGAAGCAGCCGTCGTCCCAGAAGGCGTTGACGTAGCTGTTGCCGTAGTGGACCCGGCTGTAGGCGCCCTGGCCGTCGCCGCGGATGCCGGAGCGGCCGTGCACGTTCTTGTAGTAGTCCCAGGTGAGCTGGGCGCCGTAGTGCGCGTCGGCGCCGGCGGTGGCCGGGTCGCTGTTGCTGCCGCTGCCCCACACGTCGGTGGAGTTGGTGTACAGCGAACCCGTGCCGGACGAACCGTGGTTCAGGTTGTACGTCTTGTGCCCGCCGCGCGTGCCGTCGTCGAGGGTGTACGAGCTGCCGGACCGCGTCGTGCCGAGGCTGACCTGGCCGCTGTACTGGGTGTTGCCCGTGCCCGTCTTGATGCCCTGGTACTGGAAGAGCTTCTTGCCCGTCTTCGCGTCCGCGACGACGTGCAGCTGGTTCGGCGTGCCGTCGTCCTGGAGGCCGCCGACGACCGTCTCGTACGCGAGGACCGGCGTCCCGTCCGCGGCCCAGATCACCTTGCGCGGCGCCGCGTCGGCCTTGGTGGCCTTCGAACCCTGCGCGTTCGCGGCCTTCACCGCGTCCTTCTCGGCGGCGGAGGCCGCCAGCGACGGCGTGGTGGTGGCCACCGCCAGCCGGGCCTTGGTGGCCTTGGCGACGGTCTTGACCGTGCCGCTCCCGGTCGCGTCGACCACGAGGTCCCCGCCGAGCACCGGCAGGCCGTCGTAGGTGCGCTCGTAGCGGGTGTGGCTGGTGCCGTTGACGTCCTTGCCGACGTCCTTGACGACCAGCTGTTCCTTGGCGCCGAGGCCGAGCGTCCGGGCGGTCCGCGCCTTGGTCGCGTTGGCCTCGCGCATCAGCTCGGCGCGCTGCGAGGGGGTGAGCTTGGCGGGCAGCGCGCCGGGGTCGGCCTTGGCGACGACCTTGCGGCCCGCGGTGCCGTGGTCGGACTTCGCGGTGGCTGCGCCGGTCTGCGCGCCGACGGCGAGGACCGCGGTGACGGCGACCAGTGCGCCGGTGGCGACTGCGCGCCGATGGGGGGTGGGTCTCACACTGACTCCTTCTGCGATGGCCACGGTGGGTGGCCGAAGGGCGGCCGGGCTGCCGAGTCGGCCGCCCGGACGGAGCGAGGGGAAGAACGATGCGTCAGTGGGGGGGAAAGCCGATGAGGGAAAAGGGATCACACGACGCCCTGCCGAGAATCCTGTGGGGGAGCTGTGCGTCGGTGGAGGGAAGAGTGCCACCGCAGGCATGTACGTGTCAGGAGCGTGGCGGCAAGTTGGCCGGATAGCGTCCGTTGACGAACAAGCGGGGTCCGCATAGCGGATCGGGAAGGATGCGGGGTGGGGGACCCTTGAACTCCGCCGCGGGGGCCGGGAGACGGGGCCGCCGGGGGCGCCATCCCGACCGGAAATGGTGCAGTCCAATGACGGGCGGCCCCCGGCCGGGGACCGCCCGTCCTCAGACCAGGCTGTCCCGCCAGGCCCGGTGGAGGTCCGCGAAGCGGCCCGTGCCCGCGATGAGCTCGGCCGGTGTGCCGTCCTCCACGACGCGGCCGTCCGCCATGACCAGCACCCGGTCCGCGATCTCGACCGTCGACAGGCGGTGCGCGATCACCACCGCCGTACGCCCGCGCAGCACCGTGCGCATCGCGGCCTGCACCGCCTGCTCGCCGGGGATGTCCAGCGAGGACGTCGCCTCGTCGAGGATGAGGACCGCGGGGTCCGCGAGGAGGGCGCGGGCGAAGGCGATCAACTGCCGCTGGCCCGCCGAGATCCGGCCACCACGCTTGCGGACGTCCGTGTCGTAGCCGTCCGGCAGCGCGGTGATGAAGTCGTGCGCGCCGATGGCCTTCGCCGCCCGCTCCATCTCCGCGCGCGTCGCGTCGGGGCGGCCGATGGCGATGTTCTCCGCGACCGTGCCGGAGAACAGGAACGACTCCTGGGTGACCATGACGACCCCGCGGCGCAGCTCCGGCACGGCCAGCTCGCGCAGCGGGACGCCGTCGAGCCGGACCTCGCCCTCGGTCGGGTCGTAGAACCGGGCGAGCAGCTTGGCCAGCGTGGACTTGCCGGCGCCGGTGGAGCCGACGACGGCCACCGTCCGCCCGGCGGCCAGGGTCAGGCCGAAGCGGGGCAGCACCTCGCCGCCCGTGCGGTAGGCGAAGCGCACCCCGTCGAAGACCACCTCACGGCCCGGAGTGCCCGCGGGCCGCTCCGGCAGCGTCCTGGGGTGCGCGGGCTCGGGGACGGAGGGGCGCTGGGCGAGCAGTCCGGCGATCTTCTCCAGGGACGCGGCGGCCGACTGATAGGTGTTGAGGAACATCCCGAGCCGGTCGATCGGGTCGTACAGCCGCCGCAGGTAGAGCACCGAGGCGGCGAGCACGCCGAGCGCCAGGTCGCCGGAGGCCACCCGGTGGGCACTCCACAGGACGATCGCCGCCAGCGCGATGTTGGCCACCATCCGGGACGAGAAGATGTAGCGGGCCATCTCCAGCATCGCGGCCACATTGGCCGTGCGGTGGCGGGAGTTGAGCTCGGCGAAGTGCGCGTCGTTGGCGCGTTCCCGGCGGAACGCCTGCACCGGCCGGATGCCGTTCATCGTCTCGGTGAACTTCACGATGACGGCCGCGATCGCCGTGGACCGCTCGCCGTAGACGACCAGCGCGCGCCGCCGGTAGGAGCGCACGAAGAGATACAGCGGCGCGAAGGACAGCAGGGCCGCGCCCCCGATGCCGAGGTCGAGCCAGAGCAGCGTCGCCGAGACGTACACCACCGACAGGGCGACGGCGATGAGCTCCTGGAGGCCGTCGTTGAGCAGCTCGCGGATCGACTCGACGTCGGAGGTCGCGCGGGAGATCAGCCGGCCGGAGGTGTAGCGCTCGTGGAAGTCGACGCTGAGCGCCTGCGCGTGGCGGAAGATCCGGCCGCGCAGGTCCAGGAGCATGTCCTGGCCGATACGGGCGGACAGCCGCACGAAGGCCAGCTGGAGCAGGCCGGAGGCCAGCGCGCACAGGGCGTAGCCGGCGCCGACGGCGATCAGCGGGCCGTGGTCGCCGTGGCGCACGGCGGGCACCCCGCGGTCGATGGCGTACGCCACCAGCAGCGGGCCCGCCTGGACGGCGGCCTGCTGGAGCAGCAGGACGACGACGGCGAACCGGACCGCGCCCCGGGCGGGGGCGAGGAGTGAGCGCAGCAGCGCGCGGGAGGCGCCCTTGGGCGCGGGCAGGACGTCCCGGGTGACCGGGTCACCGGCGTCCGCCGGTCCGGCCTCCTCGGCCTGCTCCTCGGAGACGGTGGTGGTCATCGTCGCGGCCCTCCCTGAAAGGCGTGGTCGTCCCGGCCGGACATCAGCGACGCGTACTCCTCGTTGCCGTGCAGCAGTTCGTGGTGGGTGCCGACCGCCGTGACGCGCCCGCCGGAGAGCAGGGCCACCCGGTCGGCGAGCAGGACGGTGGACGGGCGGTGGGCGACCACCAGGGCCGTGGTCGTGGCCAGCACCTCGCGCAGCGCCGCCTCCACCAGGGCCTCGGTGTGGACATCGAGCGCGGAGAGCGGGTCGTCGAGGATGAGGAAGCGGGGCGAGCCGACGACCGCGCGGGCCAGCGCGAGGCGCTGCCGCTGCCCGCCGGACAGGCTCAGCCCCTGCTCGCCGACCTGGGTGGCGGGGCCGTCGGGCAGGGCGTGCGCGAAGTCGGCCTGGGCGACCGACAACGCCCGTACGAGATCGGCCTCCTGGGCGTGCGCGGCGCCCATCAGGACGTTCTCGGCGACGGTGGCCGAGAAGAGCGTGGGGTCCTCGAAGGCGACGGAGACGAGCTCGCGCAGCCGCTCGCGGGGGAGCGCCGCGATGTCCCGGCCGTCGAGGGTGATCCGCCCGGCGGTCGCCTCGTGGAGGCGTGGGATCAGCGCGGTGAGGGTGGTCTTGCCGCTGCCGGTGGTGCCGACGAGCGCCATGGTCTCGCCGGGTCTGATGTGCAGGTCGATGCCCCGCAGTACGGGCGGGGAGCCGGCGGGCGCGTCGGGATAGCGGAACTCGACGCCTTCCAGGCGGATTCCGTCACCCCGCGGCCGGGCGGGCACCGGTGCGTCGAGGGCATCGAGGGCCTCGGGAGCTTCGGCTGGCGGCTCCGTGTCGAGCACCTCGAAGAAGCGGTCCGCGGCCGTCGCCGACTCGTTCGTCACCGCGAGCAGGAAGCCGATCGACTCCACCGGCCAGCGCAGCGCGAGCGCCGTGGAGAGGAACGCCACCAGGGTGCCGGCCGACAGCTCGCCGTCGGCGACCTGCACCACCCCGAGCAGCAGCGCCGCCCCGATCGCCAGCTCCGGCAGGATCATGATCAGCGCCCAGAGCGTCCCCAGCAGGCCCGCCTTGCGCAGCTCGGTCGACCGCAGCCGGCCCGAGAGCGCCATGAAGGCGCGCTCCTGGCGGTGGTGCCGCCCGAAGCCCTTGATGACGCGGATGCCGAGGACGCTCTCCTCGACGGCCGTCGTCAGATCGCCCACCTGGTCCTGCGCGGTGCGCGCGGCCCGGGAATAGCGCTCCTCGAACGTCCAGCACAGCGCGACCAGCGGTACCACCGGCGCGAGCAGCACCAGGCCCAGCAGCCACTGCTGCATCAGCAGAATGGCGAAGCCGACCACGATGGTCACCCCGTTGACCAGCAGGAAGGTCAGCGGGAACGCCAGGAATATCCGCAGCAGCATCAGATCGGTCGTGCCACGCGAGAGCAACTGCCCCGAGGGCCACTGGTCGTGGAAGGCCACCGGCAGCCGCTGGAGGCGGGCGTAGAGGTCGGCCCGCATGTCCGCCTCGACGCCGGCCAGCGGGCGGGCGATCAGCCGGCGGCGCGCCGTGAACAGCACCGCCTCCAAGACGCCGAGGGCCAGCAGCAGGGCACCGCCCAGCCAGACGCCCGACGGGTCGCGCTCGGCGATGGGGCCGTCCACCATCCACTTCAGCACCAGGGGGAAGGCGAGACCTATGCAGGACGCGACGACCGCCACGGCTGCCGCGAGGAACAGGCGGGTGCGGACGGGGCGCACGTAGGGCCAAAGTCGCAGCAGCGACCGGGCAGTTGAGTGGGGCACTTCTCGGGTGGCAGTCATCAGGAGTGAGGGTACGGTTGACTGCTTACCGTGCCCACGTCTTTTTCTCGGCCCGGCTGCGGGGCCGGTTCGCCGCCCGCGGCGGGAGCGCCCTTCGCGCGTTGTCCTCGAACGCCGGACGGGCTGAATCGCGCACCCGCATCAGCCATGTCCAGCCCGTTCGGCGTTCGAGGACGCGACCGAAGGTCGCTGGGGTCCGGGGTCTCCCCGTTTTCGGGCAGGGGCGGGCAGGGGCGGGCAGGGGAAAAGCCCGTCGCAGGCGGCTACGGGCAAGGCCGAGGCGGGGAAGAAGCCGCCGGCACGGCCCGCAGGAGGAGGACCGAGCGCGGGCGGACAGCCACCGGCGTGCCCCCCACCCGCACCGTGCCCGGCGCCGAAGCCTGCGCCTCCAGCGCCGTGTTCACCAGGAGTTCGTACGCCGAAGCCCACGGCGGCCCGGGCAGCGTGAAGCGGACCGGTCCGGCGCCCGCGTGCAGGACCGTCAGGAAGCTGTCGTCGGTGACCGGTCGACCGGAGGGGTCGCGCCGCGGGATGTCCCGGCCGGAGAGGAACATGCCGAGCGTGGCCGCCGGCGCGTACCAGTCGGCCTCCGTCATCTCCGTGCCGTCCGCCGTGAACCAGGCCAGATCCCGCAGCCCGTCCGCCGCCTGGGGGCGGCCGGAGAAGAAGGAGCGGCTGCGCAGCACGGGGTGGGCACGGCGCAGGGCGAGGAGCCGGCCGGACAGCTCGGCGAGCGCCCGCCAGCCGGGGTCCGCCAGGAGGGACCAGTCGACCCAGCTGGTGTCGTTGTCCTGGCAGTACGCGTTGTTGTTGCCGCCCTGCGTGCGGCCCATCTCGTCACCGGCCACCAGCATCGGCACACCGGTGGACAGCAGCAGGGTGGTCAGCAGGTTCCGGGCCTGCCGCCTGCGCAGCGCGAGGACGGCCGGGTCGTCGGTCTCGCCCTCGGCGCCGCAGTTCCAGGACCGGTTGTCGCCGGTGCCGTCGCGGTTGCCCTCGCCGTTGGCCTCGTTGTGCTTCTGCTCGTAACTGACGAGGTCGCGCAGGGTGAATCCGTCGTGCGCGGTGACGAAGTTGACGGAGGCGTACGGCCTGCGGCCGCCCCAGGCGTAGAGGTCGCTGGAGCCGGACAGGCGATAGCCGAGGTCCCGTACGTCCGGCAGCGCGCCCCGCCAGAAGTCGCGCACGGCGTCGCGGTAGCGGTCGTTCCACTCCGTCCACAGCGGCGGGAAGGCGCCCACCTGATAGCCGCCCGACCCCACGTCCCACGGCTCGGCTATGAGCTTGACGCGGCGCAGCACCGGGTCCTGGGCGATGACCGCGAGGAAGGGGGAGAGCATGTCGACGTCATGCATCGACCGGGCGAGCGCCGCCGCCAGGTCGAAGCGGAAGCCGTCGACGCCCATCTCGGTCACCCAGTAGCGCAGCGAGTCGGTGATCAGGCGGAGGACGTTCGGCTGCACCACGTGGAGGGTGTTGCCGCAGCCGGTGTAGTCGGCGTAGCGGCGGGCGTCGTCCTGGAGGCGGTAGTAGCGGCGGTTGTCCACGCCGCGCAGCGAGAGCGTCGGCCCGAGCTCGCCGCCCTCCGCCGTGTGGTTGTAGACGACGTCGAGGATGACCTCGATGCCCGCCGCGTGCAAGGCCCGCACCATCCGCTTGAACTCGCCGACCTGCCGGCCGCGCGTCCCGGTCGCCGCGTAGCCGGCGTGCGGCGCGAAGTAGCCGATGGAGTTGTAGCCCCAGTAGTTGCGCAGCCCGCGCCGCAGCAGGTGCTCCTCGTGCGCGAACTGGTGGACGGGCAGCAGCTCGACGGCGGTCACCCCGAGGCGCACCAGGTGATCGACGGCCGCCGGGTGGGCGAGCCCCGCGTAAGTGCCGCGCAGCCGCTCGGGGATGCCGGGGTGGCGCATGGTGAAGCCGCGCACGTGCAGTTCGTAGATGACCGAGTCGGCCCACGGCGTCTTCGGCCGGTGGTCGTCCGCCCAGTCGTCGTCGTCCGCGACGACGACGCCCTTGGGGACGTACGGGGCCGAGTCGCGGTCGTCGCGCACGGTGTCGGCGACGTACTGCTGCGGCCAGTCGCGGACGTGTCCGTAGACCTCGGGCGGGAGGGTGAAATCACCGTCCACGGCCCGGGCGTAGGGGTCGAGGAGGAGCTTGGCGGGGTTCCAGCGCGCGCCGGTCCAGGGGTCCCAGCGGCCGTGCACGCGGTAGCCGTAGCGGCGGCCGGGGCGTACGCCCGGGACGAAGCCGTGCCATATCTCGTGCGTCAACTCCTCCAGGAGCAGGCGGGTTTCACGCCCCTGGTGCGGTGCGCCCTCGGGGCCGGGGCCAGGCTCGTCGTCGAACAGGCACAGCTCGACGGCCTCCGCCCCGCCGGCCCACAGGGCGAAATTGGTCCCCGCCACTCCGTCGGCCCCCACGCGGTAGCGCGCGCCCAGCGGCTCCGAGCTGCCCGGCCGCACCGCCGGGCGGGCCGGGGCCTGTGCCCGCCGGTGGCCGTTGACGGCGGACACGGCGGGCGGCGCCGCGCCGCCCGCCGTAGAGGGCAGGGCGGGGGCGCCCGCGAACCGGTCGTCCCGCCCGTCCCGTTCCGCCCGTTGCTCGGGTGCGCTCGACACGTCTTCGCCTCCGGCGGCTCTCGACCAGCGCGCCGGGCACCCGGCTTCCCGTGCCGGATGTCGGCGGTCCTGTCCTTCCCCCAGTTCTGCCCAGATCCACGCATGCGCTCACCCGTGTGATCGGACCCGACACCTGTGCGGGAGCTGTGCGGGTACGGCCCAGCCGGATGGTCAACGGCGGGTCTGTGGCCGGTTTAAGATGCCTCGATTCGGCCACAGCTCACTCCTCACGCGTATGCCTCGTACCACCGTTCCCATTTGCTGCGGAACGGTGACATTCGCGAGCCATGCGCTGTCGGTGGCATGTGGTTATCTATCGCCATGCGCGTGCTGACGCGCTCAGGGGGCGCCGCGTGGCCGCGGGCCGTGCGAAGGGGAGACAACCGTTGTGAACACGCAGCTGATATCGAGGGGGCGCGCCGGCCGCAGGGGTCTGTTCGCGCTGCTGCTCGGGGCGCTGTTGTTGCTGGTCACCGCCTGCGGTGGGGACGGTGACACCAAGAAGGACGGTGCGGGGAAGGACGACGGCAAGCCCTCGCAGGCCGTGGTGACGATCGCGCCGGAGGACGGCGCGAAGGACGTCGCGACGAGCGGCGCGCTCAAGGTCACCGCGGACAAGGGCACCCTGACCTCCGTCAAGGTCGCCGACGCCAAGGGCACCGCCGTGGACGGCAGGATCGCCGACGGCGGCGCGTCCTGGGAGCCGGCCGCTCACCTGGCCGCCTCCACGAAGTACACGGTGGACGCCCTGGCGAAGGACAAGAACGGCCGCACGTCCGCCAAGCACGCGACGTTCACCACCCTCATCCCGCAGAACACATTCGTCGGCTACTTCACGCCGGAGGACGGCAGCACGGTCGGCGTCGGCATGCCCGTATCGCTCACTTTCAGCCGCGGCATCGACAACGCCAAGGCCGTCGAGCAGGCCGTGAAGGTGACCGCCGAGCCGTCCGTGCCCATCAAGGCCCACTGGTTCGGCAACGACCGCCTCGACTTCCGCCCCGAGAAATACTGGGCCGCGGGCACCAAGGTGACGCTGGAGATGCACCTCAACGGCGTCGAGGGCCGTGCCGGGGTCTACGGCACGCAGGACAAGACCGTGAAGTTCACCGTCGGCCGCAGCCAGGTGAGCACCGTGGACGCCGCCAGCCACCAGATGACGGTCGAGCGGGACGGCAAGACGCTCAAGACCATCCCGATCTCCGCCGGCGCCCCGGGCCACTCGACGTACAACGGCCAGATGGTCATCAGCGAGAAGTACGACGTGACGCGGATGGACGGCAACACGGTCGGCTTCGGCGGCGAGTACGACATCGCGGACGTGCCGCACGCCATGCGCCTGTCGACGTCCGGCACCTTCATCCACGGCAACTACTGGTCGGGCGAGGGCACCTTCGGCTCGGAGAACGCGAGCCACGGCTGCGTGGGCCTGTTCGACCAGCGCGGCGGCGGCGACCCGTCCACCCCGGCCGCGTGGTTCTACGACAACTCGCTCATCGGCGACGTCGTCGTGGTCAAGAACTCCAATGACAAGACGATCCAGCCGGACAACGGGCTCAACGGCTGGAACATGCCCTGGTCCGAGTGGACCGCCGGGAGCTGACGCCCCCACTCCCTGACGGCCGGGCGGCCCGGTGCGCTTGTGTGACCAAGTGCACCGGGCCGCTCGCTGTCCGGCCGCCGCGCGGGGCAGACCCCCGCGAGGCCCTGAAGCTAACCTGCTGTCATGACTGTGCATCTTGAGGCCGCCGAGGGCGTCGGGACCATCCGGCTCGACCGTCCGCCCATGAACGCGCTCGACATCGCCACCCAGGACCAGCTCCGCGAGCTCGCGGAGGAGGCGACCCACCGCGCGGACGTGCGGGCCGTGGTGCTGTGGGGCGGGGAGAAGGTGTTCGCGGCCGGCGCGGACATCAAGGAGATGCAGAGGATGGACCACGCGGCCATGGTGGCCCGCTCCCGTGGCCTCCAGGACGCCTTCACCGCCGTCGCCCGCATCCCCAAGCCCGTCGTCGCCGCCGTCACCGGCTACGCGCTCGGCGGCGGCTGCGAGCTCGCGCTCTGCGCCGACTTCCGCATCGCCGCGGACAACGCCAAGCTCGGCCAGCCGGAGATCCTGCTCGGCCTGATCCCGGGCGCGGGCGGCACCCAGCGGCTGGCCCGGCTCGTCGGCCCGTCCAGGGCCAAGGACCTCATCTTCACCGGCCGTCAGGTGAAGGCCCCCGAGGCGCTGGAGCTCGGCCTCGTCGACCGGGTCGTGCCGGCCGCGGAGGTCTACGAGCAGGCGCACGCGTGGGCCGCGAAGCTCGCCGCCGGCCCCGCGCTCGCGCTGCGCGCCGCGAAGGAGGCCGTGGACACGGGTCTGGAGACCGACATCGACACCGGGCTCGCCATCGAACGCAACTGGTTCGCCGGGCTGTTCGCCACCGAGGACCGGGAGATCGGGATGCGCAGTTTTGTCGAGGACGGACCCGGCAAGGCCAAGTTCGTCTGAAAATCGACAGGTTGGGCATGAGTGTCGCGGGGGCCGCCGAACGGTCGGTGGCCCCTTCGCCGTTGCCCCGGCACGCTCGGCCGGCATGCCGGGCGGTTGCCTCTTGTGGGGGAATTCCCCGAGGTGTGCGAACCCATCGAAATGACCTTGTTCCATGCGCTGAGCGATCATCTGTGCACCTGCGGTCACCGCAGGTCAGTCCGCATTTTTTGGGTGACTTGCTGCCCATGGCATATGTCGCCGAACGGTGTTGGAGGAGCGGATTCCGCTCCGGTGAATCCCTTGGTTCCAGCCCACGGCGTCTTTACGGCGGCCATGATGGGGTGCATGGCGGGCCTGGAAGGAACGGATCAGCCGCGGCAGCGAAGTGGCACGGCCGCTGTGCGCTGGATGCCGTCCGCAGAGGATGAACTGGCGCTCAAGGCGCTCGACCTGTTCGGCGACCCCACACTCGGCGAAGTCCAGCTGCCCTCCCGCCCGGAGTCGGCGATCGCCGCCCGGCGGCTCACCCAGTCCGTCGTCCTGCGGCACTGGGGACTCTCCCCCCAGCTCGCCGAGCACGCCGTGCTGCTGGTCTCCGAGCTCGTGGGCAACGCCGTCCGGCACACCGGGGCGCGCTGCTTCGGGCTGCGGATGCTGCGCCGCCGCGGCTGGCTGCGCATCGAGGTGCGCGACCCCTCCCGCGGGCTGCCGTGCCTGATGCCGGTGCACGAGCTCGACACGAGCGGACGCGGGCTCTTCCTGGTCGACAAGCTCTCGGACCGCTGGGGCGTGGATCTGCTGGCCCGTGGCAAGACGACGTGGTTCGAGATGAGGGTCGCGGACCGCTGAGCCGCCCCGGCGCGGCCGGGAAACGCAGAGGCCCCCATCCGTCGGTATGCGACGGGCCGGGGGCCTCTGCGTGCGGCCGCGGAGAAATGGGGTGTGTTCCGCGGCCGGAAGAACGACCTGGCCCGGGTCAATGGGGGTCGTGTCATCGACTATGGCAGACAGTCGCGTGTCAGCCAAAGCGGCTATCGGGGCAGATTCGGGCAATTCAGGAGAGATATCTCGTTAATCAAAGGTGAGTTGTAACACCTGCCTTACATTCCATGAATGAACCAGCGGTAACCCCTATTTTTATGCGGAGTCCATGTCGGTCCTTGCGAGCCGGGCCGTTCTGGAGTGTCATGTCCCCGCCGGGCTGCCGACCGGTGTGCCCGCCATCCGGGAGCCCCCATGGACGAAGACACCGCCACCACCCCCTATCCCCCCACGCACTGGATACCGGCGAACAGCGCCAACTACACCGTCTCCAGCCGCCCCTCCGCCCACCCGGTCGACTTCCTCGTGATCCATGTGACCCAGGAGACCTTCGGCGACGCGATGCGGATCTTCCAGGACCCCGCGGCCAGGGTCTCGGCGCACTACATGGTCGCCTCCGCGGACGGCTACATCGGCCAGTTCGTCCGCGAGAAGGACATCGCCTGGCACGCCGGCAACTGGGACTACAACACCCGCAGCATCGGCATCGAGCACGAGGGCTGGATCGACCGCCCCGCATACTTCACCGACGCGATGTACCGCTCCTCGGCCCGGCTCGCCGCCGCCGTCTGCGCCCGCTACGGCATCCCGCGGACCCGCGACCACATCATCGGCCACGTCGAGGTGCCCGGCTCCACCCACACCGACCCCGGCCCCCACTGGGACTGGGACCGCTATATCGGCCTGGTGATCAGCGGCGGCTAATCTGTGCCGGTCACACCAGCACACAAGGGGAGGCCCACATGGCCGACAACGCGACGCGCGAGGCCGAAGCGCGCAAGGCTTTCGAACGGTTCGACGCCGACGGGGACGGTCTGATCACCGCCGCCGAGTACAAGAGCGTGATGGCTCAGCTCGGCGACTTCAACGTCACCGAGACCGTGGCCCAGGCCATCATCAACAAGAAGGACGCCAACGGCGACGGCGTGCTGTCCTTCGAGGAGTTCTGGGCCTCCCTCAACGGCTGATCCGGCCCCCGCACGGCTCCCGGCGGGTCAGCGCCAGCCTCTGCGCTGCGCACTGGCCCGCCGCCTGCGGTCGTTGCACAGCAGGCACCGGCCCCAGCCCGGCGGCAGCGGGTCGTCCTTGTCGCCGTGGAGCGGATCCACGGGCCCCTTGGGGTGCTCCGCGCACGCCGTCGCGCCCAGTCCGGCGCCCAGGGCACCGGCCGCGGTCAACGCCCGGCGCAGGGCGTCGAGAAGCTGGTCGGCCTCATGCGGGGCCGGGGCGGCGTCGAGGGCGAAGGCGATGTCCGAGGCGGTGCTGAGCGCGCTCTGGAGTTCGCGCAGGTCTGCGTAACTCATGCTGGAGAGCGTACGCGCCACCACTGACAACGCCCGCCCCCAGGAAGATCAGACCGCGGTCAGCGCCCAGCTCCGCTCCGCCCGGAGCGAGGACGCGTCACGCGCCGGCCGCACCCCTTCGCCCGCCGCCGTCCGGACCCCGCCCGCGCGGCGCGATTCCTGCGCCCAGACGCGGCCGTCGGCCTCGGACGCCACCTTGCGCAGACCGCCCGCACCGGCCGGAGCGGTACGGAACCGCTGCTCCGGAGCCTCCGTGTCGCACAGCGCGGTGACCAGCAGCGAGCCCTTCCGGTCGATGCAGTGGTAGGGCTCGGCCACCGACGAGAACTGATGGGTGGCCGCGCTGTACAGCCAGGACTGCCGGGCCGGAGTCACCGCGTCGCACGCCTCCAGCGCCACCAGCCTGGGCCGCGCCGCGCCCCGTGGGTCGCGGTAGCCGGCCCCCTCCGCCGTCAGGCAGCCGCTGTACGCGCCGTTCTGCAGCCGTACGGCCGAGGACGGCACCGCCGCGGGCGCGGCGACGGCGGAGGGCGCCGCGAGACCGAAGGCGGCGGTGAGGGCGCCGAGGATCGCGGCAGTGGCGCGGGCGTGGTGGCGCATGGCGGGGGCTCCTCGCGGTGGAACGGCCGACGAGGAGCCGACACTACTTCCGGGGGGCACGCGGTGACACGATGTTTCCGGCCATGATCCCCGAGCGGGAGCGCCCGTTCAGCACTCGATGACGTTGACCGCGAGCCCGCCCCGCGCCGTCTCCTTGTACTTGACCTTCATGTCGGCGCCCGTCTCCTTCATGGTCTTGATGACCTTGTCGAGGGAGACGTGGTGGCGGCCGTCGCCGCGCAGGGCCATGCGGGCGGCGGTGACGGCCTTGGCCGCGGCCATGCCGTTGCGCTCGATGCAGGGGATCTGCACCAGGCCGCCGACCGGGTCGCAGGTCAGGCCCAGGTTGTGCTCCATGCCGATCTCGGCCGCGTTCTCGACCTGCTCGGGCGAGCCGCCGAGGACCTCGGCGAGGCCGCCGGAGGCCATCGAGCAGGCGGAGCCGACCTCGCCCTGGCAGCCGACCTCGGCGCCGGAGATCGAGGCGTTCTCCTTGAAGAGCATGCCGATCGCGCCCGCGGCGAGCAGGAAGCGGACGATGCCGTCCTCGTCCGCGCCGGGCACGAAGTTCATGTAGTAGTGCAGCACGGCCGGGATGATGCCCGCGGCGCCGTTGGTGGGCGCGGTCACGACGCGGCCGCCCGCGGCGTTCTCCTCGTTGACGGCCATGGCGTAGATCGTGATCCACTCCATCGCGCGGGCCTGCGGGTCGCCCTCGGCGCGCAGCTGGCGGGCGGAGTTGGCCGCGCGGCGGCGCACCTTGAGGCCGCCGGGGAGGATGCCCTCGCGGGACATGCCGCGGGAGACGCACGCCTGCATGACGCGCCAGATCTCCAGCAGACCCGCACGGATCTCGGACTCCGTGCGCCACGCCTTCTCGTTCTCCAGCATCAGGGCGGAGATCGACAGGCCCGTCTCGCGGGACATCCGCAGCAGCTCGTCGCCCGTGCGGAAGGGGTACTTCAGCACGGTGTCGTCCAGGACGATCCGGTCCTCGCCGACCGCGTCCTCGTCCACGACGAAGCCGCCGCCGACGGAGTAGTAGGTCTTCTCCAGCAGGGGCGCGCCGGCCTCGTCGTAGGCGAAGAGGGTCATGCCGTTCGCGTGGTACGGCAGGGAGCGGCGGCGGTGCAGGATCAGCTGGGTGGACTCGTCGAAGTCGATCTCGTGCGTCGAGCCGATCTCCGCGCCGAGCAGCCGCAGCCGCTTCGAGGAGCGGATGCGCTCGACCTCGTCGTCCGCGGTCTCCACATCGACCGTGCGGGGGGAGTGGCCCTCCAGGCCGAGCAGCACGGCCTTGGGCGTGCCGTGGCCGTGACCGGTGGCGCCCAGCGAGCCGAAGAGCTCGGCGCGCACGGAGGTGGTGTGGGCCAGCAGGCCCTCGTTCTTCAGCCGGCGCGTGAACATCAGCGCGGCCCGCATCGGGCCGACCGTGTGGGAGCTGGACGGGCCTATGCCGATCGAGAAGAGATCGAAAACGGAGATGGCCACGGTGGCGCTCCCTCGGGTCGGTGGTACGGGGTGTGACGCGGGCGGCCGGGCCACGGTCGGTGCACACGGGGTGCCACGTGAGTGATCCGGCGTCCCGCCACGTGGTGCGGGGCACCGGGCTCACCTTCCAGTGTGCCCAGTGCCCCGTACCAGCGGGTGAATCGGGTCCTGCTCGGTTACTTCAGGCCGGCGTACAGCGGGTGCTTGTCCGCCAGGGCCGTGACGCGGGAGCGCAGGGACTCCACGTCGTAGGACGGCTTCAGCGCCGCGGCGATGATCTCCGCGACCTCGCGGAAGTCCTCGGCCTGGAAGCCGCGGGTGGCCAGCGCGGGGGTGCCGATCCGCAGACCCGAGGTGACCATCGGGGGCCGCGGGTCGTTCGGGATGGCGTTGCGGTTGACCGTGATCCCGACCTCGTGGAGGCGGTCCTCGGCCTGCTGGCCGTCCAGCTGGGAGTTGCGGAGGTCCACCAGCACCAGGTGCACGTCCGTGCCGCCGGAGAGGACGGACACGCCCGCCTCGGCGACATCGGCCTGCACCAGACGCTCGGCCAGGATCTTCGCGCCTTCCAGCGTACGCTGCTGGCGCTCCTTGAACTCCTCGCTCGCCGCGACCTTGAAGGAGACGGCCTTGGCCGCGATCACGTGCTCCAGCGGGCCACCCTGCTGACCGGGGAAGACGGCGGAGTTGATCTTCTTGGCCAGCTCGGCCGTGGAGAGGATCACACCACCGCGGGGGCCGCCCAGCGTCTTGTGGGTGGTCGTGGTGACGACGTGCGCGTGCGGCACCGGGGAGGGGTGCAGCCCGGCGGCGACGAGACCCGCGAAGTGGGCCATGTCGACCATCAGGTACGCGCCGACCTCGTCCGCGATCCGGCGGAAGGCCGCGAAGTCCAGCTGGCGCGGGTAGGCCGACCAGCCGGCGACGATCAGCTTCGGGCGGTGCTCCTTGGCGAGGCGCTCGACCTCGTCCATGTCGACCAGGTTGGTCGCCTCGTCGACGTGGTACGCGACCACGTTGTAGAGCTTGCCGGAGAAGTTGATCTTCATGCCGTGGGTCAGGTGCCCGCCGTGGGCGAGGTTCAGACCCAGGATGGTGTCGCCGGGGTTGAGCAGCGCGAACATCGCGGCCGCGTTCGCCTGCGCGCCGGAGTGCGGCTGGACGTTCGCGTGCTCGGCGCCGAAGAGCGCCTTGATCCGGTCGATGGCGATCTGCTCGACGACGTCGACGTGCTCGCAGCCACCGTAGTAGCGGCGGCCCGGGTAGCCCTCGGCGTACTTGTTGGTGAGGACCGAGCCCTGGGCCTCCATGACGGCGACCGGAGCGAAGTTCTCCGACGCGATCATCTCGAGGGTGGACTGCTGGCGGTGGAGTTCGGCGTCGACAGCGGCGGCGACGTCGGGGTCGAGCTCATGGAGGGAGCTGTTCAGAAGCGACATGAGTTCTTCCTGGACTTCCTGGGCGGGAGGAGGGGCGGGTTCAGCCTGCGGTGAAGGCCGTGTACTCATCGGCGGAGAGGAGGTCCGCCGGCTCGTCCGTGATCTTCACCTTGAACAGCCAGCCGCCCGTGAAGGGGGCGGAGTTCACCAGCGCGGGGTCGTCCACGACGTCCTGGTTGGCCTCGGTGACCTCGCCGGTCACCGGGGAGAACAGGTCGCTGACCGACTTGGTCGACTCCAGCTCGCCACAGGACTCACCCGCGGTGACCGTGTCACCGACCGCCGGGAGCTGGGCGAAGACGACGTCACCGAGCGAGTTCGCGGCGAACTCGGTGATGCCGACCGTGGCCACGCCGTCCGCGTCGACGGCCGACAGCCACTCGTGCTCCTTGCTGAAGCGCAGCTGCTGGGGGTTGCTCATGGCTAGATTCTCCTGGATGCGCGAGGGTGCTTGTGCAACGGGTATTGACAGGTGAGATGAGAAGGGATCAGCGCTGCCGCTTGTAGAAGGGCAGAGCGACGACCTCGTACGGCTCATGGCTGCCGCGAATGTCCACGGATACGTCATTTGTACCGGGTGCGGAGTGGGCGGCGTCGACATACGCGATGGCGATCGGCTTGCCGAGCGTGGGCGAGGGAGCACCGGAGGTGACCTCGCCGATGATCTGGCCGCCGGAGACGACCGGATATCCGGCGCGCGGCACCCGCCGGCCCGTCGCGATCAGGCCGACCAGCTTGCGCGGCGGGTCGCTCTCCGCGCGCTCGGCGGCGGCCACGAGCGCCTCGCGGCCCACGAAGTCGCCCTCCTTGTCGAACTTCACGACCCGGCCCAGGCCCGCGTCGAAGGGCGTGGTGGCCGTCGTCAGCTCGTGCCCGTAGAGCGGCATGCCCGCCTCCAGCCGCAGCGTGTCGCGGCAGGAGAGGCCGCACGGCACGAGGCCCGCCCCGGCGCCCGCGTCGGTCAGCGCCTGCCAGAGCTTCTCGGCGTCGGCCGGGGCGACGAAGAGCTCGAAGCCGTCCTCGCCGGTGTAGCCGGTGCGGGCGATCAGCACGGGCACGCCCGCCACGGTGCCCGGCAGGCCCGCGTAGTACTTGAGGCCGTCGAGGTCGGCGTCCGTCAGGGACTTCAGGATGCCGGGGGACTCGGGGCCCTGGACCGCGAGCAGCGCGTAGTTCTCGCGGTCGTCCCGGACCTCCGCCTCGAAACCGGCCGCGCGCTCGGTCAGGGCGTCCAGCACCACCTGGGCGTTGGAGGCGTTGGCGACGACCATGTACTCCTCGTCGCCGAGGCGGTAGACGATCAGGTCGTCCAGGATGCCGCCCCCGGCGTCGCAGATCATGGTGTAGCGGGCGCGGCCGACGGCCAGCGCGGAGAGGTTGCCGACCAGCGCGTGGTCGAGCGCCCGGCCCGCCCCCGGGCCGGTGAGGGTGATCTCGCCCATGTGGGAGAGGTCGAAGAGACCGGCGCGGGTGCGCACCGCGAGGTGCTCGTCGCGCTCGCTGCCGTAGCGCAGGGGCATGTCCCAGCCGGCGAAATCGGTCATCGTGGCGCCCAGCGCGCGGTGCAGCGCGTCGAGGGACGTTCGGCGAGGGGCATCAGTCATGTGTGGGCTCCCAGGCATGGCAGTGAGGACGTCCTCCCCATCTGTCATCGGAACCTGAGAGGTTCACCGGGAGCGGTCGGCGACGAGCGCGTCCTCGGCTTGCACCTTGGGTGGGGCCGCGTCGTGCGGCCCGCTTTTCAGATCTGCCTCACCCACGCGGTACGGGGCCTGAGAGATTCAAGGGAGGAACTTGCTCCTTCGGCGCCCAGCTCAATGGCTGGAACTCTCCCGCGTGGATTCGAGCGGCCGGTATGCAGTTGGGTACGCAGTTGGCGCGCACATCATTGCACGGACCGGCGCGTGAGGAACTGCCCACCGGCCTCTCAATTGGATTACCTTTTCTTTACGTTTCATGAGGACGGGGCAGGCCGGGGACGGGGGAGGGCGATCGGGTGCGGACGCGAAGCACGGAGGCGGGGCGGGCGGAGCCCGCGCCACGCGAACCGGAGGCGCTCGGGCCGCCGTCGGGCGTCGTCGACCTGCGCGGCGGCCCGGCGCGCGTGGAGCTGCGCTATCCGGCCGGGCATCTGGTGATCGTCTCCGGGCTGCCCGGCAGCGGGAAGTCCACGCTGATACGTCGGGTGGTGCCCGCCCTGGACGGCGCGGGCGAGGTCGTGTGGTGCGTCGATTCGCAGGACATCCGCGAGCGGCTGGAGCGGTGCGTGCCACGCCGCCTGCCGTACGGCGTCTACCGGCCGGCCGTGCGGGTCCTCCACTACGCCGCGCTGCGGCGGGCGTTGCGGTCCGGGGCGAGCGTCGTCGTGCACGACTGCGGGGAGCGGAGCTGGGTGCGGCGGTGGGCCGCGCGCGCCGCGCGGCGGCGCGGGGCCGGGGCGCACCTGGTGGTACTGGACGTCGACGCGAGGACGGCGCTGGTGGGCCAGTGGGCGCGCGGCCGGGGGGTCTCGGCGTACGCGTTCCGCAGGCACCGGCGGGCGATGGGCCGGCTGCTCGCCGGCGCCGCCGCGGGGGAGGTGCCGCGCGGTGCGGCGTCGGTGGTGCTGCTGTCCCGGCGCACCGCCGACGGGCTCGGCCGGCTCGCGTTCGGCTGACGGGTGCTGCCGTGTGGCGGGTGGTGGTCCCGTGCAACCCGATGCCCGCTGCGAGCGTCGTTCCCGGTGGGGGAGGAATCATCTCTTGATTCATCCCCCGATCCGTCCTGACCTGGGACATCGGTGCCGATTCCGGCAGCCGGCGGGAGCGGACGGGGGTGCAGCCGTTAGGGTTCGGTTGCGGCTTTGTCGATACGGTGGTTGGACGGCGTTGGGCGAGTTGGACGAGATGAGCATCCCCGAGCAGTACGGTCGGCCCACGGCCCCGGCCGGTGCCCCCCTTGGCGGCCTCCCCGAGGGCTGGCCCGCCAATGAACTCGAAGCGGTGCTCGCCGCCTCCCTGGGCGTGCCCGGCGCCGGTGCCCGCATCGTCGAGGTGCTCGGCCGCAGTCACCTGTGGGTGCCGCTGCCGAACGGTGGCGGGCCCGACAGCCCCGACCTCGACATCCCCACCCTGGAGCTGGACGGCGCCGCCTACGTACCGGTGTTCAGCTCCGAGGCGGAGTTCCTGCGCGTCGTCGGCGACCGGATGTCCTTCACCGTGGCGCCCGCCGTCGAATTCGCCCGCGGCCTGCCCCCGCAGGTCGGCATCGCGGTCAACCCCGACGGCGCCGTCGGGGCGCCGCTCCCGCCGCCCGCCGTCGCCGAGCTCTGCCGGGCCGGCCGCACGGCCCTCGACGGCGACGCCACCGGTGGCCGGGTGCGGCTCTTCGAGCCGGACTGGCAGGACGAGCCCACCGCCTTCCTCGCCGCCGCCGGGCTGGAGTTCGCGGCCGCCAAGGTCGTGCGGACCGCGCGCCGGACGCTGGCCAGCGTCGAGGGCGGCGACCCCGCGCTCTTCATCGGCGTCGAGCTCGACCTGCCCGACCCCGGCAGCCGCGCCGCCGTCCTGGACGCCCTCGGCCGGGCGCTCGGCACGGCGCCCGTGGCCTGGCCCGTGCAGCTCGTCTTCCTCGACGTCGCGCGGGACCCGGTCGGTGACTGGATGTCGGCTCGGGTCCGCCCGTTCTACGACCGTGACCTGTGACTCCTCCCGTGCCCGCCGCCGCGGGCTCGTAAGCTGGTTGGATGACCGGACCGGGGGCGCTGCCGCGCCCCGGGGCACCAAAGTGGGCGGCCGGGAGACGGCCGAGAGAAGAGGCGGACCCAGGTGAGCGCGGGCGCGGAGAGCGGCGTGGAGCAGATGCTGCGCCAAGTGGCGCCCGGTCGGTACGACACCTACGAGGCGCTGCTCCAGGCCCTGGCCGAGGGCAGTGTCTGGATGCTGCTCTGGCACGGCCAGGCGGGCTCGCCCGACGCGCAGTACGGCAACATGGAGATCGACGGCCTCGGCTACGCCCCGTGCGTCACCTCCGCCCAGGAGCTCGCCGCCAGTGGCTGGAACCGCGCCCACGCCGTCGTCCCGGGCCGCGCCGTCGCGGGCTCGCTCTACCCCGACCGCTGGGGCCTGTGGCTCAACCCGCACGCCCCCGGCGGCGGCGTCGGCGTGCCCTGGCTGGACCTGCGGCGGATCGCGACCGGACTCGACCGGCTGCCCGCCGGGCCGCTGCGGCTCTGCGAGCCGTCCCTGGAGCTCCCGCAGTTCTACGCCCTGCTCGGGCAGAACGCCCACCGCACCCCCGCGGTGCGGGCGCTGCGCCGCGCCTGGGTGCAGCCCGCGCTGGGCGCCCCCTATCTCGCCATCGGCCTCGATCTGTACGACAGCTCGCAGGCCGCCGTGGAGTCGGTGCGGTCGATGATGCGTCAGTCGGTCGGCGCGGTGCCCGAGGGGCTGCCGGTGTCCACGGTGGCGATGTCGGACGAGCACGACCCGGTCGCGATGTGGATGAGGGCCAACGCCCGTCCCTTCTTCGACCGTGACGCACATGGCGGTGCCCCTGGCGGGGGTTACGGCTATCCGCCGGTCGGCTATCCCGGCGGCACTGCCCAGGGCCGGCAGCCGGGCGCGGCGCCGCAGGCGTACTGACCGGGTTCCGTTCCGCGCCGGCCCCAATATGCTTGCAGGCGGCACGAGTTGCCGTCCGGCAGACAGTCGACCGCTCACTGACCCCCGGCGTTCGGATAACGGAAGCCGACTGGTCATATCACGGTTGCGCATCCATTCCCGGCCAGGGCTGGCGGGTGATCGCAGCCCCGTTGAAGACTCCCGCTCCAAGGGACGTCGCTCCTGCGTACGGGCCCTCTTTTGTGACCTTCCGCTCCACCGGTACCAACTGCACCAGTCTGCACGTGTACATGTGAGATCCAAGCCGCCTCCGGCGGCGGGCGTGGGCCGGTCACCCCCGGCCGAGAGGGGTCAAAGGCACTGTGACCGCACCTATCGAGACCACCGGGGCGGCTGCCGGGGCGCAGCCCGAGGCCGTCCTCGCCGGGGCCAAGAAGAGCCAGATCGAAGGGCGTTCGCTCACCCAGATCGCCTGGATCCGCTTCAAGCGCGACAAGGTCGCCGTCGCCGGCGGTGTCGTGGTGGTGCTGCTGATCCTGCTCGCCGTGCTGGCCAAGCCGATCGAGTCGGTCTTCGGGCTCGATCCCAACCAGTTCCACCAGGACCTCATCGACCCCGAACTCCTCGCTCCCAAGGGCGGGTTCGGCGGAATGAGCTGGGAGCATCCGCTGGGCGTCGACCCGCAGTACGGGCGCGACATCCTGGCCCGCATCATCGAGGGTTCCTGGGTCTCCCTGATCGTCGCCACCGGGGCCACCCTGCTCTCCGTGGTGATCGGCGCCGTGCTCGGGGTCGTCGCGGGCTTCTACGGCGGCTGGGTGGACAGCGTCATCAGCCGGATGATGGACACCTTCCTGGCCTTCCCGCTGCTGCTGTTCGCGATCTCCATCTCGGCGGCGCTCCAGGACGGCGCCTTCGGGCTCTCGGGCCTGCCGCTGCGCATCTGTGTGCTGATCTTCGTGATCGGCTTCTTCAACTGGCCCTATATGGGCCGCATCGTGCGGGCCCAGACGCTCAGCCTGCGGGAACGGGAGTTCGTCGAGGCGTCCCGCAGCCTCGGCGCGCGCGGCCCGTTCATCCTCTTCCGGGAGCTGCTGCCCAACCTGGTGGCGCCGATCCTCGTCTACTCCACCCTGCTCATCCCGACGAACATCCTCTTCGAGGCCGCGCTCAGCTTCCTCGGCGTCGGCATCGCCCCGCCGCAGGCGTCCTGGGGCGGCATGCTCACCAGCGCGACGGACCTCTACCAGGCCGATCCGCAGTACATGTTCGTGCCAGGGCTCGCCATCTTCATCACGGTGCTGGCATTCAACCTGCTGGGCGACGGGCTGCGGGACGCCCTCGACCCCCGCAGCAAGTGATCCGCGGCGACCTTCCGTCCACCGCGCCACAACCATCGACAGAGGGGGTTTTCCTCAGGTGAAGACAAGAAAAGCGACGGCGGTGCTCGCCACCGCCGTGGTGCTGACGCTGGGGGCGTCCGCGTGCAGCAGTTCGAAGAGCGATGGCGGCAAGGGCGGCGGGGACAAGAACGCGGCCGCCGACGCCGCCCTCGCCTCGATCGTCAACAAGAGTGACAAGAAGGGCGGCACGGCCACCTACGAGGTCTCCGACGTGCCCGACTCGCTCGACCCGGGCAACACCTACTACGGCTGGGTGCAGAACTTCTCCCGCCTCTACGGCCGCACGCTCACCAGCTTCAAGCCCGCCGCGGGCAAGGAGGGCCTGGAGGTCGTCCCCGACCTCGCCGAGTCCCTGGGCAAGCCGAGCCCGGACGCCAAGACCTGGACGTACAAGCTGCGCCCGGGCCTGAAGTTCGAGGACGGCACGGCGATCACCTCCAAGGACGTCAAGTACGCGGTCGAGCGCAGCAACTTCGCGCCCGCCGCGCTGTCCAACGGCCCGACGTACTTCAAGGCCCACCTGGAGGGCGGTGACAAATACGAGGGCCCGTACAAGGACACGTCGCCCGACGGGCTGAAGTCCATCGAGACGCCGGACGACCAGACGATCGTCTTCCATCTCAAGGACGCCTTCGCCGACTTCGACTACCTCGCGACCTTCTCGCAGACCGCACCCGTGCCGCAGAAGGCGGACAAGGGTGCCGAATATGTGAAGCACATCGTCTCCTCCGGGCCGTACAAGTTCTCCTCGTACGAGGAGGGCAAGAGCGCGACGCTGGTGCGCAACCCGCAGTGGGACAAGAAGACGGACGCGATCCGCCCGGCCCTCCCGGACAAGATCTCGATCAAGTTCAAGATCCTCCAGCCGACCATCGACAACAGCCTGCTCAACGACAGCCTGACGGCCGACGCGGCCGGCACCGGCGTCGCCCCGCAGACCCAGCCGAAGGTCCTGAGCGGCAAGTACAAGAAGCAGACGGACAGTTCGTACGCCGGCGCCAGCTCGTACATCGGTCTGAACGTGCACGTGAAGCCGTTCGACAACATCCACTGCCGCAAGGCGGTCCAGTGGGGCATCGACAAGGCTTCCGTCCAGCAGGCCCAGGGCGGCGACCCCAAGGGCGACGTCGCCTCGACGCTGCTGCCGCCGACCGTCAACGGCTACGCGAAGTTCAACCTCTACGAGACGCCGAACAGCGCCGGTGACATCAACAAGGCCAAGGACGAGCTCAAGCAGTGCGGTCAGCCGAACGGCTTCACGACCAACCTGACGGCGCGCTCCGACCGCCCGGCGGAGATGGCCATGGCCACCGCGGTCCAGGCGTCGATGAAGAAGATCGGCATCACGGCGAACATCAAGACGTTCCCGACCGGCAAGTACTTCACCAACTTCGTGGGTGTGCCGGACTATGTGCACAGCCATGACCTGGGCATGATCATGACCGCCTGGGGTGCCGACTGGCCGACCGGCTTCGGGTTCCTCGACCAGATCGCCAATGGCTCGGCCATCAAGCCCTCCGGCGGCAACAACGTCCAGGAGCTGGACGACCCGCAGATCAACAAGGCGCTCAACGACGCCATCGGCAACACCGACGCGGCCGCCCGCACCAAGGCGTGGGGCGACATCGACAAGATGATCGTCGACAACGCCTCCGCGGTGCCGCTGATCTACCGCAAGAACCTGCTCTTCCGGCCCGACTCCGCGACCAACGTCACGGTCACCCAGGCGTACCTCGGCATGTACGACTACCTGCTGATGGGCTCCTCCAAGTAGCAGCGGGCCAGCCCGCCGTAGATTCTGGAAAGGCAGGTGAAGGTGCCGGCGTCCGCCGGGCCGGAACGCTTCCGGCCCGCGGCCGCCGGTGCCGCACAGCTGTGGCTGCGTACATCATCCGACGCCTGTTCGCCGCGGTCCTACTGCTGCTGGTGGTCAGCGCAGTCACCTTCGCGATCTTCTTCCTCGTCCCCCGCATCGCGGGCCAGACGGTCGACCAACTCGCCACTCAGTACGTCGGCAAGGACGCCAACCCCGACTCGATCGCCGCAGTCAAGAAGAACCTCGGCTTCGACCAGCCGATCTACGCCCAGTACTGGCACTTCATCAAGGCCATCGTGGTGGGCGCGGACTACAAGTTCGGCCCGGACGCCTCGCACTGCGCCGCGCCCTGCTTCGGCTACTCCTTCAAGAGCCACATCGAGGTCTGGCCGCAGCTGACCTCGCGCATCCCGGTGACCCTCTCGCTGGCGATCGGCGCCGCCGTGATCTGGCTGATCTCGGGCGTGGCCGTCGGCGTGCTCTCCGCGCTCAAGCGGGGCACCTTCTTCGACCGCTTCTTCATGGGCGTGGCCCTGGCCGGCGTCTCCCTGCCGATCTTCTTCACCGGCATGCTGGCCCTGAGCGTCCTCACCGTCCAGTGGCCGGTGTGGGGCAGCGGCATCAACTACGTGAGTTTCACCGACAATCCGGCGCAGTGGGCCTGGAACCTCCTGGTCCCCTGGTGCAGCCTCGCCTTCCTCTACTCCGCGCTCTATGCCCGGCTCACCCGCGCCGGGATGCTGGAGACCATGAGCGAGGACTACATCCGCACGGCCCGCGCCAAGGGCCTCAAGGAGAGCAAGGTCGTCGCCAAGCACGGACTGCGCTCCGCCCTCACCCCGATCGTCACCATCTTCGGCATGGACTTCGGCCTGTTGCTCGGCGGCGCGGTCATCACCGAGACGGTGTTCTCGTTCAAGGGCATCGGCGAATACGCCGTCAAGGGCATCCAGGACAACGACCTGCCCATCGTGATGGGCGTGACCCTGGTCGCCGCCTTCTTCATCGTCCTGTGCAATCTGCTGGTGGACCTGGTCTACGCGGCCATCGACCCCAGGGTGAGGTACTCGTGAGCGAGCTCGGCAAGGAACAGCCCATGACCGGGGGCGCGGCCGTGGGCGAGCCCGTCGCCACGCCGCCGGCCGGCTCCTCTCCGGCCGCGGGTCCGGACGCCTTCCTCTCCGTGCGTGACCTGCGCATCCACTTCGACACCGACGACGGCCTGGTGAAGTCCGTCGACGGCGTGAGCTTCGACGTCCAGGCCGGGAGGACGCTCGGCATCGTCGGCGAGTCGGGCTCGGGGAAGTCCGTCACCTCGCTCGGCATCATGGGCCTGCACCGCACGGCGCGGGCCCGCATCTCCGGCGAGGTGTGGCTGGACGGCGAGGAGCTGATCTCCGCCGACCCCGACCACGTACGCACCCTGCGCGGCCGGAAGATGGCCATGATCTTCCAGGACCCGCTCTCGGCCATGCACCCGTACTTCACCGTCGGCGCGCAGATCGCCGAGGCCCACCGGGTGCACCACACCTCCGACCGGAAGACCGCCCGCAAGCGCGCCGTGGAGATGCTCGACCGCGTCGGCATCCCCGAGCCGCACCGCCGCGTCGACGACTACCCGCATCAGTTCTCCGGCGGCATGCGCCAGCGCGCCATGATCGCGATGGCCCTGGTCAACAACCCCGAACTGCTGATCGCCGACGAGCCGACGACCGCCCTCGACGTCACCGTCCAGGCGCAGATCCTCGACCTGATCCGCGATCTGCAGAAGGAGTTCGGCTCCTCGGTCATCATCATCACCCACGACCTGGGGGTCGTCGCCGAACTGGCCGACACCATCCTCGTGATGTACGGCGGCCGCTGTGTCGAACGCGGCCCCGCCGAGAAGGTCTTCTACGAACCCCGCCACCCCTACACCTGGGGACTGCTCGGCTCCATGCCGAGGATCGACCGCGACCAGACCGAGCGGCTGATCCCCGTCAAGGGCACCCCGCCCAGTCTGATCAATGTGCCGTCCGGCTGCGCCTTCAACCCCCGCTGCCCCTACGCCGACATCCCCGAAGGCGGCATCACCCGCACCGAGCGGCCCGAACTGCGGCTGGTCTCCGGCGAGGGCGACGGGCGGCACGTCGCCGCCTGCCATATGTCCCAGGAGGAGCGGACCCGCATCTGGACCGAAGAGATTGCGCCCAAGCTGTGAAGGACGACACCGTGCCGGAGCAAGACGTGACCATCCCCGGGCAGCAGGCGGCACCCGAGCGGGCCGGGCCGCTGCTGAAGGTGGAGGGCCTGGTCAAGCACTTCCCCATCACCAAGGGACTGCTGCGCCGCCAGGTCGGCGCGGTGCAGGCGGTCGACGGCATCAGCTTCGAGGTGCGCCCGGGGGAGACCCTCGGCGTGGTCGGGGAGTCCGGCTGCGGGAAGTCGACCATGGGCCGGCTGATCACCCGGCTGCTGGAGCCCACCGGTGGCAGGGTCGAGTTCCAGGGCAGGGACATCACCCACCTCGGGGCCTCCGGGATGCGCCCGATGCGCCGCGACATACAGATGATCTTCCAGGACCCGTACTCCTCGCTGAACCCCCGGCACACCGTCGGCACGATCGTCGGCGCCCCCTTCAAGCTCCAGGGCGTCACGCCCGAGGGCGGGGTGAAGCGGGAGGTCCAGCGGCTGCTGGAGCTGGTGGGTCTCAACCCCGAGCACTACAACCGCTATCCGCACGAGTTCTCCGGCGGCCAGCGGCAGCGCATCGGCATCGCCCGCGCGCTCGCCCTCAACCCCAAGCTCGTGGTCGCCGACGAGCCGGTCTCCGCCCTGGACGTCTCCATCCAGGCGCAGGTGGTCAACCTGCTGGACGACCTCCAGGACGAGCTGGGCCTGACCTACGTGATCATCGCCCACGACCTGTCCGTCATCCGGCATGTCTCCGACCGGATCGCGGTGATGTACCTCGGCAAGCTCGTCGAGCTCACCGACCGCAAGTCGCTCTACGAGAAGCCGATGCACCCGTACACCAAGGCGCTGCTCTCCGCGGTGCCGGTGCCCGACCCCAAACGGCGCGCCAGGCGGGAGCGGATCCTGCTCAAGGGCGACGTGCCGTCGCCCATCTCGCCGCCCTCGGGGTGCCGCTTCCACACGCGGTGCTGGAAGGCGACGGAGGTGTGCTCCACCCAGGAGCCGCCGCTGCTCGAACTGGCCACCGGACACCGGGTGGCCTGCCACCACCCGGAGAACGCCCCGGAGCCGGCCGTGGCCTCCTCCTGACCGCCCGGGCGGGCCGGTTCGTCCGGCCCGTCCGGTTTCGAGGGCCGTGGGCGGAGGAAGGAGCGTGCGTTCGAGTAAGAATGTCGCGTGCTCACCGATCTGTTCAGCCCCTCCGTCCAGCATCTGCTGGACATCGCCGGGATCTTCGTCTTCGCGATCTCCGGCGCGCTCCTCGCCGTGCGCAAGAACTTCGACGTCTTCGGCATGGCCGTGCTCGCCGAGGTCACGGCGCTGGGCGGCGGGCTGTTCCGGGACCTGATCATCGGCGCGGTGCCGCCCGCGGCCTTCACCGACCTCGGCTACTTCCTGACCCCGCTGTTCGCCACGCTGATCGTCTTCTTCCTGCACCCGGAGGTCGAGCGGATCACCAAGGCCGTCGGGGTCTTCGACGCCGCCGGGCTCGGGCTGTTCTGTGTGACGGGCACGATGAAGGCGTACGCGCACGGGCTCGGCCTCACCTCCTCCGCCACCCTCGGCCTCGCCACGGCCGTCGGCGGCGGAGTGCTGCGCGACATCCTCGCGCACGAGGTGCCCTCGCTGCTCCGCTGGGACCGCGACCTCTACGCCGTGCCCGCGATGGTCGGCGCGGCGATGGCCGCGCTGCTCATCCGCTTCGACGCGCTCGACGCCACGACCAGCGCGCTTCCCGTGCTGACGGCCTTCGTGCTGCGGCTGCTGGCCATGCACTACCACTGGCGGGCGCCGCGCGCGTGGCACCGCAGGAGCGCGGCGGCGGAAGAAGTCTGACCGCTTCCGCCGCCGACTGACCTACCCATCAGTAACTTCTCGGTGTATTTTCGGCCCATGGCTCTGGGAACCATCGGGAACAGCGAATTCGACCGCGACACCGCCCTGTCGCCGCGCGAGCGGGACGGCCGGCGCGCCGACTACGACGCGGACCTCTCCGCCGGGTGGACCGTCTTCGGCACGGTCAACGGCGGCTACCTCCTCGCCCTCCTCGGCCGCGCCCTCGGCACCGCGCTGCCGCACCCGGACCCCTTCTCCGTCACCGCGCACTACCTCTCCGCCGCCCGGCCCGGCCCCGCCGTCGTACGGACCGAGCTGATCCGCACCGGCCGTACGCTCTCCACCGGGCAGGCGTCGCTGGTCCAGAGAGCCGAGGACGGCACCGAGGTCGAGCGCGTCCGGGTCCTCGCCACCCACGGCGACCTCGGCACCCTCACCGACGACATCCGCACGACGGCCAAGCCGCCCGCCATGCCGCCCTACGAGCACTGCCTCGGCAAGGAGGACGGCCCGGCCGGCGGCCCGGCCCCCGAGATCTCCGGGCGGCTCGACATCCGGCTCGACCCCGCCACGGCCGGCTGGGCCGTGGGCGCGCCGAGCGGGCGGGGCGAGATGCGCGCCTGGTTCGGGCTGGCGGACGGGCGGCCCGCCGACGCGCTCTCGCTGCTGCTGGCGGTGGACGCGCTGCCGCCGACGGCCTTCGAGATGGGCCTGAACGGATGGGTCCCCACGGTCGAACTCACCACCCACGTCCGCCGCCGCCCCGCTCCCGGCCTCCTCCGCGTCTCCATCACCACGCGCAACCTCGCGGGCGGCTTCCTGGAGGAGGACGCGGAGGTCTGGGACAGCGAGGACTGTCTGGTGGCACAGTCGCGTCAGCTGGCGCTGGTGCCGCGGGGAGTGTGAGGCTCGCGGTCGCCTGCGGCGGCTTTGTTCCCCGGGCCCGCCCCTTCCCGGCCGCGTCTGCTGTGCCGCCGTGTGGGGGCGAGCCCCCGGACCCCGCAACACGCTTCGCGCGGTGTCCTCGATCGCCGGACGGGCCGGATCGCGCATCTCGGATCGGCCGGATCAGCCCGTCCGGCGTTTGAGGACGCTCCCCAGACTTCGTCCGGGGGTCCCCCGAGGCCGCTCCCGCCGCAGGCGGCGAACCGGCCCGCAGCCGGGGGGCCTGGGTCACGCGCCCCACGCGGCGGAGGCGCACATCGGACGCAGCGGGAAGGGGCGGGCAGGGGGAAAGCCCGCCGCAGGCGCGACGCACCCGCGCACGGCGCTGGCGCGTGCCTCCGCCAACCCCCACCCACAAGGGAACCGCCAAGCGCGGCGCCTCGTAGAATCGTCCCCACCATGGCCTACCTCGACCACGCCGCCACCACCCCGATGCTCCCGGAGGCGGTGCAGGCGATGACCGCCCAGCTCGCCCGCACGGGCAACGCCTCCTCGCTGCACGCCGCCGGGCGGCGGGCGCGCCGCACCGTCGAGGAGTCGCGCGAGTCCCTCGCCGCGGCGCTCGGCGCGCGCCCCAGCGAAGTCGTGTTCACCGCGGGCGGCACCGAAGCGGACAACCTCGCCGTCAAGGGGCTGTACTGGTCCCGCCGCGCCGCGGACCCGGCCCGTACGCGCGTCCTCGCCAGCCCCGTCGAGCACCACGCCGTGCTCGACGCCGTGCACTGGCTCGGCGAGCACGAGGGCGCGACCGTGGAGTACCTCCCCGTCGACGCCCACGGCCGGGTGCACGCCGACGCGCTGCGCGAGGCGATCGCCCGCGACCCCGGCGACGTGGCCCTCGCCACCGTGATGTGGGCCAACAACGAGATCGGCACGGTCATGCCGGTCCGTGAACTGGCCGCCGTGGCAGCCGAGTTCGGTATACCCCTGCACGCCGACGCCGTGCAGGCGTTCGGCCAGCTCGATGTGGACTTCGCCGCCTCCGGGCTCGCCGCGATGACGGTCAGCGGCCACAAGGTCGGCGGGCCGTACGGGATCGGCGCCCTGCTGCTCGGGCGGCAGTACGCGCCCGTACCCCTGCTGCACGGCGGCGGCCAGGAGCGGCACGCGCGCTCCGGGACGCTCGACGTGCCCGCCGTCGCCGCCTTCGCGGTGGCCGGCACGCTGGCCGCGGAGCGGCGCGCGGACTTCGCGCGCGAGGTCGGGGCCCTGCGGGACGACCTGGTCGCGGCGGTACGGGCCGCCGTGCCGGACGCGGTGCTCGGCGGCGACCCCGACCCCGCCGGGCGGCTGCCCGCGAACGCGCACTTCTCCTTCCCCGGCTGCGAGGGCGACTCCCTCCTGCTGCTCCTGGACGCGCAGGGCATCGAGTGCTCGACGGGCTCCGCGTGCACGGCGGGCGTGGCCCAGCCCAGCCACGTGGTGCTCGCCACGGGAACCGACCCGGCCCTGGCGCGGGGGACGCTGCGCTTCTCCCTGGGGCATACGTCGACGGAGGCGGACGTGGCCGCGGTGGCGAAGGCGATCGGCCCGGTCGTCTCGCGCGCCCGGACCGCCGGCCTGAGCTGATCCCGGGGGCTCTGCCCCGGGCCCCGGTTCGTCAGCCTGTGGGGGCTGGTCACACGATTCCCCCCCCGCAGCCGGGGATACGAGACGCGCCCCCGACAGGGGCGCGGGGAACTGCGCGAACGGCCCCCGCCAGGCCCGCGGCCGCGTGCGGAGCGCAAGGCGCACCCCCATGGGCGCACCGGACCATCGAGGGCTGCCGGAGATCACCGCCGAGCCCGCGGCCGGCGCCCCGTACCCTGGAAGGGTTATGACTGACTTCCCCGGTGCACCCGACCCGAAGGCCCCCCGCAAGGGGCCGCTGCGCGTACTCGCCGCCATGTCCGGCGGTGTCGACTCCGCCGTCGCCGCCGCCCGCGCCGCGGAAGCGGGCCACGAGGTGACCGGCGTGCACCTCGCGCTGTCCGCGAACCCGCAGTCGTTCCGTACGGGCGCGCGCGGCTGCTGCACCATCGAGGACTCGCGCGACGCCCGCCGCGCCGCCGACGTCATCGGCATCCCGTTCTATGTGTGGGACCTCGCGGAGCGCTTCCGTGAGGACGTGGTCGAGGACTTCATCGCGGAGTACCAGGCGGGCCGGACGCCCAACCCCTGCCTGCGCTGCAACGAGAAGATCAAGTTCGCGGCGCTGCTCGACAAGGCCCTCGCGCTCGGCTTCGACGCGGTGTGCACCGGCCACTACGCCACCGTCGTCCTCAAGGACGACGGCACCCGTGAGCTGCACCGGGCCAGCGACATGGCCAAGGACCAGAGCTATGTGCTCGGCGTGCTCGACGAGCGGCAGCTGGCGCACGCGATGTTCCCGCTCGGCGACACCCTGACGACCAAGGAAGAGATCCGGGCGGAGGCGGAGCGGCGCGGCCTGGCCGTGGCGAAGAAGCCCGACAGCCACGACATCTGCTTCATCGCGGACGGCGACACCCAGGGCTTCCTGGCCTCCCGCCTGGGCAGGGCCGACGGCGACATCGTCGACGAGTCGGGCACGAAGCTGGGCACCCACGAGGGCGCCTTCGGCTACACCATCGGCCAGCGCAAGGGCCTGCGCATCGGGCACCCGGCGCCGGACGGCAAGCCGCGCTACGTCCTGGACATCTCCCCGGTGAACAACACGGTCACGGTCGGCCCGGTGGAGGCCCTCGACGTCTCGGCCCTGACCGCCATCAAGCCCCGCTGGTGCGGCACGGCCCCCACGGGCCCCGGCACCTACACGGCCCAGCTCCGCGCCCACGGCGGCGAGACCCCGGTCACGGCCGAGCTGGTGGACGGCGAGCTGCGGGTCTCCTTCGCGGAGCCCGTCCGAGGCGTGGCCCCGGGCCAGGCGATCGTGCTCTACGACGAGACGCGGGTGGTGGGGTCGGCGACGATCGCTTCGACGGAGCGGACGCGGACGGGCGCGGCCCCCCGGTAGGCGGGTCAGTGGACGGACACACTGACGACGACCACGCGCTCGCCCCGTACATCGGTCACGTAGGTGACCATGAAGGCGTGGCCGTCCGTCGTCGTCCCGTACTCGCGACGTACCGGTGGTGACTGGCCCTCATAGGCCGCCCCATCGAGGTACACCATGGAATTGGCGACGGCCAGATCGGCGGCGATGTGCTCGACTGCCGCCCGCACGCCGGGCGGCAGGGTGTCGCCGTAGCCGTCCGGGTCGTACTCCCACGCCCAGTCGCTCACCCGGCCTCCAGGTCTTCGACCTCGCGCTGGGCCGCGCGGATGATGGTCCCGATCTCGTGAATGGCCTCTTGTCTTTCGGCCGCGTCACCACTCGTCCGCATCCGCTCCTCTGCGGCATGGAAGCGAGCCGCTCGCGCAGGATCTCGTTCAATGGCGACGACCGTGCCCCAGCGCCGGAAGAACAGGCGGATGGGGCCGATGCTGTCGTGCTCGGAGGCCCGGTCGAAGGCCGTCTGCATCTCGTCGAACAATTCTGGCAACTGCCCGGGGGCGACCGTGGCGATCGCGCGGCGCAGTGCGGGCAGAGTGAGCTCGGGCATCGGGATCAGGGGCCCGTCGTGGTGGTGCCCAGGCTGGCCGCTCATGCAGAAGTCGCCTCCTCGATCGGCTGGCGATTCAGCCTACCGACCGGCCCGCTCCCGGAGGCAGGACGTGGCGGGCGGGGACCGAGTGGGGAAGGGTTCGACCGGTCTCGGTCGGTTCGACGACACCTGCGGCTTGTCGGCGACCGCACTCATGATCATCTGCTTGGACGCCGTGACGCCGGTGCGTACCGTGTCCCCATGAACATCGCCGTCTTCTGTTCCGCCGCCGACCTCGACGACCGCTACACCACCCCCGCCCGGCAGTTCGCCGAGCTCATCGGGCGGGGCGGGCACACGCTGGTGTGGGGCGGGTCCGAGTCCGGGCTGATGAAGGTGATGGCGGACGGGGTGCAGGAGAGCGGCGGGCGCCTCGTGGGGGTGTCGGTCGAGTTCCTCGCCGCGAGCGCGCGCGAGGATGCCGACGAGATGGTGATCACCAGGGACCTCGCGGAGCGCAAGGCCCAACTGCTCGCGCGGGCCGACGGCGTGGTCGTGATGGTCGGCGGGACGGGCACGCTGGACGAGGCGACGGAGATCCTGGAGCTGAAGAAGCACGGGATCCACCGCAAGCCGGTGGTGCTGCTGAACGCCGCCGGGTTCTACGACGGCCTCAAGCAGCAGCTCCAGCGGATGGACGCGGAGGGCTTCCTGCCGCTTCCCCTCACCGACCTGGTGTTCTTCGCGGAGGACGGCGTGGGCGCCATGGCCTACCTGGAGGAGTCCGCCGGCCTGCGATAGGGCAGGGTGGAGGCATGGCTACACATCTGATCACCGGAGCCGGCTCGGGCATCGGCGCCGCGGTCGCGGAGCGGCTGCTGGCGCGGGGCGACGAGCTGTATCTCTTCGCGCGGGACGCCGGGCGGGCCAAGGAGCTGGCCGCCCGCTTCCCCGGGGCGAGGACGCTCGTCGCCGACCTCTCCAACCCCGACCGGATCTCCTGGGCGCTCAGCCAGCAGACGCTGCCCGACCGCGTCGACTCGCTGCTGCACATCGCGGGCGTCTGCGACCTCGGCACCATCGGCGACATGACCACCCGCACCTGGAATAGCACGCTCGCGGCCAACCTGGTCTCCCCGGCCGAACTCACCCGCCTCTTCCTGCCGCAGCTGCGCGTCTCCCAGGGGCACGTCGTCTTCGTCAATTCCGGCGCCGGGCTCAACGCCCATGCCACCTGGGGCGTCTACGCGGCCAGCAAGCACGGCCTGAAGGCCCTCGCCGACGCGCTGCGCGCCGAGGAGCACGGCAACGGCGTACGCGTCACCAGCGTCTACCCCGGCCGCACGGCGACCGCGATGCAGGCGAAGGTGCACCAGCAGGAGGGCAAGGAGTACGACGCCGCGAAGTGGATCGACCCGGGCTCCGTCGCGCAGACCGTCCTGCTGGCGGTCGACCTGCCCCGGGACGCGGAGATCAACGACCTGACGGTCCGCCCCGGCCGCTGACGCCACGGCGGGCGCACGAGGTCAGGGGCACCGCGGCGGTCTCGTAGTCTTCCTGCGTGAGCGAGAAGAACGAGTTGAGCTGGGGCCCCGGAGTCGCCACCGGGGTCGGGTCGATGCCCGGTGGCGACGCCCGGGAGGCCGCCAAGACCGTCACGGGGTCGCTGGAGGCCCTGCCGTACCTCCCGGAGCTGCCCGACCGCGGCCCGGGCGCGGACATGATCGGACGCACCGCCGGAATGCTGGTCGAGCTCTACGCCCATGTGGAGCCCAGCGGATGGCGGATCAGCGACCGGCCCGGCCGCGACACCAAGCGCGCCCGGTCCTGGCTGGGCGAGGACCTCGACGCCCTGGAGGAGTTCACGCAGGGCTACGAGGGCGCGCTCAAGGTCTCGGCCGTCGGCCCGTGGACGCTGGCCGCCGCGCTGGAACTGCGCGGCGGCGAGGCGGCCCTCGCGGACCCCGGGGCCTGCCGTGACCTCACGGCTTCGCTCGCGGAGGGCGTGCGGACGCACCTCGCCGAGGTGCGCCGCCGGGTGCCGGGCGCCCAGGTGGTGCTCCAGCTGGACGAGCCCTCGCTGACCCCGGTGCTGACCGGTCGCGTCCGCACCGCCAGCGGCTACCGCACCTACCGGGCGGTGGACCGGGCCGTGGTCGAGGGCGCGCTGCGCGAGCTGGTGGCGGTCGCGCGCGAGGCCACGGGCACGGCGCCCGTCGTGCACGCGTGCTCTCCCGGCGTGCCGTTCGCCCTGCTGCGCCGGGCCGGCGCCGGCGGTGTCTCCTTCGACTTCTCGCTGTTCACCGAGCGTGAGGAAGAAGCCGTCGGCGAGGCCGTCGAGGCGGGCACGAAGCTGCTCGTGGGCGTGGTGCCGGGTGTGGACGGCCCATTGTCAGACCCTGCCGGTAGCGTCATGGGTGTCAGGACGCTGTGGCGCAGGCTGGGGCTGTCGCCGGGGAGCCTCGCGGAGTCCGTGGTGGTCACCCCCACGTGCGGACTCGCGGGCGCTTCGCCCGCATATGCCCGCACCGCGCTCGCCCACTGCGTCCGGGCGGCGAGATCACTCGCGGACAACCCTGAGTGACGGCGCTCATGGGCTCGCCCATGGATCAACGGGAGGACGAGACGGTGGCTGGCGGACAGCACGGCGAGGAACAGCTCGCGGCGGAGGCTGCGCTTGTCGTGGCACCCGCGGAGGTACGGGAGCGGCACGCGCGGCTCGCCGAGCAGATCGAGGAGCACCGCTTCCGGTATTACGTGAAGGATGCCCCGGTCGTCAGCGACGCCGAGTTCGACCGGCTGCTGCGCTCGCTGGAGGCGCTGGAGGAGCGGTATCCGGCGCTGCGCACCCCCGACTCGCCCACCCAGAAGGTCGCCGGGGCGTACGAGACGGAGTTCACGGCCGTCGAGCACCGCGAGCGCATGCTCTCCCTCGACAACGCCTTCGACGACGAGGAGCTGGCCACCTGGGCCGACCGCCTGGCCAAGGAGGTCGGCGAGGGCGCGTCCTATCACTTCCTGTGCGAGCTGAAGGTCGACGGCCTCGCCGTCAATCTGACGTACGAGCACGGCCGCCTCACCCGCGCCGCCACCCGCGGCGACGGCCGCACCGGTGAGGACATCACGCCCAACGTCCGGACGATCGACGAGATCCCGGAGCGGCTCAAGGGCGAGCGGATCCCGGCGCTGGTCGAGATCCGCGGCGAGGTCTACTTCCCGATGGAGAAGTTCGAGGAGCTCAACGCCCGCCTGGTGGAGGCGGGCAAGCCGCCCTTCGCCAACCCGCGCAACGCCGCCGCCGGTTCGCTGCGCCAGAAGGACCCCAGGGTCACCCGGACCCGCCCGCTGCACATGGTGGTGCACGGCGTCGGCGCCCGCGAGGGCTTCGACATCGACCGCCAGTCGCAGGCGTACGAGCTGCTGCGCGAGTGGGGCCTGCCGACCGCCGCGCACGCCGAGGTCGTCGGCTCGCTCGCGGATGTGCGGAAGTACATCGCGCACTACGGCGACCCCGAGGTCCGGCACTCGATGGAGCACGAGATCGACGGCGTCGTCGTCAAGCTCGACGAGATCCCCCTCCAGGGGCGGCTCGGCTCCACCTCCCGCGCGCCGCGCTGGGCCATCGCCTGGAAGTACGCGCCCGAGGAGGTCAACACCAAGCTGGTCGACATCCGGGTGGGTGTCGGCCGCACCGGCCGGGTGACGCCCTACGCGGTGGTGGAGCCCGTCACCGTCGCCGGCTCCGAGGTCGAGTTCGCGACCCTGCACAACCAGGAGGTCGTCAAGGCCAAGGGCGTCTTCATCGGCGACACCGTGGTGCTGCGCAAGGCCGGCGACGTGATCCCCGAGATCCTGGGGCCGGTGGCCGATCTGCGGGACGGCAGCGAGCGGGAGTTCGTGATGCCGGCGGAGTGCCCGGAGTGCGGCAGCGCCCTCCAGCCGATGAAGGAGGGCGACATCGACCTCCGCTGCCCCAACGCCCGCGCCTGCCCCGCCCAGATCCGCGAGCGCCTCTACTACCTGGCGGGCCGCAAGTGCCTCGACATCGAGAACTTCGGCTATGTGGCGGCCACCGCCCTCACCCAGCCGCTGGAGCCGGCCACTCCGCCGCTGCTGAACGAGGGCGATCTCTTCGGCATGACGATCGAGGAGCTGCTGCCCATCAAGTCCTACGTCCTCGACATGGATTCCGGCCTGCCCAAGGTCGATCCGAAGACGGGTGAGAAGAAGGTCGTCACCTTCTTCGCGAATCAAAAGGGTGAGCCGAAGAAGAACGCCCTCGCGATGCTGGAGAACATCCAGGCCGCGAAGGAGCGCCCGCTGGCCCGCTTCCTCACCGGGCTCTCCATCCGCCACGTGGGCCCGGTCGCGGCCGAGGCCCTGGCCCGGGAGTTCCGCTCGCTGGACCGCATCGCCGAGGCGAGCGAGGAGGAGCTGGCCGCGGTCGAGGGCGTCGGCCCCATCATCGCGGAGTCCCTGAAGCAGTGGTTCGCCGAGGACTGGCACCGCGAGATCGTCGAGAAGTGGCGCGCCGCGGGCGTCCGCTTCGAGGACGAGGGGCACGGTAAGGAGGAGGGCCCCCGGCCGCTGGAGGGCCTCACCGTGGTCGTCACCGGCACGCTCTCCGCGTACACCAGGGACGGGGCGAAGGAGGCACTCCAGAGCCGCGGTGCCAAGGTGACCGGCTCGGTGTCCAAGAAGACGGACTTCGTGGTGGTGGGGGACAACCCGGGCTCGAAGTTCGACAAGGCGATGCAGCTGAAGGTGCCGGTGCTGGAGGAGGACGGGTTCGCCGTCCTCCTGGAGCGGGGCCCGGACGCCGCGCGCGAGGCGGCGGTGCCGACGGAGTGAGCGGGGTGCGCCGGAGCGCCCCGTCGGCACCACCGCTACGTGGCGGTGTCCTCAAACGCCGGACGGGCTCGGATGTGCCGCGGGTTGATGATCACCCTCCCCGCGATCCAGCCCGTCCGGCGACTGAGGGCGCGCCCGCCGGGGGTACCTCTGGGGGCACCCCGGACGGAGTCCGGGAGAGGTAGCTGGGGGAGCAGCGGCCCCGTGCGTCCGCCCCGCCACACACGGGGCCCGGATCACTACCAAAACCCAGGCCGCCACCCCACCGGAGTAATGCCCGCATAGGCAGTGGGCATTACCCCTACAGCGCATACCAGATGGCTACAAGAGGTCGGATCCCAATCGGGCAACCGCTGCCGATCGCTGCCCGCCGTAGCCTTCTGCGGCCTACTGTTGAGATGTGCGCCTGCCGTGGCGCGGGCACCGCCGGCTGTGAGAGGGACGGGCATGAAACCCACCGACAGCGCCGAACCGGCATCTCGGCTGCGCCGGGTCCCTCCGCCCGCGCTGCCGACGGTCTGTGTCACCCTGGCCGGCCTCGCGCTGGCCGCCGGAATCGGTCGCGTACTCACCGAAGGCCACGCCCTGTTCCCCGGCCATACCGTGGGCGTGGCCCTCGCCGCCCTCACCGCCCTGATCGTCGCCCACCTCGTCGCCCTCGGCCGCGACCGCTGGTGGGGCGGCACCGGCTCCGGGGCCGCCCTCACCCTGGCCGTCCTGCTGCTCTACGGCTGGCTCCCCGCCGTCCTGATCAGCATCTCCGTCGTGGTGCTCGTGGCCACCGCCCGCCGCCACCGCTGGCGCCAGGCGTTACTCCACGGCGCGGTCGACATCCTCGACATCCTCGGCATCGGGGCCGCGGGCCTGTCCCTGGCCGTGTGCCACATCGTCTCCAGCGTCGAGAACCCCTGGCTGCCCGACACCTGGCCGCTCACCGCGGTCCCCAAGATCGCCCTGGCCGCGTTCCTCTACCTCGTGGTCACCCGCGCCCTGCTCTGGTGTTCGATGGCCCCCCGCACCGGCCTGAGCAGCATCGCCCGCACCGCGCTCGTCCGCCAGGCCCTCGTCGGCGGCGCGCTGCTGGGCATCGCCCCGCTCATAGCCGTCGTCGCCGACCACGCGCCCATGCTGCTCCCGCTGTTCGCCGTGCCGCTCATCGCCCTGGACTCCACGCTCTGGATCGCCCGCGCCCGTGCCGAGGAGCAGCTCCGCGACCCGCTCACCGGCCTGCCCAACCGGCAGTGGCTGCTGGAGCGCACCTGGAACGCCCTCGACGAGGCCGAGCGCGCGGGCAGCCGCGCCGCCCTCGTCCTCATCGACCTCGACCGCTTCCGCTCCGTCAACGACACCCTCGGCCACCTCGCCGGGGACCGGCTGCTGTTGCAGATAGCGGAGCGGCTCCGGCTCGCCCTGCCGCGCGAGGCGGAGGCGGCCCGGCTCGGGGGCGACGAGTTCGCGGTCCTGCTCCCCACCGCCGACTCGCTCACCAGCGCCCAGCGCGTGGCCCGTTCCCTGGTCGCCGCCCTCGGCTCCCCGCTCGACCTGGAGGGGCTCACCCTCGTCCTGGAGGCCAGCGCGGGTGTGGCCGTCTATCCCGACCACGCGCTCGACGCCGGTGACCTGCTGCGCCGGGCCGACGTGGCGATGTATCAGGCCAAGCGCGACCGCAGCGGTGTCGAGGTCTACGAGGCCCGGCGCGACGGCAACACCCTCGACCGGCTCGGCCTGTTGGGCGACCTCCGGCGGGCGCTGGACGCCGGCGAGGTGGAGCTGCACTATCAGCCGAAGGTCGGCTTCGACGGCCATGTCGAAGGGCTGGAGGCGCTCGTCCGCTGGGTCCACCCCGAGCGCGGCAGAGTCTCCCCGGACGAGTTCATCGCCATCGCCGAGTCCTCGGGCCTGATGCCCCGGCTCACGGAGTACGTCCTGGAGACCGCGCTCGGCCAGGTCGCGAAGTGGCGGGCGATGGGGCTGAACGTCCCCGTCGCGGTGAACGTCTCGCCCCGCGACGTCCACACCCCCGGCTTCGCCGGGTCCGTCGCGGCACGGCTGGCCCGGCACGGCGTGCCCCCGGGAGCACTCCAGCTGGAGATAACGGAACACGTCCTCCTGGAGGACCCCCAGCGGGCCGCCGACACCCTCGCCGGGCTCACCGGCCACGGCGTGAAGATGTCCCTCGACGACTTCGGCACGGGCTACTCCTCCCTCGTCCACCTGCGGCGGCTCCCGGTGAGCGAGCTCAAGATCGACCGGTCCTTCGTGGCCCGGCTCGCCATCGACACCGAGGACGCGGAGATCGTGCGCTGCACGCTCGACCTCGCGCACTCGCTGGGCCTGCTGGTCGTCGCCGAGGGCGTCGAGGACGACGAGACGTGGGAGCGGCTGCGCGATCTCGGCTGCGACGCGGTGCAGGGGTGGCTGGTCGCCGCGGCGATGCCGCCGGACGAGACGACGGCGTGGCTGCGGCTGCGCAGCGAGAGCGGCTGGCACCGCGAGGTCGACCGCTTGCGGGTGGCGCCGGTGGCTCCGCCGGAGGAGGCGGAGGTCACCTGACCGGTGGGGCGGAGGTCCGCGGGCCGGTACCGGCCGTGGGCCTTGGAAGAACCGCGCTCCGCGCGGTGTCCTCAGGCGCCGGGCGGGCTGATTGGCTGGTGCGGGCGCGTAGTCGGGCCAGTTTGGTGCCCGAGGCCCCCGCGCGTCGCCGGCGGAAACGGTGCCCCGCCGCAGCGGGGACCGCCCCTCGGGAATATGCGTCGGCCTCGTCCTGGCGGAAGCCATAGGATTGGGCCATCAACCTGCCCAGAAACCGTCACGAACCCTGAGGATCGCCGCATGCCTGGCATCACGCGCGAGGAGGTCGCCCACCTCGCCCGGCTGGCACGTCTGGAGCTCAAGGACGAAGAGCTCGACCACTTCGCCGGACAGCTCGACGACATCATCGGCGCGGTCGCCCGCGTCTCCGAGGTCGCCGACCAGGACGTACCGCCGACGTCCCACCCGCTGCCGCTGACCAACGTCATGCGCGCGGACGAGATCCGTCCGTCGCTGACCCCGCAGGAGGCGCTGTCCGGCGCCCCGGCCCAGGAGCAGCAGCGTTTCAAGGTGCCGCAGATCCTGGGGGAGGACTGACCATGACTGCTGAACTGATCAAGCTGACCGCGGCGGAGATCGCCGCGAAGATCGCCTCGGGCGAGGTCACCGCCGTCCAGGTGACCGAGGCGCACCTGGCCCGCATCGAGGCCGTCGACGAGAAGGTCAACGCCTTCCTGCACGTGGACCGCGAGGGTGCCCTCGCGCAGGCCCGCGCCGTCGACGAGAAGCGCGCCCGCGGCGAGAAGCTCGGCCCGCTGGCCGGCGTGCCGCTCGCGCTCAAGGACATCTTCACCACCAAGGGGATCCCGACCACCGTCGGTTCCAAGATCCTCGAGGGCTGGATCCCGCCGTACGACGCGACGCTCACGCAGCGGCTGAAGGCCGCCGACGTCGTCATCCTCGGCAAGACCAACATGGACGAGTTCGCCATGGGGTCCTCCACGGAGAACAGCGCCTACGGCCCCACCGGCAACCCCTGGGACCTGACCAAGATCCCCGGCGGCTCGGGCGGCGGCTCCAGCGCCGCGCTCGCCGCGTACGAGGCCCCCCTCGCCATCGGCACGGACACCGGCGGTTCCATCCGCCAGCCCGCCGCCGTCACCGGCACCGTCGGCGTCAAGCCGACCTACGGCGCGGTCTCCCGCTACGGCATGGTCGCCTTCTCCAGCTCGCTCGACCAGGGCGGGCCCTGCGCCCGTACGGTCCTGGACGCGGCCCTGCTGCACGAGGCCATCGCCGGGCACGACCCGCTGGACTCCACCTCCATCGACGCCCCGGTCCCGCCGGTCGTCGAGGCGGCGCGGAACGGCGATGTCAAGGGCATGCGCGTCGGCATCGTCAAGCAGTTCCGCGGCGAGGGCTACCAGGCCGGTGTCCTCCAGCGCTTCGACGAGTCCGTGGAGCTGCTCAAGGAGCTCGGTGCCGAGGTCGTCGAGGTGGACTGCCCCTCCTTCGACCTGGCCCTGGCCGCGTACTACCTGATCGCGCCGTCCGAGTGCTCCTCCAACCTGGCCCGCTTCGACGCCATGCGCTACGGCCTGCGGGTCGGCGACGACGGCACGAAGTCCGCCGAGGAGGTCACCGCGCTCACCCGTGAGGCCGGCTTCGGCGACGAGGTCAAGCGCCGCGTGATCCTCGGTACGTACGCCCTGAGCTCCGGCTACTACGACGCGTACTACGGCTCGGCGCAGAAGGTCCGCACGCTCATCACGCGCGACTTCGAGAAGGCGTTCGGCGAGGGCGGTGTCGACGTGCTGATCTCGCCGACCACCCCGACCACCGCGTTCCCGATCGGCGAGCGCGCGGACGACCCGATGGCGATGTATCTCGCCGACCTGTGCACCATCCCGACCAACCTGGCGGGCAACGCCGCGATGTCGCTGCCCTGCGGTCTGGCGCCCGAGGACGGGATGCCGGTGGGCCTGCAGATCATCGCGCCCGCCATGGCCGACGACCGGCTCTACCGGGTGGGTGCCGCGGTCGAGGCCGCGTTCACCGCCCGCTGGGGACACCCGCTGCTCGAGGAGGCACCGTCGCTGTGACCGTCGAAAAGGCCGGGACCACCGGCAAGCTCGCGAAGGCCAAGGGCTTCAAGAAGTCCAAGCCCGGCACGTATCTGTCCATCGGCACCACGCTGTTCGGCGCGGTGAGCGTCGTGAAGCAGGCCAAGAAGGCCCGGGGCGAGCAGGACACGCTCCAGCTCGTGGACGCCATCGTCTCCGCCGCCGCCATCGCCACCGGCGTCGCCCTGCTCGTGCGCGAACTGCGCCGGATGAGCAGCGACGACGTTCTCGCGGACTGAGAGGTTAGTTTTCCGTGACCACCATCGACCTGGTGTCGTACGAGGACGCGCTGGCGTCCTACGACCCCGTCATGGGCCTCGAAGTCCATGTCGAGCTCGGCACCCGGACCAAGATGTTCTGCGGGTGCTCCACCGAGCTGGGCGCCGAGCCCAACTCGCAGACCTGCCCCACCTGCCTCGGCCTGCCCGGCTCGCTGCCGGTCGTCAACGCCGTCGGCGTCGAGTCCGCCGTGAAGATCGGTCTCGCGCTGCACTGCGAGATCGCCGAGTGGTGCCGCTTCGCCCGGAAGAACTACTTCTATCCGGACATGCCGAAGAACTTCCAGACCTCGCAGTACGACGAGCCGATCGCCTTCGACGGCTATCTGGACGTCCAGCTGGAGGACGGCGAGGTCTTCCGCGTGGAGATCGAGCGCGCCCACATGGAGGAGGACACCGGCAAGTCCACCCACGTGGGTGGCGCCACCGGCCGCATCCACGGCGCCTCGCACTCCCTGCTCGACTACAACCGGGCCGGCATCCCGCTCATCGAGATCGTCACCAAGCCGATCGAGGGCGCGGGCGAGCGGGCCCCCGAGGTCGCCAGGGCGTACGTCGCCGAGCTGCGCGAGCTCATCAAGGCGCTCGGCGTCTCCGAGGCCCGGATGGAAATGGGCCAGATGCGCTGCGACGTCAACCTGTCGCTGCGCCCGAACGGCACCGAGAAGTTCGGCACCCGCTCGGAGACGAAGAACGTCAACTCGCTCCGCTCCGTCGAGCGGGCCGCCCGCTTCGAGATCATGCGGCACGCGGCGGTGCTGTCCTCCGGCGGCACGATCGTGCAGGAGACCCGGCACTTCCACGAGGAGGACGGGTCCACCACGGCGGGCCGTATCAAGGACAACGCCGAGGACTACCGCTACTTCCCCGAGCCGGACCTGGTGCCGGTCGCTCCCGCCCGGGAGTGGGTGGAGGAGCTCCGGGCGCAGCTGCCCGAGCTGCCGCGCGTGCGCCGCAACCGGCTGCGCGAGGAGTGGGGCGTCACCGAGCACGACATGCAGTCGATCCTCAACGCCGGTGCTGTCGACCTGATCGTCGCCACCATCGAGGCCGGCGCCGATTCCGCCGCCGCCCGTAAGTGGTGGATGGGCGAGCTGGCCCGCCGGGCCAACGAGGCCGGTACGGACCTCGCGGCGCTGGAGATCACCCCGGCGCAGGTCGCGCGCGTGTGCGCGCTGGTCGCGGAGGGCTCCCTCAACGACAAGCTGGCCCGCCAGGTCATCGAGGGCGTTCTCGCGGGCGAGGGCGACCCGGACGCCGTCGTCGCGGCCCGCGGTCTCGCGGTCGTCTCCGACGACAGCGCGCTGGGCACCGCCGTGGACGAGGCCATCGCGGCCAACGCCGGCATCGCGGACAAGATCCGCGCGGGCAAGGTCGCTGCGGCGGGCGCGCTCGTCGGCGCGGTCATGAAGGCCACCCGCGGCCAGGCGGACGCGGCGCGCGTCCGTGAGCTGATCCTGGAGCGGCTGGGCGTCGAGGGCTGACCTCACGCACCACAGCTGTCACAGCCGTCAATGGCCGTCCCTCGCGTGAGGGGCGGCCATTGTCGTATAGCCGAATAACCGAATTCGGCCGCACTTGGCGGGAGTTGGCCGGATTTAGTCGGTACGTCCGCCGGGTGTGGAAACGGTCCGGCATGATCGCGGGTTGCGGGCTCAGGGTGTGTCCGCGACCAGACGGCTGGGGGTTAGTGATGCGACGGTTGAGCAGGGCGCTGACGGCGCTCGCGCTGGCGGGGGCCGGGGTGACGGCGATGGCTGCCCCGGTCACCGCGGCCGACGGCGGCATGGGGGACGCCGTGCCCGCCGTGCGCTGCGAGGCCGGCTGGGGAAGCCTCGCCAAGGTCGCCACGGACAGCGCCTACAAGTCGCTGCGGGACATCAGAACCGGACAGCACGACTGCTTCGACCGCATGGTCTTCGACGTCAAGGGCAGCGGGGAGCGTCCGATCGGCTACCGCGTGGCCTATGTCGACCGGCTGTATCAGGACGGTTCGGGCGAGCCCGTCCCGGTGGACGGCGGCGCGATCCTGGAGATCCGGGTGGCCGCGCCCAGCTATGAGCCGACCACGGGCCTGCGGACCTACCGCGGCCGGTTCGGTGAGCCGCTGCGGAACGTGGACCTCACGGGCTACCGGACCTTCCGGGACACCCGCTTCGCGGGCAGCTTCGAGGGGGACACCCAGATCGGTCTGGGCGTGCGGGCCCGGCTGCCGTTCCGCGTCTTCCAGTACGGCCACCTCGTGGTCGTCGACGTGGCCCACACCTGGGAGGCCCCGCCCCCGCCGCCGCCCCCGTCGGCGACGGCGGTGCCGCGCGTGCGGAGGTGACCGCCGGCCGGGGCCGTGCGGGCCGTGTGGGCTGAGCCACAAAGCGGACAAAGGATCTTTTTCGCCTGTCACAGTGGTGCGGAAGAGGCCCCCACGCCGTCCGCGTGCCCGCGGCCTCCTCCCCTCCAGCTCCAGCGGTCGGAACCACGGGTCATCACCCGGCGAGGTCGACGCGATATCCGGGAAGCAGGGAATGACCTCACTTGCCCGGTGGTGCCTGCGCCGCCGCTTCGCCGTCATCGTGCTGTGGCTCGTCGCCCTGCTGGGCACGGGCGCGGCGGCCGCGTGCTCCGGTTCCGCGTACTCCGACGACTACGGCGTCCCCGGCACCGAGTCCGCCCGCGCCACCGCCCTGATGGAGAAGGCGTTCCCCCGCGAGGGCGGCGACGACACCATCGTCTGGCACACCGACTCCGGCACCGTCCGCGCCCCCGGCGTCGAGCAGCGCATGAGCTCCGTCCTGCGCGAGGTCGCCGGGCTGCCCGGCGTCGCCGGGGTCAGCGGCCCGTACGGCAGCGACGGCGCGGCCCGTATCAGCCCGGACGGCCGCACCGCCTACGCCTCCCTGAACTTCGTGAACAGCGGTGGCGACCCGGACAAGGCGCAGGTCCAGCGGGTCGTCGACACCGCGCGGGCCGCCGCCACGGACCACCTCCAGGTCGCACTCGGCGGCAGCTCCATCGGCACCACCGAGGCGTCGAGCGGCCACCTCAGCGAGATCATCGGCGTGCTGGTCGCGGCGGTCGTGCTCTTCGTCGTCTTCGGCTCGCTCGCCGCCAGCCTGCTGCCCATCGCCACCGCGCTCGTCGGCGTCGGCACCGCCGCCATGGGCACCGTCCTGCTCGGCCACGTCATGACGGTCGCCGGCTTCGCCCCGATGCTGGGCACCCTCATCGGGCTCGGCGTCGGCATCGACTACGCCCTCTTCATCGTCACCCGGCACCGCAAGGGCCTGCGGGCCGGCCTGTCCGTGCACGAGGCGGCGGAGAAGGCCGTGGCCACCACCGGGCGCGCCGTCGTCTTCGCGGGCGGCACCGTCTGCGTGGCGCTGCTCGGCATGCTGATCCTGCGGCTCAGCTTCCTCAACGGCGTCGCCCTCGCCGCCTCGCTCACCGTCGTCCTCACCGTGGCCGCGTCCGTCACCCTGCTGCCCGCGCTGCTCGGGCTGATCGGCCACCGCGCGCTCAGCCGCCGCGAACGCCGCGCCCTCGCCGAGCGCGGCCCCCGCCCCGAGCTGCCCACCGGGCTCGCCGCCCGCTGGTCCGCCTTCGTCGAGCGCCACCCGAAGCTGCTGGGCGGCCTCGCCGCGGCCATGATGCTGATCCTCGCCCTGCCGGTGTTCTCCCTGCACCTGGGCACCTCCGACCAGGGCAACAACCCGGCGGCCTCCACCACCCGCCAGGCGTACGACATGCTCGGCAAGGGCTTCGGCCCGGGCGTGAACGGTCCGCTGACCCTCGTCGCGCCCCTCGACAGCGCCGCCGACCGGCTCGCCTTCAACCGCCTGCCCGACACCCTCCGCCACACCGAGGGCGTCGCCTCCGTGACCCCCTCGGCCCTGAACCACAGCGGCGACACCGGCGTGATCACCGTCGTGCCCACCACGTCACCGCAGTCCCGCGCCACCAGTGACCTCGTCGACCGGCTGCGCACCACGGTGCTGCCGCGGGCCACCGACGGCACCGGCGCGGAGGTCCAGGTCGGCGGCATCACCGCGAGCTACGACGACTTCGCGGGCGTCATCCTGGGCAAGCTGCCGCTGTTCATCGGCACCGTCGTCGGCCTCGGCTGCCTGCTGCTCCTGCTGGCCTTCCGCAGCATCGGCATACCGCTGAAGGCCGCCCTGATGAACATCGCCGCGGTCGCCTCCTCCTTCGGCCTGATCGTCGCGATCTTCCAGTGGGGCTGGGGCAGCGAGACCCTCGGCCTGGGCGCGGCGGGCCCGGTCGAGCCCTTCCTGCCGGTCGTCATGGTCTCGGTGCTCTTCGGCCTGTCCATGGACTACCAGGTCTTCCTGGTCAGCCGGATGTACGAGGAGTGGCGGGCCACCCGCGACAACTGCCGGGCCGTACGCGTCGGCCTCGCCGAGACCAGCCGCGTCATCAACTCCGCCGCGGTGATCATGATCTCGGTCTTCCTCGCCTTCGTGCTGAGCGGCGACCGTGTGATCGCGATGTTCGGTATCGGCCTGGCGGCGGCGGTGGCCCTGGACGCCTTCGTACTCCGCACGCTGCTGGTGCCCGCGCTGATGCACATGCTCGGCGGCGCGAACTGGTGGCTGCCCGGGTGGCTGGAACGGCTGCTGCCGCGCTTCAGCATCGAGCCGCCGGAAGCACCGGCGCCGCTGCCCGTCCCGCCGCCCCGCGCGGCGGAGTCCGTGCCTCAGCTCTGACGCCGCTCACCCAGCGGCTACGGGGCGGTGGCGCTCAGCCGGCCTGCCGGGGCCGTACGACCACGTGCCCCGAGTCGAGGTCCACCGGGCCGCGGCCGGGGTCGCCGTCGCCGACGTCCTCCCGGGTCAGCTCCAGCCGGTTCTGCTCCTCGTCGGTGTGCTCACGCCCCGGTGTGAACAGTTCCTCGAAGACATTGAACATCTCAACTCCCGTCGCAGCGCTGCCTCTCCAGCATGCCAGACGCGCGTGCGAAACCCGGAGGAGTGCGCGGCGGCCTCAGGACACCTCCAGCCGCAGCACGCGGTCGTCCGTGTCCCCCGGCTTGCCCCGGCCGTCCGTGTTGCTCGTCGTCACCCACAGGCCGCCGTCGTCGGCTGCCACGACCGTGCGCAGCCGCCCGTACCCGCCCGTCAGGAACGGCTGCGGATCCGCCGCCGGAACGGCGCCCCGCAGCGGGATCCGCCACAGCCGCTCACCCCTCAGGGCCGCCATCCACAGGGACCCCTTCGCGTAGGCGAGCCCGCTCGGGGACGCCTCGGAGGGCTTCCACTGCGCGACGGGGTCGCGATAGCCGGGGCGGCCCGCCCTGCCCTCCACGACCGGCCAGCCGTAATTGCCGCCCGGCTCGACGAGATTGAGCTCGTCCCATGTGTCCTGGCCGAATTCCGACGCCCACAGCCGCCGGTCCGCGTCCCACGCCAGCCCCTCCACATTGCGGTGGCCCGAGGAATAGATCACCGAGCCGGCCCGTGGATTGCCGGGCGCGGGCCGCCCGTCCGGCGTCATCCGCAGGATCTTGCCGCCGTACGACCCGGGGTCCTGGGCGCGCTCGCGCTCGCCGCCCTCGCCCGTGCCCGCGTAGAGCATCCCGTCGGGGCCGAAGGCGATCCGCCCGCCGTTGTGGATCTGCCCCTTGGGGATGCCCTGGAAGATCGTGTTCGGCGCGCCCAGCCGCAGCCCGTCGGGCTTGCCCGCGTCGTAGCGCAGCTGCGCGATCCGGTTGTCCGATGCGGTGGTGAAGTAGGCGTACACCAGGTGGTCCGTGGTGAAGCCGGGGGAGAGGGCCAGACCCAGCAGGCCCCCCTCGCCCGCCGCCGCGACGCCCGGCACCGCGCCCACCTCGCTCTGCGCGCCGTCCTTCGCGGCCACCCGGACGATCTTCCCCGTGTCGCGGGAGCCCACCAGCAGATCACCGCCGGGCAGCGGGGCGACGCCCCAGGGGGAGGCGAGCTTGGTGGTGAGCGTGCGGACGACCTTCACCGAACCCTCGGCGGGCGCCGCGGACGCGGAAGGCGCCCCCGAAGCACCGCTCCCGCCAGGGGACTTGACGCCCGAGGGGCCCGATCCCGGCCCGCCGCGGCCCGGCAGGCCCTCGCCGCCCGAACAGCCCGCGGCGCCGAGCAGCGCGCCCACGGTCAGCGCGGCCGTGACAGCGGCGAGGCGGGGGCGCGTCGCACGTCGTCGCATGGTGGGTTCCTCTCGCCGGGGCGGGGCAGGGTGCCGGTCGGCCACGGCACAGTTCCTTATACACGCTCCCACCGGCGTGCCCCCGCGAGGCGCCGCCTCAGTCCCAGGAACCCATGGCCTTCGGCAGGGCCGCGATCTCCGCGAAGTCCTCCGGCGTGAGCCGAAGTTGCGCGGCCGCCGCGTTCTGCCTCACCCACGCGGCCTTCTTCGTCCCCGGCACCGGCACCACGTGCCGGCCCTGCGCCAGCACCCAGGCCAGGGCGACCTGCGCGGCCGTCGCGCCATGGCGCCCGGCGACCCGCCGCAGCCCGGCCACTATCGGCTGGTTGGCCGCCATCATCTCGGCGGTGAAACGCGGGTGCCGCGCCCGGATGTCCTCCGGCTCGAAGCCCTGCCCCGGCGTGAGCGTGCCACTGAGGAAACCGTTCCCCAGCGGCATCGCCGCGATCAGCCCGACGCCCCGCGACGCGCACCACGGCACCAGCGCGTCCAGCGCCTCCCGGGACCACACCGACAACTCCGCCTGCACACAGCTCACCGGGAACACCTGCTGTATTCGCTCCAGCTGGCGGATCGTCGCGTCGTAGAGCCCGGCGCGCGACCGGCGGTGGGTCCGCGCGCCGATCGCGCACCACCCCAGGGACCGGACCTTGCCCGCTGAGACGAGCTCCGCCATCGCCCCCCAGGTCTCCTCGACCGGCACCTCGGGATCCGGCCGGTGCAGCTGATAGACGTCGATCACATCGGTCTGCAGCCGCCGCAGCGAGGCGTCGCACGCCCGCTTCACATAGCCGGGCCGGCCGTTGGCGACGATGTGCTGATCGCCCACCAGCAGCCCGCACTTGGTGGAGACGAAGGCTTCCGCGCGCCGCTCCCGCAGCACCCGGCCGACCAGCAGCTCATTGGTGAAGGGCCCGTACATGTCCGCGGTGTCCAGCAGGGTCGTCCCCGCGTCGAGCGCCGCGTGCACCGTGCGCAGCGCGCCCTCACCGCTCTGCTGAGAGGCGGTGTACGCCCAGTGCATGGGCATGCAGCCGAGGCCGATCGCGCCCACCTCGAGCGCCGCCGCACCGATTGTCCTGCGCTCCACCGGCCGTTCCCTCCCGTTCCTCGACCCCAAACTAACCTCTGCCGGGCAGGCGGCTTCGCATAGCCTCCTGGCATGAGTGCAGATCACAGCGGTTCCACCCGCCCCCTGGCCTGGCTGCCGATCCGCCCCGAGGAGATCGAGGGCCTGCCCGCGGCCCTGGACTACGCCTACTGGAACGGCGAACCCGACTACCCCACCGACCCCGCTCGCTGCGCCTTCTACGTCCCGCCCTATGTGACCAGCGGTGACCTGGTCGTGCGCCCGCTTTCCGCCATGACGGGCCTGCGGGTCGTCCAGACGCTCACCGCGGGCGTCGACCACATCCTGCCCGCCGTGCCGCTGCTGCCGTCGGGCACCCTCCTGTGCAACGCCCGCGGGCTGCACGACACCAGCACCGCCGAACTGGCCCTCACGCTCACCCTCGCCGCGCTGCGCGACATCCCCGGCTTCGTACGGGCGCAGGACGCGGGGGAGTGGGCGCAGGGTTTCCGCCCGGCGCTCGCGGACAAGAACGTGCTGATCCTGGGCTACGGTTCCATCGGATCCGCCATCGAGGACCGGCTCGCGCCCTTTGAGTGCGCGCGGGTCGTGCGCGTCGCGCGCTCCCCGCGCGAAACGCCCCGCGGGCCTGTCCACCCCGTCGCCGCGCTCCCGTCCCTCCTCCCCGCCGCCGACGTCGTGATCGTCGCGGCGCCGCTGACGGAGGGGACCCGCGGTCTGGTGGGCGCGGACTTCCTCGCGGCGATGAAGGACGGCGCCCTGCTGGTGAACATCGCGCGCGGCGGGATCGTCGACACCGAGGCGCTCCTGACCGAGCTGGGGAAGGGCAGGCTGCGGGCCGCGCTCGACGTCACTGACCCCGAGCCGCTGCCGCCGGGCCACCCGCTGTGGAGCGCGCCCGGCACCCTGATCACTCCCCATGTGGGCGGGCCCTCTTCGGCCTTTCTGCCCCGTGCCGAACGCCTCCTGCGTGATCAGCTGGCCAGATTCGCGCTGGACGCACCCCTGCAAAATGTCGTAGTCACTGCCCCCTAGTTGCCACGTAGAGGTACCGTTCGGCTGCACTCAGTGTTCATAACCCCGTTGCTGATTACACTATGTATATGAGCTATGTCCCTGAGTGACGAGTCTGGTGTATCGTCCGGACCGGGGGCTGCGCCGGGCACCGTACGGCGCAGCGAAGTACCGGCACTGAGGGGGGCGACGGGCGATGCACGGCCACTGGACGATCAACCCGACGCGGCTCACGCACCGACCACGGCACCACCGCACGGCGGCTCCACCGTCCCGCTCCCGGCCCCGGCCGGGCAGTCCGGGACGCCGGCGGCCTCATCTCTCCCTCCTCCGGGCCCACTTCGCCTGGCTCGGGGTCCCGCCCGGGGCGGCGACGCGGTGAGCGCCCCCGGAGCGACGCTGTCCCGCCGGCAGGCCGGCGGTTCCGGACCCGCGTCCCAGCTCCTCCTCGCCCTGGTCTGCGGCGGCTATGCCACGGGCGCGGCCTTCGGCTGGGGATCGAGCGAGCTGGCCTCCGCCATGGGCGACTTCGGGCTCGGCGGCGCGGCGGCGCTCGCCGCGGTCTCCTGCTTCTGGTACGGCCGGACGCACAAGACGCGCTTCCGGCTCGCCTGGCTGCTCTTCGCGGCCTCCTCCGCGATGGCGGGCCTCGGCAACATCGTCTGGGGGTGGTACGAGGTCGTCCTCGACGAGCGCGTGCCCACCCCCTCGGCGGCCGACTTCTGCTTCCTGCTCTTCGCGCCACCGGCCATCATCGGCCTGCTCGTCCTCGCCAGGCGCCCCGTCACCCGGGCCGGCTGGGTCTGCCTGGCCCTCGACGCCTGGCTGACCGGCGGCTCCCTGCTGACCCTGTCCTGGAGCCTGGCCCTCGCGCACACCGCGCACTTCGAGGGCGAGACCGTGGCGCACGCGGCCCTCTCGCTCGCCTATCCGCTGCTGGACATCGCCCTGGTGTCGATGGTCCTCGCGCTGCACTTCCGGCGCTCCACGGCCAACCGCTCCGCCATCAATACCGCCATCGCGGCCCTCGCGCTGACCGTCCTGTGCGACGCGCTGTTCACCTCACCGCTGCTGCGCTCGCACTACCGCTCCGGCCAGATCCTCGACGCGGGCTGGTTCGCGGGCTATCTGCTGATGGCGTACGCGCCTTGGGTGGCCCGCGAGGAGGACGACGACGCGGCGCCCGCCCGCTCCGCCCAGCACCTGAACCACCCGAGCCGGCCCATCGCCGGCTCGCTCGCCGCCCTCACGCCCTATCTGGCCGCCGCGGTCTGCACCCTGGGGATCCTCTACAACGTCCTGGACGGCCACCACGTCGACCAGGTCGTGCTCTTCACCGGCTGCACGGTCGTCCTGGCGCTCGTCATCCGCCAGGGCATCATGCTGCTCGACAACATCTCCCTCACCCAGGAACTGGCCCAGAAGGAGAACCACTTCAGGTCCCTCGTCCAGGGCTCCAGCGACGTCATCATGATCGCCGCGCCCACCGGGATACTGCGCTACGTCAGCCCCGCCGCCGCGGGCGTCTACGGCCGCGAGGCCGAGGAGCTCGTCGGGTCCGAACTGGCCTCGCTGATCCACCCGGAGGACCTGGGCAGAGTCGTCCACGAAGTGCGCCGCTTCCTCGCGGCGCCACCCGCCGAGGAGCCCACCACCCGGATCGAGTGCCGCTTCCGCTCCGGCACCGGCGACTGGCTCAACGTCGAGTCCACCGTCAACCGCCACCACGGCGGCCTCATCTTCAACAGCCGTGATGTCACCGAGCGGGTCCGGCTCCAGGCCCAGCTCCAGCACACCGCCGAGCACGACCCGCTCACCGACCTGCCCAACCGGGCCCTGTTCACCAAGAAGGTCCAGCAGGCGCTCGCCGGCCGCAGAGCGACCGACGCGGGCACCGCCGTGCTCTTCATCGACCTCGACGGCTTCAAGGCGGTGAACGACTCCGTCGGCCACCAGGCGGGCGACGAGCTGCTGGTCCAGGCCGCCCGCCGGCTCCAGGACTCGGTGCGCTCCGGGGACAGCACCGCCCGCTTCGGGGGGGACGAGTTCGCCGCGCTCATCATCGGCGACGGCACCCGCGACCCGGCGGCCCGCGAATACCGCATCCACGAGATCGCCGACCGGCTCCGGCTCACCCTCTCCCAGCCGTACAAGGTGGAAGGAGGCACCGAGGTCCGTGTGGCCGCCAGCATCGGCGTGGCGTTCGCGGAGCCCGGCATCACCCCCGGCGCCCTGATGCGCAACGCCGACCTCGCGATGTACCGCGCGAAGCAGGCGGGCAAGGGCCGCGTCGAGCTCTACGCACCGCAGATGCAGGCCGACGTGGTGCGCCGCGCCGAGCTGGCCACCCGGCTGCGCACCGCGCTGCACGAGGGCGAGTTCGCGCTGCTGCACCAGCCGGTGGTGGAGCTCCAGACCGGCCGCGTCACCGCGGTCGCCGCGCAGCCCCGCTGGCGCTCGGCCCAGGGGATACTGTTCACCCCCGCCGAATACCTCCGCGTCGCCGAGAGCGAGCGCGGCGACGAGGCCGCGCGCTTCGCCGAACTCGGCCGCTGGACGGTCGAGAAGGCCGTCGAGCAGGCCGCCCACCGCTGCCGCGCCGGCCACCCCGTGCCGGTCTACGTCCAGCTGTCGGCCACCCGTCTGATGGACAAGTCGCTGCCACCGAAGTACCTCGAAGGGCTGCTCATCCATCACGGCCTGCCCTCCGGCGCGCTCGTCCTGGAGCTGTCCGGCAGCGACCCCCGGGTCTCGCTGGACGAGTTGGAGCGGCGGCTGGTCACCCTGCGCCGGCTCGGCGTGCGGATCGCCCTGGACGGCTTCGGCAGCGGCTATGCCGCGATCAGCGCGCTGCGCAGGCTCCCCATCGACACGCTCAAGCTCGACCGCGGGCTGGTCGACGGCGTGGTGGAGTCCGCCCGGCTGCACAAGATCACCGCGGGGCTGCTGAGGATCGCCACCGACCTCGGGATGCAGTCCGTGGCCGAGGGCGTCGACGTGCCCGAGCAGGCGCTCGCCCTGCGCGCCATGGGCTGCACCCACGGCCTGGGCAAGGCGTTCGCGGGCCCGCTCGACGAACACCGGCTCCGCTACGCTCTCGACCGCGGCAGCTATCCGGTGCCCCGCCCCGCGGACGGCGCGAACGTGCTCGTCGGAGGCGCTCCGCCGGCCCCCGCGATCATGCCGTCGGGTGCCCGGTCGGGCGCGGCGGGCGGCGCGGGCTCCCTCGCACATGCTCCATTGCGCTCAAATAATGAGACGCCCGTCCCACCCGCTTGACACCTCATATGCGGCGGGTGGAGGGTCGGAGCCATGCGCACCCGAATTCTCGTACTTGGAAAGCGCGTCGGCTGAAGCAGGCCACCCAGTAAGTCCTGCTGACCACTCCGGCGCGCTCCCCTCGCTTGCCTCACGGCACGAGGGGTTTTTTGTTGCACCGGATGCACGCAGACCCACCCAAACCGCCCACCGCCGAAGCTGTCGTAACCGTCGAATCCTTACCGTCGAATCCCTCGAGAAGAGAATGTCGATGACCGAGCAGGCCACCGGGGCCCACCATCCGCAGCCGCGGGCCCGAAGCGGCGCGGCGCAGCAGCCCGCCACCGTCGAGCACGTCACGGGGGCGCAGTCCCTCATCCGCTCGCTGGAGGAGGTAGGGGCGGAGATCGTCTTCGGCATCCCGGGCGGTGCGATCCTCCCGGCGTACGACCCGATGATGGACTCCTCGAGGGTCCGTCACGTCCTCGTCCGCCACGAGCAGGGCGCCGGGCACGCGGCCACCGGATACGCGCAGGCCACCGGCAAGGTCGGGGTGTGCATGGCGACCTCGGGGCCGGGGGCGACCAACCTCGTCACCCCCATCGCCGACGCCCACATGGACTCCGTCCCGCTGGTGGCGATCACCGGCCAGGTCGCCTCCAAGTCGATCGGCACGGACGCCTTCCAGGAGGCGGACATCTGCGGCATCACGATGCCGATCACCAAGCACAACTGGCTGGTCACCGACCCCGCCGAGATCCCGCGGACCATCGCCGAGGCATTCCACGTCGCCTCCACCGGCCGCCCCGGCCCGGTGCTCGTCGACATCGCCAAGGACGCTCTCCAGGCGCGGACCACCTTCAGCTGGCCCCCGCACACCGACCTGCCCGGCTACCGCCCGGTCACCAAGCCGCACGCCAAGCAGATCCGCGAGGCCGCCAAGCTGATCACCCAGGCCAGGCGGCCGGTGCTCTACGTCGGCGGCGGCGTGATGAAGTCCGGTGCCACCGCGGAGCTCAGGGTGCTCGCCGAGCTCACCGGCGCCCCCGTCACCACGACCCTGATGGCGCTCGGCTCCTTCCCCGACAGCCACCCGCAGCATGTCGGCATGCCCGGGATGCACGGCGCGGTCGCCGCCGTCACCGCCCTGCAGAAGTCCGACCTGATCGTGGCCCTCGGCGCCCGCTTCGACGACCGGGTCACCGGCAAGCTCGACTCCTTCGCCCCGTACGCCAAGATCGTCCACGCCGACATCGACCCCGCCGAGATCGGCAAGAACCGCGCCGCCGATGTGCCGATCGTCGGGGACGCCCGCGAGGTCATCGCCGACCTGATCGTCGCGATCCAGGCCGAGCACGCCGAGGGGCACACCCCGGAGGCCGCCCGAACGGGATATGCGGCCTGGTGGGCCGACCTCAACCGCTGGCGCGACACCTACCCCCTCGGCTACGACCAGCCCGAGGACGGCAGCCTCTCCCCGCAGCAGGTCATCCAGCGCATCGGGCAGCTCGCGCCCAAGGACACCATCTACGCGGCGGGCGTCGGCCAGCACCAGATGTGGGCCTCGCACTTCATCGACTACGAACAGCCCCGCACCTGGCTCAACTCCGGGGGCGCGGGCACCATGGGCTACGCCGTGCCCGCCGCGATGGGCGCCAAGGCCGGTGCGCCGGACCGCACGGTCTGGGCGATCGACGGCGACGGCTGCTTCCAGATGACCAATCAGGAACTGGTCACCTGCGCCCTGAACGGCATCTCCGTCAAGGTCGCCATCATCAACAACGGCGCCCTCGGCATGGTCCGCCAGTGGCAGACCCTCTTCTACAACCAGCGCTACTCCAACACCGTCCTGCACTCCGGCCCCGGCGCCACCGGCAAGGAGGTGTGCGCCGGCACCCGGGTCCCGGACTTCGTCAAGCTCGCCGAGGCCATGGGCTGTGTGGGCCTGCGCTGCGAGGACCCGGCCCAGCTCGACGCCGTCATCGAGAAGGCCAACGCCATCAACGACCGCCCGGTCGTGGTGGACTTCATCGTCCATCAGGACGCCATGGTCTGGCCCATGGTCGCCGCCGGAACCTCCAACGACGAGATCCTCGCGGCGCGCGGCGTCCGCCCGGACTTCGGCGACACCGAAGACGACTGAGGCCAGGAGAGAGAAAGAGACCATGACCAAGCACACGCTCTCCGTCCTCGTGGAGAACACCCCCGGCATCCTCACCCGGATCGCCGCGCTGTTCGCCCGCCGCGGCTTCAACATCGACTCGCTCGCGGTCGGGGTCACCGAACACCCGGACATCTCCCGCATCACCATCGTCGTCAACGTCGAGTCGCTGCCGCTGGAGCAGGTCACCAAGCAGCTCAACAAGCTCGTCAACGTGCTGAAGATCGTCGAGCTGGAGGACAGCGCCGCGATCCAGCGCGAGCTGGTGCTGGTGAAGGTCCGCGCCGACAACGAGACCCGCTCCCAGATCGTCGAGATCGTCCAGCTCTTCCGCGCCAAGACCGTCGACGTCTCCCCGGAGGCCGTCACCATCGAGGCCACCGGCGGCAGCGACAAGCTGGGCGCGATGCTCAAGATGCTGGAGCCGTTCGGCATCAAGGAGCTCGTGCAGTCCGGGACGATCGCCATAGGGCGCGGCGCCCGCTCCATCACCGACCGCAGTCTGCGCGCCCTGGACCGCACGGCCTGACGGCCGGCCCTTCCGCATCACGAGACCCGAACACTTTTTCCCGCCCACCCGGCATACGGTGGGACGCACAACCGGAATCCCGGAAAACAAGGAGATACCTCAGTGGCAGCCGAGCTGTTCTACGACAACGACGCCGACCTGTCCATCATCCAGCGCCGCAAGGTCGCGGTCCTGGGCTACGGCAGCCAGGGCCACGCCCACGCGCTGTCGCTGCGCGACTCCGGCGTCGATGTCCGGGTGGGCCTGCACGAGGGCTCCAAGTCCAAGGCGAAGGCCGAGGAGCAGGGCCTGCGCGTGGTCACGCCCGCCGAGGCCGCGGCCGAGGCCGACGTCATCATGATCCTGGTGCCGGACCCGATCCAGGCCAAGGTCTACGAGGAGTCCGTCAAGGACAACCTCAAGGACGGCGACGCGCTGTTCTTCGGCCACGGCTTCAACATCCGCTTCGGCTTCATCAAGCCCCCGGCCGGCGTGGACGTCTGCATGGTCGCCCCCAAGGGCCCGGGCCACCTGGTGCGCCGTCAGTACGAGGAGGGCCGCGGCGTGCCGTGCATCGCGGCCGTCGAGCAGGACGCCTCCGGCAGCGCCTTCCAGCTCGCCCTCTCCTACGCCAAGGCCATCGGCGGCACCCGCGCCGGCGTCATCAAGACGACCTTCACCGAGGAGACCGAGACCGACCTCTTCGGCGAGCAGGCCGTGCTCTGCGGCGGCGCCTCCGCCCTGGTGAAGGCCGGTTTCGAGACCCTGGTCGAGGCGGGCTACCAGCCGGAGATCGCGTACTTCGAGTGCCTCCACGAGCTCAAGCTGATCGTGGACCTGATGTACGAGGGCGGCCTGGAGAAGATGCGCTGGTCGGTCTCCGAGACCGCCGAGTGGGGCGACTACATCACCGGCCCGCGCATCATCACGGACCAGACCAAGGCCGAGATGAAGAAGGTCCTGGGCGAGATCCAGGACGGCACCTTCGCCAACAACTGGATGAAGGAGTACGAGGCGGGTCTGCCGAAGTACAACGAGTACAAGAAGGCCGACGAGGACCACCTGCTGGAGACGACGGGCAAGAAGCTCCGCAAGCTCATGAGCTGGGTGGACGACAAGTAGTCGTCCCCGGGTGCGGGTCCCCGTGGCTTTCGGGGACCCGCACCCGATCACGCCGGGGTGACGTTTTTCCGCACGCGCCCGAGCCGGTTCCAACCCCCGATAGACTGCGGAGCATCAACGCGTCAGGCTCACAGCGTCGTGCGTCACACGCGGCTGCCCTTCACCGCCTTCGGCCGTCGGGACGGCCGTCCTCCCCCGTAGCCTGAACGGCGCGGGCGGGGCCCCATGGACTAGTGAGGACCACGTGAGCACTGCTTCGTCCCGTAAACCCGTCGTACTGATCGCGGAGGAGCTCTCGCCCGCGACCGTCGACGCCCTGGGTCCGGACTTCGAGATCCGGCACTGCAACGGCGCGGACCGCGCCGCCCTGCTGCCCGCCATCGCCGATGTGGACGCCGTCCTCGTCCGCAGCGCCACGAGGATCGACGCCGAGGCGGTCGCCGCCGCCAAGCGGCTGCGGGTCGTCGCGCGCGCCGGTGTCGGCCTGGACAACGTCGACGTCGCCGCCGCCACCAAGGCCGGTGTGATGGTCGTGAACGCCCCGACCTCCAACATCGTCACCGCGGCCGAGCTCGCGTGCGGCCTGCTGATCGCCACGGCGCGCAACATCCCGCAGGCCAACTCCGCCCTGAAGAACGGCGAGTGGAAGCGCTCGAAGTACACCGGCGTCGAGCTGTCCGAGAAGACCCTCGGCGTCGTCGGCCTCGGCCGCATCGGCGTGCTCGTGGCCCAGCGCATGTCCGCGTTCGGTATGAAGATCGTCGCGTACGACCCCTATGTGCAGCCCGCGCGGGCCGCGCAGATGGGCGTCCGGCTGCTGACGCTCGACGAGCTGCTGGAGACCGCGGACTTCATCACCGTCCACCTGCCGAAGACGCCCGAGACACTCGGTCTCATCGGTGACGAGGCGCTGCACAAGGTCAAGCCGTCGGTGCGGATCGTCAACGCCGCGCGCGGCGGGATCGTGGACGAGGCGGCGCTGGCCACCGCCTTGAAGGAGGGCCGGGTCGCGGCCGCGGGCCTGGACGTCTACGCCCAGGAGCCCTGCACGGACTCCCCGCTGTTCGAGTTCGACAATGTGGTCGCCACCCCGCACCTGGGCGCCTCCACCGGTGAGGCGCAGGAGAAGGCGGGCATCGCGGTCGCCAAGTCGGTCCGCCTCGCGCTGGCCGGCGAGCTGGTGCCCGACGCGGTCAACGTCCAGGGCGGCGTCATCGCCGAGGACGTCAAGCCCGGTCTGCCGCTTGCCGAGAAGCTCGGCCGGATCTTCACCGCCCTGGCGGGCGAGGTCGCGGTCCGGCTCGACGTCGAGGTCTACGGCGAGCTCACCCAGCACGACGTCAAGGTGCTCGAACTGTCCGCGCTCAAGGGCGTGTTCGAGGATGTCGTCGACGAGACGGTGTCGTACGTCAACGCCCCGCTCTTCGCGCAGGAGCGCGGCGTCGAGGTGCGCCTGACCACCAGCTCCGAGTCGGCCGAGCACCGCAATGTGGTGACCGTGCGCGGCACGCTCTCCGGCGGCGACGAGATCTCCGTCTCCGGCACGCTCGCGGGCCCCAAGCACCTCCAGAAGATCGTCGCGGTCGGCGACCACGACGTGGACCTGGCGCTCGCCGACCACATGGCCTTCCTCCGCTACGGCGACCGCCCCGGCGTCGTCGGCACGGTTGGCCGGATCCTCGGCGAGGCGGGCATCAACATCGCGGGCATGCAGGTCTCCCGCGCCCGGGAGGGCGGCGAGGCCCTCGTCGCCCTGACCGTCGACGAGTCCATCCCGGCCCCGGTCCTCGCCGAGATCGCGGAGGAGATCGGCGCGGTGTCGGCGCGTGCGGTGAATCTGACGGACTGAGGCAGAGCGCTGTACGGGGCCGGGCCCAAGGGTCCGGCCCCGTCCCGGACTCGGACCGGTCGCGGGCCGCGTCCTTGATACCGGCTCCGGCGAGGCCCGGGAACCGGTTGAGGAACTCGGACTTCGCGACGGCCGGACCGATCCCGCGCCCGGAGTGGTCGGGGCGCTCGCAGACCGTCGTCGTGTCGCTCATACGTATTCCACGGCGGTGCACGAATGCGTGAACGTTCCTGCCGGGTAGCCCTCGCACGGGGCCCGTTCGGGCCCCCGTGACGACAGGGGCCCGCGTGCGGAACGGGGCCCTCGGAGAGGGGATGCGGGATGAGGTTCTCCATGCGTACGGCCGTCGCCGCAGTGGCCGTGATCGCCGCGCTCGGCGGCCTGGGCGCCGTCGCCACCACGGCCCAGGCGGCCGGTGACAGAGCCGGGGCGATCACGGAGCCGCAGCGGCCCATGGACAATGTGCCCGCGCCGAGCTGTTCCGACAACAACAACACTGTGCCGTGCTGGGAGTACCAGACCTGGTACTGGACGTACGACAACTGCAACAAGGCGGGCACCAGCGCCGTGGACGCGGACCGGGGCAAGTTCGACAACCACGTGTGCGCGCTCACCGGCAACGGCGTCGGCGTGGGGCTCTGGCTGCACAAGCTGCACGACTGAGCCGACGGCGAAGGCCGTGGACGCGCGCCCGCACCCGGGCGCCGTCCACGGCCTTGAAGTCCGAACGGTCAGCGCTGCCCCGCGTGTTCGGGGGCGGGGGCGGGGCCGGGAGCCGGCGCCGTCTCCATGCGTACGTTCCGCAGCGCCGCCACCGTCAAGGCCGCCGCGACCAGCAGGATCAGCGTGCCGCCGGCCGCGGCGACGTTCATGCCGTGGGTGAACGCCTCGCGGGCCGTGGCCAGCACGCTCTCTCCCGCGCGGCCCGGCAGCCGGGCCGCCGCTCCCGCCGCGCCGCCGAGCGTCTCGCGCACCGCGGCGAGCGTGCCGTGCGGCAGGCCGGCGGGGAGCGAGGCGGTGACGTCGCGGCGGTAGACGGCCACGCCGACGCTGCCGAAGAGCGCCATGCCGAGCGCGCCGCCGAACTCCTGGCCGGTCTCCAGCAGGGCGGCCGCCCCGCCGGCCTTCTCCGGCGGGGCGGTGCCCAGCGCCATGTCGGAGACCAGCGCCATCACGGTGACGATGCCGCAGCCGACGACCGCCGACGCGACCAGCGTGAGGGCGAGCGAATCCGTGCCGCAGAGGCCGAGCAGCGCGTAGCCCGCGGCGGCGGTCACGAACCCCGCGGCGATGACGTACGCCTTGTGGATCCGCGCGCCCGCCGCCGTGGCCAGCGGCGCGGCAGCGCCCACCGCGAGCGACGGCAGGACGCCCCACAGCGCGGCCTCCAACGGGCTCTTGCCCAGGACCGACTGGAGGTACTGCGTGGTGAAGTAGGCGGAGCCCATCATCCCGAACGCGGCGACGGTGTTGACCGCGATGCCCGCCCCGAAGGCGGGGTGACGGAAGAGCTCGCGGCTGATCATCGCGTCCCGCCGGGAACGCTGGCGGTGGACGAAGACGGCGCCGACGGCCACCCCGGCGACCACGCACACCACCCTGGGCAAGGTGAACCCTCCCCCGGACCCCGTCGGGGAGGTGCCCCCGGCCGCGATCTCCTTCAGGCCGTAGATCACCGGCAGCACGGCACCCATGGACAGCGGCACGCTCAGCAGGTCGAAGCGGCCCGGCGCGGGGTCCTTGAACTCCGGTACGAGCAGCGGGACCAGCACCAGCAGGAGCGCCATCGCGGGCACGTTGACCAGGAAGACCGAGCCCCACCAGAAGTGGTCGAGCAGCAGCCCGCCCAGTACGGAGCCCAGCGCGATGCCACCCGCCATGGCCCCGGACCAGATCCCGACCGCCTTGGTGCGCTGCCCGTCGTCCTGGAACATATTGCGCACCAGCGCCATCGTGCTGGGCATCAGGGTCGCGCCGCCGATGCCGAGCACGGCCCGCGCCGCGATGAGCATCTCCGCGCTCTGCGCGTAGGCGGCGGCGACCGAGGCGGCGCCGAACGCCGCGGCCCCGAACAGCAGCAGCTTGCGGCGGCCGATCCGGTCGCCGAGCGACCCCATGGTGATGAGCAGCCCCGCGAGGGCGAAGGCGTAGCTGTCGAAGATCCACAGCTGCTGGGTGGCGCTCGGGGCGAGCTCCCTGCCGATGGCCGGGATGGCGAAGAAGAGGACGGACACATCCATGGAGACCAGGAGGAGGGGGAGCAGGAGGACGACGAAGGCCGTCCACTCCCTGCGCCCGGCACGTGGGCTGGGGTTTGTCATGACAGGAAATATACAAGCGTCTTAGACGCTTGTATAGAACGCTTGTATAAGACGGCTGTCTAGTACGTGTGTATGGTCCGGCGCTAGGCTGCTGACATGGGACATCGTGAAGATCTGCTCGCCGGCGCGAAGGCGTGCCTGCTCGAAAAGGGCTGGGTGCGCACCACCGCGCGCGACATCGTGGCGGCCTCCGGCGCCAACCTCGCCTCGATCGGCTACCACTACGGTTCGAAGGACGCGCTGATGATGACCGCGTTCGTCAAGATGACCGAGGAGTGGGGTGACGCGATGACCCGCGCCCTGGAGGCCGGCTCGCCCCCGGGTGCCTCGCGGGCGGAGCTCTTCACGGCGAAACTGAACACGCTGACGGCGGGGTTCGAGGAGAGCCGGCGGTTCTGGGAGCTCCAGCTGGAGGTGGTCGGTCAGCTGGGGAGCAGCCCGGAGTTGAAGAAGTGGCTGTCCGGCGTGTTCCCGGAGGGCCGGGAAGGCATGCTGACGATCTTCGAGGGCCTGGAGGGCAGCCAGGTGAGCGAGGAGGCGAAGCGGACCACGGGCGCCTTCTATCACGCCCTGTTCATCGGGATGTGGGTCCAGTGGGTCATCGAGGCCGAGTCCGCGCCGACCGGCGCGGAGCTGGTCGAGGGGATGCGCCAAGCGCTGGCCGGGCAGATCCTCGGGACGCCGTCGCCCTCGGCCGACGGAACTCCGGGCGGCCGCGAGGGCGCCTGAGCTCGGTGGTCCGGCGCCCAGGGTCGCCGGACCTCAAGGCTCACCGATATGAAGTGATCAGCCTGGCCAGGTGCCGCCCGGCGATCACCAACGGCTCGTCGCTCCGCGCGACTTGAGCCGCCAGCTCCGCGCCCTCCAGCGTGTGGATCACCGTGTGCGCGAGCTCGTAGGCGTCCTCCTCGGCGATCCCGCAGGCGCGGAGCTTGTCGGACACCAGCCCGCGCCAGCGCTCGAACGCTTCCGCCGCCGCCTGCTGGATGTCCGGCGCGTGCCCGGCCGTGCCCACGCTCGTCGCCGTGACCGGGCAGCCGTCGATCCAGTCGGAGGCGCGCAGCTCGCCGGCGACGGCACGGGCCACCGCGGCCACCGCCTCCGCCGGGTCCTCCTCGCCGGCCAGCACCGACCGCAGGATGTCCGCGAACTCCCGGTCGCCGTGCCGGATCGCCTCCGCCGCCAGCTCCTGCTTGCCGCCGGGGAAGAAGTGGTAGACCGAGCCGAGCGTCGCCTCGGCCTCCCGGGAGATCTGCTTGATCCCGGTCCCCTCGTAGCCCTGACGCTGCATCAGCCGTGACGCGGCCCGGACGATCCGTTCGCGTGTGCCGAGAGCGTCCGCGCCCGCCTGTGTAGTGGTCTTCACCCGGCAAGGATATCGAATAGAGCGTTCGTTCCAGAGCGTGCTAGGTTCCTCTCTGGATAGAGCGTTCGTTCTAGCGGGGGGATCTCCCATGTCTTTTCAGAGCAAGCAGGCCGTCACCGTCATCGGTCTCGGGCCCATGGGCACGGCGATGACCGAGGCGTTCCTGGCCGCAGGGCACCCGGTGACCGTGTGGAACCGCACCGCCGCCAAGGCCGACGCCCTCGTCGCCAAGGGTGCCGAGCGGGCGGCGACGGTCGAGGAGGCGCTGCGCGCCCATGAGTTGGTGGTGCTCAGCCTGACCGACTACGACGCGATGTTCGCGGTCCTCGGGCCCGCCGCCGCGGCGCTGTCCGGCCGGGTCCTCGTCAACCTCAGCTCCGACACCCCGGCGCGCGCCCGCGAGGCCGCCGCCTGGGCCGAGGAGCACGGCGCGCGCCACCTCACCGGCGGGGTGCAGGTGCCGCCCTCGGGCATCGGCTCGTCCGAGTCGGCCACCTTCTACAGCGGCCCCCGGGATGTCTTCGAGACCCACCGGCCCACACTGGAGGTGCTCACCGGCACCGACTACCGCGGCGCCGACCCGGGCCTGGCCGCGCTCCACTACCAGCTCATGATGGACATCTTCTGGACCACGATGAGCGGCTGGCTGCACGCCGTCACCGTCGCCGAGGCGCACGGCATCACCGCCGAGGAGGTCCGGCCGTACGCCACCTCGATCGTGTCGTCGGTCCCGGGCTTCCTCTCCTTCTACACCCCGCGCGTCGACGCCGGGCAGCACGGCGGTGACGTCGACAAGCTCGCCATGTGCACCGCTAGCGTCGACCACATCACGCAGACCGCGAAGGACGCGGGGGTCGACTCCTCACTGCCGGCCGCCGTCCTGGAGATCTTCCGCCGCGGACTCGGCCAGGGCCACGCGGACGACAGCTTCACCAGCCTGATGGAGACCCTCAGGAAGCCCGCGGCCTGACGCTTCGGGCGGTGCGGCCGTGACATCGGGGGTGTCACGGCCGCACCCGTGTGTGCGGACCTGTCCCGGAAGGCGTAGCGGTGTGCCGTATTCCGTCGTTGTGCGGGATGTGGCCGGATCGCGCGTAGCCGAGCGCTGCGGAGCGGCCTGCACTGGATGTACCGGCGGCCTGCGCCGAACCCGTCGTGACGACTTCACGGAACGGAAACCACCATGAGCACCTTCCGCATCTCCATCGACTCCGACCTCTGCGTCGGCTCGGGTCAGTGCGCGCTGACCGCGCCCGGCGTCTTCACCCAGGACGACGACGGCTTCGGCGCGGTGATCCCCGGCAATGAGGACGGCGGCGGCGACCCGCTGGCGCGCGAGGCGGTGCGCGCCTGCCCGGTCCAGGCGATCAGCGCCGAGGAGGACTAGCCTCCGCTCCTACAACCGGTCCGCCTTCAGGGCCATGTGGAGCAGCAGGCGGCCCTCGCCGTCGTCCAGGTCCAGGCCCGTGAGCTGCTCCACCCGGGAGAGGCGGTAGTAGAGCGTCTGCCGGTGGATGCCCAACGCCGCCGCCGTGCGGCCCGCCTGGCCCGCGCAGTCGAGGAAGACCTCCGCCGTGCGGGCCAGTTCCGTGTGCGCCGGGGCCAGCAGCGGGCGTACGGAAGGGTCCGCCGCGGCCTGTGCCGGCAGCGCGGACAACACGCGGTACGGGCCGATGCCCGACCACTCCGCCACCGGCCCCAGCCGCGCCTCCGCCCCGGCCGCCCGCGCGGCCGCCAGCGCCTCGCGCCAGGCGGCCGGCAGCTCCGCGAGCCCCCGGCGGGGAGCGCCGAGCCCGGCCGTGGCCCGTACGGGACGGCCGCCCGCACCGCCCGCGCGGGGCGAGCGCAGCAGCCGGTCCGCCGCCGTGAGCGCGGGCGCCGGGGCCGTCGTCGCCCGCAGCCGGATCAGCGCGGCCAGCGTCGCCGAGCCGTCCGGGAGGGCGTCCGGCACCGCGCACAGCGCCGCCACCCCCGGCTGCCCGGCCAGCGCCGATCCCGCACCGGGCCCCTCCGCGTCCCCCGCCTCACCCTCGGTGTCGCCGGCCGCCCGCCACGGCGCCACCGCGACCACCGCCAGCGGTCCGTCGCCCGCCGCGCCCAGCGCGTCCCGCAGGGCGGCCCGCGCCGAGTCCCGGCCCGCGGGCCGCCCGGTCAGCAACTCCCGCAGCAGCTCGCCCAGCTCCGCGCCCGCGCGGGCCTCGGCGGCCAGCAGCGCCCCGATCCGGGTGGTCGTCTCCATCGCCTGCGCGAGCCGCGGGTCCGCCAGCGGCACCGAGAGGTCCAGCCCGGACAGGTGCTCGTCGTCCAGCAGCCACACATAGCCGAGCACCACCCCCCGGTGGCGTACGGGCAGGCAGATGCGGCCCTTGAACACCCCCGCCGCGGGATCCGGCGGGATCCGCAGCGGAGCCTGGGCCCGCGCGATGCCGAACGCCTCGAACCACGCCCGGACGGCCGCGGTCGACCGGCGCTGGAGGATCGACCGGGTCCGCACCGGGTCCATCGTCAGCTCGATGTCGTCGTCACTGTCGTGGGCGCCGAAGGCGATCAGCCCGAAATCCCGGTCCTCCAGGGTCGCGGGCGCGCCGAGCGCGGCCGATATCTCGTCCACGAGCTGCTGATAGTCGCCGCGCATCGCCCCGCCGCGCTCCCTCCGGACCTGGGGCCCCTTCGTGCGGACCCGTTATGGCCCGATTTCGCCCCCCGGTTTCATGTGCCGCTCACTATTGTCATACATGTGTCTGAGATCCGGGCCACGGATGCGTGACAGCTGTCGATGGCCGAGGATCGCTGTGATCTCTAGTTTTCACGATGAGTTACTTATGCCGCCCCCACCGTGGGGCCGGCCGTCATCGTGGAGGTGCCCAGTGCTGGGTCCTGTGCTGCTCGCCGCGTCCCGCAGCGACGCCGTCCGCCGTCTCGTCTCGGCCGCGCCGGGCACCAAGCAGGTGGTCGCCCGCTTCATCGCCGGCGAGACCCTCGACCAGGTCATCCCGATCGTGAAGGACGCCGCGGCCGAGGGCCTGGAAGTCACTCTCGACGTCGTCGGCGAGGACATCACCACGGTCGAGCAGTCGTACGCCGCCCGCGACGCCTACCTCGAACTGATCGAACGCCTCAAGGAGCTCGGCCTCGGCACCAAGGCCGAGATGTCGGTCAAGCTCTCCATGTTCGGGCAAGCACTGGAGGGCGGCCACGAGCTGGCGCTCGCCAACGTCCGCCCGGTCGTCGAGGCCGCCGCGGCCATCGGCACCACGGTCACGCTCGACGCCGAGGACCACACCACCCTCGACTCGATGTTCGCGATCCACGAGGAGCTGCGGCGGGACTTCCCGCAGACCGGCTGCGTCATCCAGGCGTACCTCTTCCGCACCGAGGACGACGCCCGCCGCCTCGCCGCCGCCGGCAGCCGGGTGCGTATCGTGAAGGGTGCGTACAAGGAGCCCGCCTCCGTCGCGTATCAGGACAAGGCCGAGATCGACAAGGCGTTCGTCCGCATAGTCAAGATCCTGATGGCGGGTGAGGGCTACCCCATGATCGGCTCGCACGACCCGCGGCTGATCGCCATCTCGCAGGAGCTGGCCCGGCAGGCGGGGCGCAAACTGGACGAGTACGAGTTCCAGATGCTCTACGGCATCCGCAGTGAGGAGCACGTCCGGCTGGCCGCCGAGGGCCACCGGATGCGCGTCTACACGGCGTACGGGACCGACTGGTACGGCTATTTCATGCGCCGCCTCGCCGAGAAGCCCGCCAACCTGCGGTTCTTCGCCCGCTCCATCCTCACCAAGGGCTGAGCCGCCCGACCCCCCTGACGAGCCCCGAAGGAGAAACGGAACCCATGGACGCCGTTACCCAGGTCCCCGCCCCGGTCAATGAGCCGGTGCACAGCTACGCCCCCGGTTCCCCCGAGCGCGCCCGTCTCGAGGCCAAGCTCAAGGAGCTGGCGGGCAACCCGATCGACCTGCCGATGACGATCAACGGCGAGAAGCGGATGGGCGGCGGCGAGCCGTTCCAGGTCGTCCAGCCGCACAACCACGCCGCCGTGCTCGGCACCTTCAACAACGCCACGCGGCAGGACGCGCAGGACGCCGTCGACGCCGCGCTGGCCGCCGCCCCGGCCTGGCGCGCGATGTCCTTCGACGACCGCGCCGCGATCATCCTGCGCGCCGCCGAGCTGCTGGCCGGCCCCTGGCGCGAGACGCTGGCCGCCTCGACCATGCTGGGTCAGTCGAAGACCGCGCAGCAGGCCGAGATCGACACCCCGTGCGAGCTCGTCGACTTCTGGCGCTTCAACGTGCACTTCGCGCGCCAGATACTCGCCGAGCAGCCGGTCGCCAACTCCACCGGCGTGTGGAACCGCAGCGACCACCGGCCGCTGGAGGGCTTCGTCTACGCGATCACGCCCTTCAACTTCACCGCCATCGCCGGCAACCTGCCGACCGCCCCGGCCCTCATGGGCAACGTGGTCGTATGGAAGCCGTCCCCGACGCAGACCCACTCCGCCGTGCTGCTGATGCGGCTCCTGGAGGAGGCGGGCCTGCCCAAGGGCGTCATCAACCTGGTGACCGGTGACGGCCTCGCCGTCTCCGAGGTGGCCCTGAACCACCCCGAGCTGGCCGGCATCCACTTCACCGGCTCGACCAAGACCTTCCAGTACCTCTGGAAGACGGTCGGCAACAACATCGAGAACTACCGTTCCTACCCGCGCCTGGTCGGCGAGACCGGCGGCAAGGACTTCGTCGTCGCCCACCCGAGCGCCGACCGCGGCATCCTGAAGACCGCGCTGACCCGTGGCTCCTTCGAGTTCCAGGGCCAGAAGTGCTCGGCCTCCTCCCGTGCCTACATCCCGCGCTCCATCTGGGAGGACGGCTTCAAGGAGGAGTTCGCGGCCGAGGTCGACGGCATCACCATGGGTGATGTCACCGACCTGTCGAACTTCATCGGCGCCGTCATCGACGACCGCTCCTTCGCGAAGAACAAGGCCGCGATCGACCGCGCCAAGGCCGACCCGAGCTGCACGATCGTCGCCGGCGGCACGTACGACGACTCCGTCGGCTACTTCGTCCGCCCCACGGTCATCGAGTGCACCGACCCGGCGAACGAGGTCTTCACGACCGAGTACTTCGGTCCGATCCTCGCCGTGCACGTCTATGAGGACGGCGACTTCGACGCGATGCTGGCGCAGATGGAGTCCGTCTCGGCCTACGCCCTGACCGGCTCGGTCATCGCGCAGGACCGCGCCGCGGCCGCCGACGCGATGGAGAAGCTCCGCTTCGCCGCGGGCAACTTCTACATCAACGACAAGTCGACGGGTGCCGTCGTCGGCCAGCAGCCCTTCGGCGGCGGCCGTGCCTCCGGCACGAACGACAAGGCCGGTGCCGCGTCCAACCTGATGCGCTGGACGTCGACCCGCTCCATCAAGGAGACCCTGGTCCCGCCGACCGACTACCGCTACCCGCACATGGGCTGACCTGCCCTTCGCTGATCCCCGCCCCCGTCCGGCCCCCCAGCCGGGCGGGGGCGGCGTCATGTCCCGGGCACGCCCGCCGTCTCAGATAGTAGGAAGACCGAGTATTCCTGGAGACACCGCCGCCGCCCTGTCCTAGCGTGGAGGAAGCCGAACCTTCCGCTCCATCGAGCGACAGCGGCCCCGGCCGGTGTGCCCCCGAGCAGGTGATCCCTGCGGCACCCGCCCCGCGCCCTCCTCCCGGCTCCGTCCGCCCCCTCCCGGGGGATTCAGCCAGACGCCACAGCCAGCCGACTCAAGCAAGAGGAGACGTGACTTCCATGCCCGAAACCGCAGCCCGCAGGACCCGCCGCGCCCCCCGTCCGGCCGAGAGCGCCGAGCACAAGGCCGACCGGGTGAACGCCGCCGCAGCCCTCCAGCGCGCGCTGGACCGGCGCGACAACGGCGGCGTGACCGGTCACTAGCTCTTCGACCCTCCGCTCCGCGTCACGTCGCTGTGCTAGCCCTTCGACCCTCCGCTCCGCGTCACGTCGAAGTGATCGATGCGCTCGCCGCTCTCCGCCAGCGCCGTCACCCGCATCCGCGGCCGCGGGCCGGGCTGGACCTCGACCGCCAGGAACGAGTAACCGGTGTAGCGCACGCGGGACCACTGCACCGTCTCCTTCTGCCGGCCCCCGCCCTTCACCCAGTGATACGTGGGCACGCTCTCCTGGTCCTTGACGTGGCCCTCGTAGCTGTCCGGCGCCGGGAAGTCGTACAGCGACTTCCCCGCGCCGCCCGCGGTGACGTAGACGATGCCGTCACGGGTGGAGTCGGCGGTCTCCCCGATCGGGAGCTTCTTGCCGACCTCGGTGCCCCGGATCGCGTCGGTCCGCTCGTAGACGTGGTTGTGGCCGTTGATGACGAGGTCGACCTTGTGCTTCTCGAAGAGCGGCAGCCACGCGTCGCGCACGCCGCCGTCCGAGGCGTGGCCGTTGGTGGTCGAGAAGGCGCAGTGGTGGAAGAAGATCACGATGAAGTCGACGCCCCGCTGCTTGCGCAGCTCGCCCAGGCGCCGGTCGAGCCAGCGGGTCTGCTTGCCGCTGGTGTAGCCGGTGTTGGCGGTGATCTCGTACGAGACGTCGTTGGCGTCGAGCGAGACGACGCCGACGTTGCCGTAGACGAAGGAGTAGACGCCGGGCGAGTTCTTCGGGTCGATGCCGTTGCCCGGCAGCGTCCAGCGGGCGTTCTGGCCGCCGTAGCCGTTGGGCGAGTACCAGGCTTCCATGTCGTGGTTGCCGGTGGCCACCATCCACGGCACGCTCTTGGCCACGGACTCGGTCTGGGCGAGGAACTGGTCCCACTGGCGGGCGTCGTAGACGTCGGTCGGCTTGCCCTCGCCGCTGTCGTCGGCGTAGCAGATGTCGCCGGCGTGCAGGTGGAAGGCCGGGTTCTGGCCCAGGATCAACTGGTCGTTGGCGAGGGCGTGATAGCTGACGCCCTGGTCGCCGAAGGCGGTGAAGACGAACTTCTCCGCGCGCGCGGGAGCGGTGGTGAAGGTGCCTATGGTCGAGAAGTGCGTGGGGTCGGCCGGGTCGAAGCCGTCGTGGCCGACGCCGTAGTAGTACGTACGGCCGGGGCGCAGGCTGTCCAGGGCCGCGTGCAGATAGACCTGGTCGACGGCCGGGAGCTTCTTGGACAGCGACGGGGTGTGCAGATCCCGCACCTCCGCGTCGATGCGGTGGCTGAGGTCCCACGGCTTCAGGCCCACCCGCACGAACGGTCTCCGGACGGCGAACGGCACCTGCCAGGAGATCCGCATCTGCGTCTTGGGGTCGGCGCCGAAGGCGAGGTGGCGGCCGAACGGCGCCACGTGCTTGCCGTCCACCTTGGTGGTCGCGGCAGAGGTGAGCAGGGTGGGGGAGAGCGCGGCCGGTGCCGCGGCGAACGCGCTCGTACCGCCGCCCAGCAGGCCCGCGCCCGCGACGGTGCCCGCCGTCAGGGCTCCGGCGCGGAGCATGCCGCGCCGCGTCAGCCTGGTCCGCAGATACTCGTGCTGCTCGGCCATCGTCATGCGGTTCGCGAGCTGTTGGGGGATGCCTACCCGTGGTGTGTCCATGACGCAGAACGTGCCAGGGATCGGCGACCTGAATGAGGACTTTGCATGAACGCGACCTATACGGATCGCAATGTGTCCGTATGGTGGACGTGGAGTGTCATCCAGCGGGACGGCGGAGTACGGTCCGGTCATGTCTCGCAGCCTTCGCCTCGCAGTCATCCCCGGTGACGGAATCGGCCGGGAAGTCGTCTCCCAGGGCCTCAAGGTCCTTGGTGCCGTGCTCCCTTCGGACGTCAAGCTGGAGACCGAGGAATACGACCTCGGTGCCCGCCGCTGGCACGCCACCGGCGAGACCCTGCCGGACGCCGAGCTGGAGTCCCTCAAGCGGCACGACGCGATCCTGCTCGGCGCGATCGGCGACCCGTCCGTCCCCTCGGGGGTGCTGGAGCGCGGGCTGCTGCTCAAGCTGCGCTTCGCCTTCGACCACTACGTGAACCTGCGCCCGTCGAAGCTCTTCCCCGGCACGGCCACCCCGCTCGCCGGCCGCCCCGAGATCGACTTCGTCGTCGTCCGCGAGGGCACCGAGGGCCCGTACACCGGCAATGGCGGCAGCCTGCGCACCGGCACCCCCGCCGAGGTGGCGACCGAGGTCAGCGTCAACACCGCGTACGGCGTGGAGCGCGTGGTGCGCGACGCCTACGAGCGGGCCAGGACGCGGCCGCGCAAGAAGCTCACCCTCGTGCACAAGAACAACGTCCTCGTGTACGCCGGCCACCTGTGGAAGAGCGTCTTCGACCGGGTCGGCCAGGAGTACCCCGACGTCACCACCGATTATCTGCACGTCGACGCCGCGACGATCTTCTTCGTCACCCAGCCCGAGCGCTTCGACGTGATCGTCACCGACAACCTCTTCGGTGACATCCTCACCGACCTCGCGGCCGCCGTCACCGGTGGCATCGGCCTCGCCGCCTCCGGCAACATCAACCCCGGCGGCGCCTTCCCGTCGATGTTCGAGCCGGTCCACGGCTCCGCGCCGGACATCGCGGGCACCGGCAAGGCCGACCCGACGGCCACCGTCCTCTCCGTGGCCCTGCTGCTGCGCCACCTCGGCCACGAGAGGGAGGCCGCGCGCATCGAGACCGCGGTGAGCGAGGACCTCGCGGAGCGCGGGAGCGCGTTCCGCACCACGGACCAGATCGGCGACGCGCTCGCGCTGCGAGTAGCCGCCGGCTAGTCCCACCTGCTGTGCTACCGCGCGGTTGGGTGCGACCATCGACCCGGGCCGCGCAACACATTTTCCGTCCACGGCCCCACGAGCGATAATCGAACGTGGGGCCGCGGTACGAGGGGAATCTCGAACGTCCCGTACCGAACGGGGCGGAGTGAGTTCGCGGTCCGCCACACACAAAGGTGAAGGACACGGATTCATGACGACGCCCACGATCGAGCTCAAGCCCTCCTCGCACCCGCTGTCGGACGCCGAGCGGGAACGGATCCTGGCCGCCCCCGGTTTCGGCCGCCACTTCACCGACCACATGGTGACCATCAAGTGGACCGAGGGCCGCGGCTGGCACGACGCCCAGCTCGTTCCCTACGCGCCGCTGTCGATCGACCCCGCCAACATGACGCTGCACTACGCGCAGACGATCTTCGAGGGCGCCAAGGCGTACCGCCAGCCCGACGGTTCGGTCGCCATCTTCCGCCCGGAGGAGAACGCCAAGCGCCTCCAGGCGTCCGCGCGCCGCCTGGCCATGCCCGAGCTGCCCGTCCAGACCTTCATCGAGGCGTGCGACGCGCTCGTCACCCAGGACAAGGCGTGGGTGCCGAGCTCCGGCGAGGCTTCCCTCTACCTCCGTCCCTTCATGTTCGCCACGGAGATCGGGCTGGGCGTCCGCCCGTCCAACGAATACCTCTTCGTCGTGATCGCCTCGCCCGCCGGCGCCTACTTCCCGGGCGGCGTCACGCCCGTCTCGGTGTGGCTCTGCGAGGAGTACGTGCGCGCCGCTCCCGGCGGCACGGGCGCCGCGAAGGCCGGCGGCAACTACGCGGCCTCCCTCGTCGCCCAGGCCCAGGCCGCCGAGAAGGGCTGCGACCAGGTGGTCTGGCTGGACGCCATCGAGCGCCGCTGGATCGAGGAGATGGGCGGCATGAACCTGTACTTCGTGTACGGGGACAAGATCGTCACCCCGGAGCTCAGCGGCTCCCTCCTGCCGGGCATCACCCGCGCCTCGCTGATGACGATCGCCGCGGACCTCGGCTACGAGGTCACCGAGGGCCGCATCTCCGTCGACGACTGGAAGAACGGCAACGCCGACGGCACCCTCACCGAGGTCTTCGCCTGCGGCACCGCCGCCGTGATCACCCCGGTCGGCTCGGTCAAGTCCACGCGCGCCGACTGGACGGTGGCCGACGGCAAGCCCGGCGAGGTCACCATGAAGCTCCGCAAGGCGCTCCTCGACATCCAGACCGGCGCCACCCCGGACACCCACGGCTGGATGCACCCGCTCGGCGGCTGAGACCGCTCCGGCGGTCGCGTACTTGCGTGCGTGGTGATCACAACGCACGCAAGTACGCATGATCGTTGTCGCTCGGACCCTTGTCCGAAACCCTGCTGTTCCGCCACCGTGATCGACCATGGGACAGCACTGGAAGAAGATCTGGGTCGGCTCGGCCGGCAACATGGTCGAATGGTTCGACTGGTTCGTCTACGCGAGCTTCGCGACCTACTTCGCGGGAGCCTTCTTCCCCGCGGGCAACGACACCGCCAAGCTCATGAACACCGCGGGCATCTTCGCGGTCGGCTTCTTCATGCGGCCGGTCGGCGGCTGGCTGCTCGGCCGGGTCGGTGACCGCAAGGGCCGCAAGGCGGCGCTCACCCTGACCGTCTCGCTGATGTCGGCGTCCGCCGTGCTGATCGCCGTCGCCCCCACCTATGGGGTCGCGGGCTACGGCGGAGTCGCCGTCCTGCTGATCGCGCGGCTGCTCCAGGGCCTCTCCGTCGGCGGCGAGTACGCGGCCAGCGCCACCTATCTCACCGAGGCGTCCGCGCCGGGCCGCCGCGGCTTCGCCTCCAGCTTCCAGTACGTCTCGATGACCGCGGGCCAGATCCTCGGCCTCGCCCTCCAGATCCTCCTTCAGCACACCCTCTCCAACGGCGAACTGCACAGCTGGGGCTGGCGCATCCCGTTCGTGATCGGCGCGCTCGGCGCCGCCGTCATCTTCTACCTCCGGCGCAACATGCTGGAGACGGAGGCGTACGAGGAGATCGGCGACGCGGACGCCGCGGAGCGGGAGGAACGCGGCACCATCCGCGCGCTGCTGCGGCACAAGCGGGAGGCGCTGCTGGTCGTCGCGCTCACCATGGGCGGCACGGTCGCGTACTACACGTACACCACCTACCTCACCAAATACCTCTCCAACAGCGCCGGTCTGTCCAAGCAGACCGCGACGCTGGTCAGCTTCTGCGCGCTGATCGTCTTCGCCTGCCTCCAGCCGCTGGCCGGGGCGCTCTCGGACCGCATCGGCCGCCGCCCGCTGCTGATCACCTTCGCGGTGGGCTCCACCTTCCTGACCGTGCCGATCATGACCATGCTCAAGCACGCGGGCTCCTTCTGGCCCGCGCTGGGCCTGTCGCTGCTCGCCCTGGTCGTCGTCACCGGCTACACGTCGATCAACGCGTGTGTGAAGGCCGAGCTCTTCCCGACCGCCATCCGCTCCCTGGGCGTCGCTCTGCCCTACGCCGTCGCCAACGCCCTCTTCGGCGGCACGGCGGAGTACGTGGCCCTGTGGTTCAAGAACGCGGGCGTGGAATCGGGCTTCTACTGGTACGTGGCGGGCTGCGCCGCCGTATCCCTGGTCGTCTATCTGACGATGCGGGAGACGCGGGACATCGACCTCAAGGGGAAGCGGCACCAGGAGGCGTCCCGGGCGCCCGAGGTGACCGCATCGTGAGACCGGACCGCACCGCGACCGGCCTCGTGCCAAGATGGCCCCGTGCTCAACCTCGCCATGATTATGGGCAGTGAGCGCGCCGGTCCGCAGTGACCCCGCCGTACCCACGACGTACGGCGCGGCCACCGTCGTCCCAGACCCGCGCGCAGACCTCTCGCACCCGCGAGAGGTCTTTTCGTTTCCCGGCACCACCTCCGCCGGAGGCGAGGGCGCGCGACCATGAGGGGACGGTGGAACCGGTCAGTCCGGTAGACCGAGATCCGACAGGAGCCAGAGCAGCATGACGGACGCAACCGACGACAGCTTCCACGTCTTCGACACCACCTTGCGTGACGGCGCGCAGCGCGAAGGCATCAACCTCACCGTCGCGGACAAGCTGACCATCGCCCGGCACCTGGACGACTTCGGCGTCGGCTTCATCGAGGGCGGCTGGCCGGGCGCGAACCCCCGGGACACCGAGTTCTTCCAGCGGGCCCAGGAGGAGATCGACTTCAAGCACGCGCGGCTCGTCGCGTTCGGCGCCACCCGCAAGGCGGGCGTCCGCGCGGAGGGCGACCCGCAGGTCGCGGCGCTCCTCGCCTCGGGCGCCCCCGTCATCACACTGGTCGCCAAGTCCCACGACCGCCACGTCGAACTCGCGCTGCGCACCACGCTGGAGGAGAACCTCGCGATGGTGCGCGACACCGTCTCCTACCTCCGGGCGCGCGGCCGACGGGTCTTCGTCGACTGCGAGCACTTCTTCGACGGCTACCACGCCAACTCCCGCTACGCGACGCAGGTCGTGCGCACCGCGCACGAGGCGGGCGCCGACGTGGCCGTCCTCTGCGACACCAACGGCGGGATGCTGCCCGCGCGGGTCGAGGCCGTCGTGCGCGCCGTGGCCGCCGACACCGGGGCGCGGCTCGGCATCCACGCGCAGGACGACACGGGCTGCGCGGTCGCCAACACCCTCGCCGCCGTGGACGCGGGCGCCACGCACGTGCAGTGCACGGCCAACGGCTACGGCGAGCGCGTCGGCAACTCCAATCTCTTCCCCGTCGTCGCCGCTCTGGAGCTCAAGTACGGCCGCAAGGTGCTGCCGGAGGGCTCGCTCGCCGAGATGACCCGCATCTCGCACGCCATCGCCGAGGTCGTCAACCTCACGCCCTCCACCCACCAGCCCTACGTCGGCGTCTCCGCCTTCGCGCACAAGGCCGGGCTGCACGCCTCCGCGATCAAGGTCGACCCGGACCTCTACCAGCACATCGACCCGGAGCGCGTCGGCAACACCATGCGGATGCTGGTCTCCGACATGGCCGGCCGCGCCTCCATCGAGCTCAAGGGCAAGGAACTGGGCATCGACCTGGGCGACGACCGCGAGCTGATCGGCCGCGTCGTCGAGCGCGTCAAGGAGCGCGAACTGGCGGGCTACACCTATGAAGCGGCCGACGCCTCCTTCGAGTTGCTGCTGCGTCAGGAGACGGAGGGGCGGGCGCGCCGCTACTACCGGGTGGAGTCCTGGCGCGCCATCGTGGAGGACCGCCCCGACGGCACGCACGCCAACGAGGCGACCGTGAAACTGTGGGCCAAGGGCGAGCGCATCGTCGCCACCGCCGAGGGAAACGGCCCGGTCAACGCCCTGGACCGGGCCCTGCGCGTGGCCCTGGAGCGCATCTATCCCCAGCTCGCCGCCCTGAAGCTCACCGACTACAAGGTCCGCATCCTGGAAGGCAGCCTGGGCACGGGCTCCATCACGAGGGTCCTGGTCTCGACGAGCGACGAGAGCGGCGAGTGGTCGACGGTGGGCGTGGCGGAGAACGTCATCGCGGCCTCGTGGCAGGCGCTGGACGACGCCTACGCGTACGGCTTGCGAAGGGCGGGGGTGGAACCGCAGGAGTAAGGGGAGGGAAGGGCTGATTCAGGGGTCCGGTCCGGGCGCCCACCCTCCTGGCTCGTCCGGCGTTCGAGGACAACGCGGCGAAGCCGTGTCGCGGGGTCTGGGGCGCGGCCCCGGTTCCGGGGTGCGCAGCGTTGTGGGGGTCTGGGGGCTTGCCCCCCCACGCGGCGGAGCCGCACATCAGACGCGGCCGGGAAGGGGCGGGGCTGGGAACAAACCCCGTCCGCCTCAGCCGTACACAGCCCCCACCCCGCCTTCCAACAACCCGTAAGCCACATCCGCGTCCGCACGCGCGAGAGGCAACGCCTCAGCCGCACTCAACCCCCCGTTCAGCCGCCCCCAGTTCACCCGGGCCAACCGCTGCTGCACCGCCACGATCTGCGCCGCCGCCAGCCGAGCCGTGAGCTCGCCACCGCCGGATCCGGCGAGCACCGAGGCCAGCTCCTCCTCGTCCCGCTCCGCGTACCGCACCAGCCGTGCCACCAGGCTCGGCGTCGTGAAGACCATGTCGTGGAAGGCCAATACGGCGGGGTGGTCGCAGAGGCCCGTGACCGGGTCGTGGGCGTCGAGGCGGTCGTGGAAGTGCGTGCGCAGCGCGGCCAGTGGCGACCGCCCGGCCGGCCGCTCGCGCACCACGCGGGCCGCTTCGCCCTGGTGATCGGCGATGCGGTGCAGGACGAGGTCTTCCTTGGCCGGGAAATAGCGGAAGAGCGTCGGCTTGGAGACCTCCACCGCGGCGGCCACATCCGCGACCGACACCTGGTCGAAGCCGCGCGCGAGAAAGAGCTCGATCGCCGTCTCGGACAGCGCCTGCCGTGTGCGCTGCTTCTTGCGTTCCCGCAGTCCGGTCTCGTCGGTCACGGGTTCACTCTATCAGGTCGTGTTACTTGGAATCGTTTGTTACTCGGTTGCGTTTTCTTCTCGCGAGGGCTTTCATGGAGGCACCGAACGACGGAGGGACACCGTATGACCACCACCGCAGTGCTGATCGTGGGCGCCGGACCGACGGGCCTGACGCTGGCCTGCACACTCGCCCGCGCCGGGGTTCCGGTGCGGATCGTCGACAAGTCGCCGGAATTCCACGGTGGTTCGCGCGGCAAGGGGCTCAACCAGCGCAGTCGTGAAGTGCTCGCGGACCTCGGCATGGGAGAGGAGTTCACGGCCGCGGGCAACCCCCGCCTGACCCTCCGCAAGTACCGGGGCGGTGCCCTGATCGCCGACCACACGCCCCAGGAGGACGCGGCCCCCACGCCCGACGTGCCGTACGCGACGGGGCTGTGGATACCCCAGTGGCGGACCGAGGAGATCCTCAGGGCGAAGCTCGCTTCGTACGGGGTCCGGGTCGAACTGGGCACCGAGGTGGCCGAGTTCACGCAGGACGAGTCCGGGGTGACGGCCACGCTGGCCGGCGGGCGGCGCGTCCGGGCCGCGTATCTCGTGGGCTGCGACGGTGCCCGCGGCATGGTCCGCAAGGCGCTCGGGCTGTCCTTCGACGGGGAGACCGCGCCGGAGCTGGCCCTGGTCGGGGATGTCGAGGTCGAGGGCGGCCTGGACCGCGGGTACTGGCACCAGTGGATCGACGAGGACGGTGCCGTCCTGCTCTGCCCCCTGCCGGGCACCGAACGCTGGCAGCTCCAGAGCTCGCCGGAGCGTGACGCCGAGGGGCGGTACGAGGAGCCGTCGCTGGAGGTCTTCCAGCGTCAGCTCGACCGCCACGCGCGGATACCCGGGCTGCGGCTGACCAACCCGGGCTGGCTCTCCACCTACCGCGTCAATGTCCGGATGGCGGAGCGCTTCCGGGTCGGCCGGGCCTTCCTCGCGGGTGACGCGGCTCATGTCCACTCGATAGCCGGCGGCCTCGGTATGAACACCGGCATCCAGGACGGCTACAACCTCGGCTGGAAGCTCGCCCTCGTCGCGCGCGGCCTGGCGGGGGAGGGGCTGCTGGAGACCTACGAGGAGGAGCGGCTGCCAGTGGCCGCCTGGACCTTGAAGACCACCAACGAGCGGCTGCGGGCCGTCATGGAGGGGACGCGGACGGCGGGGGTCGGCACGGAGGCGGGGTTCAGCCGGGACCTCACCACGCTGGGCGTCGGCTACGGCTGGGGCTCGCTGGCGTGGGGCGGGCGGGCGGCGGGGGAGCGGGCGCCGGACGCGCCGTGCCGCGACGCCACGACCGGCGAGCCGGTCAGGCTCTTCGAGGTCTTCGCGGGCTCCCGGTTCACCCTGCTGGGCTTCGGTCCGCGCAGTGCCGAGGCGCTCGCGCGGGCGTCGGCCGCCTGCGGCGATCTGGTCCGCGCCTGTCTGATCGACGGGGACGGGGAGGGGCTGGTGGATCCCGACGGGCACGCGTGGCGGGCGTACGGCATGAGGGGGCGGGAGGAGCCGGCCGTGGACGGGCCGGGGGAAGGAGGGGCGGGCGGCCTGGTGCTGGTGCGGCCCGACAACCACATCGCGTGGACGGCGGCGGTGGACCGAGGCGCTGAGGTCGTCGACCGTCTGGAGCGCCTCGGCCGCTGACACCGCATGGGGTCAGGCCAGGGGAGCGGACTTGACGGCGGAGATGTCGAAGGTCAGCTTCACCTTGTCGCTGACCATCACGCCACCGGTCTCCAGGGCGGCGTTCCAGGTCAGGCCCCAGTCGGAGCGCAGGATCTCGGCGCTGCCCTCGAAGCCGACCCGCTCGTTGCCGTAGACGTCGGTGGCCGAGCCGTTGAAGTCCAGGTCGATGGAGAGCGGGCGGGTGACGTCCTTGATGGTGAGGTCGCCGGTGATGCGGTAGCGGTCGCCGCCGAGCTGCTGGGCGCTGGTGGAGCGGAAGGTCATCAGCGGGAAGCGCTCGGCGTCGAAGAAGTCGGCGCCGCGCAGGTGGGCGTCGCGGTCCTTCATGCCGGTGTCCACGCTCTCGATCCGCACGTCGAGGGAGGCGGTGGAGCGGGAGGGGTCGGAGCCGTCGAGGCGCAGGGTCCCCTCGTGCTCGGTGAACGAGCCCTTGACGTTGGTGACCATGGCGTGCCGGACCGTGAAGCCGATGCTGCTGTGGGTCGGGTCGACGGTGTATTCGCCGGTCAGGGCGGCCAGCGCGGGGTCCACGGCGAGAGGGGCGGCCGAGGCGGCCGAGGCGGCGGGGGCGTCGAGGGTGGCGGTGGCTGCGGAGGTGCCGCGCTTGCGGGCGAAGAGGGTCATGACTGCTCCTGGGGGGAGAAAGGTAGTCGTTGAAGGTTCAACGAGAATGACGTTAGCGCGACCTGATTCAAGTTTCAACATCTGGCGAGGGTGATTTCCCGGAGTGATTTCCTGGCCCATTCCGTTCCGGTGCGGTCGTGTCCCTTGTGAGCCCTGCCGGGGCGTGCCACGGTGTGCCCTCTCCATCCGTCCCACGGCTCTCTCGCCCCTGCCCTGCCTCTGCCGCGCCTCGCTCCTGCCCTGCCCCGCTCGCCCGGCCGCGCGGCCCCGGGGTGCTGCCGCCCCGCGCGGCGTCCCGCGTCGCACCGTCCGCGTCACCCCGTCCGTGCCACCGCTTCCCGCGCCATCTCCCGTCCCTGCCGCCCGTCCCCGCCCCCGTCCCCCGTCCCCATCCCCGTCGTCCCCGCCACCGCCGCCCGTCGGAAGGATCCCGTCGTGCCGACCGCCCCCGCCTGGACCCGTCGTGGCTTCCTCGCCGCCTCCGCCGCCGGTGCGCTCGGCTTCGCCTCCGCCGGGCCGGGTGAGGAATTCCCGGCGCTGCGGCGGCGGTGGCGCGAGATCATGCTCGGCACCGGGTTCGACGCCACCGCCGAGCCCTACGCCGGTGTCCTGCGCGGCACGGGGGAGCTCGCCCGTGTCCACCGCGCGGGCATGAGACCCGCGCCCGGCTCGCTCTGGCCCGACGCCCCCTTCGACCCGCCGAGCGGGATCACCCAGAGCTTCGCCCGGCTGCACGTCATGGCCCAGGCGTACGCCCAGCCGGGCACGGGGCTCACGGGGGACGCCGGCCTCGCCGCCGATGTCCTCGCCGGTCTCGACCACGTGCGGGAGCGCGTCTACAACCCGGGCACCACGCGGTACGGCAACTGGTGGGAGTGGCAGATCGGCAGCCCGCGGCTGCTCCTCGACACCCTGACGCTCCTGCACGACGAGGCCGGTCCCGGGCGGCGCGCCGGAATCCTGGACGCGGTCGGCCACTTCGTCCCCGACTCCGAGCTCGGTCATTACTCCGGCACCAGCACCGGGGCCAACCGCGTCGACCTGTGCCGCGTCGTCGCCCTGCGCGGCATCCTCGGCACGGACCCCGGCAGGACCGCCCTCGCCCGCGACGCCCTCTCGCCCGTCTTCCCCTATGTGACCCAGGGGGACGGTCTCTACGCCGACGGCTCCTTCGTCCAGCACACCTGGGTCGCCTACTCCGGCACCTACGGCCAGGTCCTGCTCGACGGGCTCGGGCGGCTCTTCGCCCTGCTGCGGGGATCGGCCTGGGAGGTCACGGACCCGGCCGCGCGGCACATCCACGACAGCGTCGAGAACGCCTACGCGCCCCTGATCCACAACGGTCTGATGATGGACAGCGTCTCCGGCCGCGCCATAAGCCGGGGCGTACAGCGCGCCGACCCACGCGGGCTGCCGCAGAGCGACCGGCAGCGCGGCCACGCGGTGATCGCCGCCATCGCCCTGCTGGCGAGCGGCGCGCCCCCGGCCGACCGCGACCGGTGGTACGCGCTGATCAAGGGGTGGGCGGACCGCGGCACCGGCCTGCGGGCCGACCCGCAGTTCGGCGTCGCCGACCTCGCCCGCGTCGCGGCCGCGCTCGACGCCCCGGGCCCGGCCGCGCCCGAGCCCGTCGGGCACCGGCTGTTCGCCGCCATGGACCGAGCCGTGCACCGCCGCCCCGGCTGGACCGTCAACATCGCCATGGCCTCCGACCGCATCACCCACTACGAGAACGGCAACGGCGAGAACCCCCGCGGCTGGCACACCGGCGCCGGAATGCTCTCCTGGTGGGCGGCGCCGGGCGGCGACGGGCAGTACACGGACGCCTTCTGGCCCACCGTCGACCCGTACCGCCTGCCCGGGACGACCGTCTCCGCCAAGCGGCTCGCCGACAACGAAGGCGGCGGCTGGGGCGCGCCCAGGCCCGCCGTGCGCTGGGTGGGCGGTGTCACCGACGGGGAGTTCGCCGCCGTCGGCCAGCACCTCAAGGGGCTCGCCTCCACCCTGGAGGCCCGGAAGTCCTGGTTCTGCGCGGCCGATACGGTCGTCTGCCTCGGCGCGGGCATCACCGCGCGCGACGGCACCCCCGTGGAAACGGTCGTCGACAACCGATCCCTGGGGGAGCGCGGGGAGCCGGTCCTGACCGTCGACGGCGCGCCGCAGGGCGCCGTCGCCGGCTGGGCGCGGTCCTACGCCCGCGCCCGCTGGGCCCACCTCGCGGGCCACGGCGGCTACGTCTTCCCCGGCGGCGCGCCCCTGGACGCCTTGTGCGAAGCCCGCTCGGGGGCCTGGCACGACATCAACTCCGGTGGCAGCCCCGACCGTCTGACCCGCCGCTATCTCACCCTGCTCAGCCGCCACGGCACGGACCCGGCCGGTGCCTCCTACGCGTATCTCCTGCTGCCCGGCGCCGGACCGCGTGCCGTGGCGGCGCGGGCCGCGGATCCCCACTGGCTCACCGTGCTCGCCAACTCCCCGGCCTGCCAGGCGATTCGCGTCCCCTCGCTCGGCCTCACCGCCGCCAACTTCTGGGCGGCGGGCGCCACCGGCGCGGCCGGGGCCCTCGCCGTCACGGCCCCGGCGGCCGTGCTCGTCAGAGAGACACCCACGGCGCGCGGGCGCACCGCGACGCTCCACCTCGCCGAGCCACCGCGCACGGGCGCTCCCGTCGACCTCACGTGGCACCGCCCGGTGCGCGGGGTCACCGCCCACGATCCCTCGGTGCGGGTGCTGGCCACGGGCGACACCCTGCGGATCAGAGTCACCCCGGGAACGGCCTGCGCCGCCCACCGCTGTACGGTCACCCTGGCGTGATCATGGATGGGGCGCCCCGGCGCGAGAGGGCCGTCAAGTTGCCCAGCCTACGGCTCCGGGCGCCGTCTTTTGTGAGGTATTCACAATGGGTACCCCCTATCGGGGGTGGGGCGGACCTCGGCCCCTGTGCGCTTCTGTGACGCCTGCCCACCAAATCGCACAGGACGTTGTATGGAACCGACATGAGTTTCCGGCCGTCCCGCCGCGTACCGTCTATGCATGAGCAATCTCGAAGGTGCGCCCGTAGAGGCGAGTGACGTCCGTGGGCGCGTCGCCGAGCTGCACGCCATCCGCGAGCAGGTTCGGCGTGGTCCGAGCGAGCGGGCGACCCAGGCCCAGAAGGCCAAGGGGAAGCTGACGGCCCGGGAGCGGATCGACCTGCTCCTGGACGAGGGGTCGTTCTCCGAGGTGGAGCCGCTGCGGCGGCACCGGGCTTCGGGGTTCGGACTGGAGAGCAAGAAGCCTTACACCGACGGTGTGATCACCGGCTGGGGCACCGTCCACGGCCGTACGGTCTTCGTCTACGCCCACGACTTCCGGATCTTCGGCGGTGCGCTCGGCGAGGCGCACGCCACCAAGATCCACAAGATTATGGACAAGGCCATCGCGGCCGGGGCGCCCCTGGTGTCCCTGAACGACGGCGCCGGAGCCCGCATCCAGGAGGGCGTCTCGGCGCTCGCCGGCTACGGCGGGATCTTCCAGCGCAACACCCGGGCCTCCGGCGTCATCCCGCAGATCAGCGTGATGCTCGGCCCCTGCGCCGGTGGCGCGGCCTACAGCCCGGCGCTCACGGACTTCGTCTTCATGGTCCGTGAGACCTCGCAGATGTTCATCACCGGCCCCGACGTCGTGCGCGCCGTCACCGGCGAGGAGATCAGCCAGAACGGCCTGGGCGGCGCGGACGTGCACGCCGAGACCTCCGGCGTGGCCCACTTCGCCTACGACGACGAGGAGACGTGCCTCGAGGAGGTGCGCTACCTCCTGTCGCTGCTGCCGCAGAACAACCGCGAGAACCCGCCCCGCGTGGCGAGCGAGGATCCGGCCGACCGCGTCGGCGAGGCCCTGCTCGACCTGGTCCCGGCCGACGGCAACCGCCCGTACGACATGCGCAAGGTCATCGAGGAGATCGTCGACGACGGCGAGTACCTCGAGGTCCACGAGCGCTGGGCCACCAACATCATCTGCGCGCTGTCCCGGCTGGACGGCCAGGTCGTCGGCATCGTGGCCAACCAGCCGCAGTCCCTCGCCGGCGTGCTGGACATCGAGGCGAGCGAGAAGGCCGCCCGTTTCATCCAGATGTGCGACGCCTTCAACATCCCGATCATCACTCTTCTGGACGTACCGGGCTTTCTCCCCGGCGTCGACCAGGAGCACGGTGGAATCATCCGGCACGGCGCCAAGCTGCTGTACGCGTACTGCAATGCCACGGTGCCGCGGATCTCGGTGATCCTGCGCAAGGCGTACGGCGGCGCGTACATCGTCATGGACTCCCAGTCCATCGGCGCCGACCTCACCTACGCCTGGCCGACGAACGAGATCGCCGTCATGGGCGCCGAGGGCGCGGCCAACGTGATCTTCCGCAAGCAGATCGCCGAGGCGGACGACCCCGAGGCGATGCGGGCCCGGATGGTCAAGGAGTACAAGGCCGAGCTCATGCACCCGTACTACGCCGCCGAGCGCGGGCTGGTGGACGACGTGATCGACCCGGTCGAGACCCGGTCGGTCCTCATCAGGTCGCTGGCGATGCTCGCCACGAAGCACGCCGACCTGCCCTCCCGCAAGCACGGCAACCCGCCCCAGTAAGGGAGTCACAGCATGGAGAACACGCTCGTACGCGTCGAGAAGGGCATGGCCGACGCGGAGGAAGTGGCCGCGGTCACGGCCGTCCTGCTCGCCCGTGCGGCTGCGTTCGGCACCGACGCGGCCCCCGCGCGGCCCCGCCGCACGGCCGCCGGGTGGCGCCGCCTGGAGCGCACGCCCGGCTTCAGGGCGCCGCACAGCTGGCAGGGCTGACACCCACCACCGAAGCGCCGGACGGGCCGACTCCTCGGCCCGTCCGGCGCTTTCGCGTGCCTGCCCCCGTCCGGCCAGGCGGAAGTCCCGGATACGCAGAAGGTCCCCGCACTCCGTGAGTGTGGGGACCTTTTCGCGTCGGCGCAGCCGACCCGCTCATCGCAGGCGCGCCATCAGGGCGTGCTCGACCAGGGTGATGAGGGCGCTCTTGGCCTCGTTGCGGTGGCGGGCGTCCGTCGTGATGATCGGCGCGTCCGGGCCGATCTGGAGGGCCTCGCGCACCTCCTCCGGGGTGTACGGCTGGTGCCCGTCGAAGCCGTTGAGGGCGATGACGAAGGGCAGGCCGCTGTTCTCGAAGTAGTCGACCGCGGGGAAGCAGTCGGCGAGCCGGCGGGTGTCGACGAGGACGACGGCACCGATCGCGCCGCGCACCAGGTCGTCCCACATGAACCAGAAACGGTCCTGGCCCGGGGTACCGAAGAGGTACAGGATCAGGTCCTGGTCCAGGGTGATACGGCCGAAGTCCATGGCCACGGTCGTCGTGGTCTTGTCCGGCGCGTGCGTGAGGTCGTCGATCCCCGCGGAGGCGGACGTCATCACGGCTTCGGTGCGCAGCGGGTTGATCTCCGAGACCGCGCCGACGAACGTGGTCTTGCCCACGCCGAATCCACCCGCCACCACGATCTTCGCGGAGGTGGTGGAGCGGACTGCCTCGCCGCTAGAGGTTCCGAAGTCCACTGAGCACCCTTTCGAGCAGTGTCACGTCAGGCTGGCCGCCGGCGGACTCGTCGCCGCCGGGCTGATGGATGGCGACGAGCCCGGCCTCCGCCAAGTCGGCGACGAGGATTCGGGCGACGCCGAGGGGGATGGAGAGAAGTGCCGAGATCTCGGCGACCGACTTGATCTCACGGCACAGATGGCAGATGCGCTGGTGTTCCGGCAACTGCCCTTGGAGCTGGGACGGCTGGGCCGTGGTGTGCACCAGCGCCTCGATGGCGAGCTGGTACCGCGGCCGGGTCCGGCCGCCGGTCATCGCATACGGGCGGACCAGCGGATTGTGCTTCTTGGCCCCCGAGGGGGACCCCGCGGCCGCACGCCGCTGCTGCTGTTGCTGCGGTACCTGCTGCATGTGCTGCGGCGGGCGCGGCGGCTCCGCGTGCGCTTGATGGCTCGGCGCCGAAGGGAAGTTGAAGCGGTTCAACGGGGGCTGACCCTGCTGTTCATTGCCATACGGGTAACCGCCTGGGGGCGTTGCCACGTCAATCCTCCTCCAACTCGCCTGTCTGCTGCTGGTCGCGCCACCGCACCTTATGGCGCGGTGGCGCGAAACGCACTGCCTCTTTGCTAGTTGAGAAGGCTCCCCTGCAGTTCGGCGCGGAGATCGGGGGTGAGTACGGTGCCCGCGCGGTCGACGAGGAGGGCCATCTCGTAGCCCACGAGGCCGATGTCGCACTCGGGGTGCGCCAGGACGGCCAGGGAGGATCCGTCGGAGACGGACATGATGAAGAGGAAGCCGCGTTCCATCTCCACGACGGTCTGGTTGACCGCGCCGCCCTCGAAGATCCGGGAGGCTCCGGCCGTGAGCGAGGTCAGGCCGGAGGCGACCGCCGCCAGCTGGTCCGCGCGGTCCCGCGGGAAACCTTCGGACATGGCCAGAAGGAGTCCGTCGGCGGAGACCACGACGGTGTGGGACACCCCTGGGGTGTTCTCCACGAAACTGGTGATCAACCAGTTCAGGTTTTGCGCCGCCTGGCTCATCGGGCTCACACTAACGCTCCTGATCGTAGGTACCGCCGGGGCCGAAGCCCTGGTCGTGTTGCTCATGCTGCTCCTGCGCGCCGACGGTGTCGCCGCCCGCGCTGCGTCCCTGCTGGATGCCGCGGCGCAGATTGCTCAGCCTGCCGCGTACGTCCTCCGGGGCACGGGATATCTGGGCGCCGCTCTGGGGGGTCTGCTCCGCCTTGCCCTCGATCAGATTGGCCTTGGGCACGCGGCGGGGGAGACCAGAGGGGGTGATTCCGCCGGCTTTCGGCTCACGGAGCTGCTCGGCGCGATGCCAGCGCTCGTCGTTCGCCGATCGCCAGTCGGGCTCGCTGCCCTCCTGCGGCTGCTGTGGGACGTCCTGCTGAGGCTGCTCCGCATCGCCGGCCCCCGCGGCGTCCTCGACTGAATCGGACTGCTGCCACTGCTTCGCGCGGCGCGGCAGACCGGACCCGGTCAGCGAGTGGGAGCCGCTCGAGGCGGGGCCCGGACGGTCGAACTCTACGCGCTCCGGCTGTGCCGTGTCAGCGGGCGACAGGGTTTCCGAATCCGCTCCGTAACCCTGCTGGGTGGCGTTCCGGTACGGACCTGACTCCTGCCACCCGCCCTGCTGGGCCGGGGCGGCGAAACCGTCGAAGCCCTGCTGCCGGCCGGGGTAACCCGGTTCCGCATACCCGGCGTCCGGATAGCCGGCCTCGGGGTAGGCGTGCTGGCCCGTCTGCTCGTAGGACTCGTAGCCCTGCTGCGGCGCCTGGTGCTGACCCGTCGAGTGCTGGTCCTGGGGCACCGCGTGCTGCCCGGTCGCGTGCTGACCGTGCTGCGGCACCACGTGCTGGCCCGTCGCGTGCTGACCGGGGTACGGGACGGCGTGGCCGCCGGTGTCCTGGTCGGGCTGCTGCTCGTAAGGCTGCTGCTGGGCGGTCTGCTGCTCGTAACCCTGCTGCTCGAACGACTGCTGCTCGAACGGCTGCTGGGTGACCTGGTCCTGGAACAGTGGGCGGCCTTCGGCCACCTGCGCCTCCAGGGCCGCGCGGCGCTCCTCACGCAGTCGCGAGCGGCCGAGCGGATCCAGCGCCGGAGCGCCGGAGTTCTCCTGCCGGGGCTCGTAGCGCGAGTCGTCGAAGCCGAGCTCGGCAGCGGTGCGGGCCCGGCCCATGGGCGTCGCCTGCTGCTCGGGCACCATCCGGGAGACCGTGAAGTCGTCACCGGACAGCTCGTCCTCGCCGCCGCCACCGTGCGTGATGGCGTCCGGGAGCATCACCAGCGAGGTGGTGCCGGCCTGCTCGCCGGAGGGGCGCAGCTGGACGCGGATGCCGTGGCGGGTCGCCAGGCGGCCGACCACGAAGAGACCCATGCGCTGGGCGATCGCGACGTCCACGGACGGCGGGTTGGCCAGGCGGTGGTTGATGTCCGCGAAGTCCTCGGCGGTCAGGCCGATGCCCTTGTCGTGGATCTCGACCATGACGCGGCCGTCGGGCAGCCGGGTCGCGGTGACGCGGACCTTGGTGTGCGGCGAGGAGAACGAGGTGGCGTTCTCCAGCAGCTCCGCGAGGAGGTGCACGAGGTCGGTCACGGCCAGGCCGTGGATCTCGGCGTCCGGGACGCCGGAGAGCTCGATGCGCTCGTACGCCTCCACCTCGGAGGACGCGGCGCGCAGCACGTCCACCAGCGGGACCGGCTGGTCCCAGCGGCGGCCGGGCTCCTCGCCGGCGAGGACCAGGAGGTTCTCGCCGTTGCGGCGCATGCGGGTGGCCAGGTGGTCCAGGCGGAAGAGGTTCTCCAGCTGGTCCGGGTCGGCCTCGTTCTCCTCCAGCTCCGTGATCAGGGTCAGCTGGCCCTCGATCAGGGACTGGTTGCGGCGCGAGAGGTTGGTGAAGATCGCGTTGACGTTGCCTCGCAGCAGGGCCTGCTCGGCGGCGAGCCGGACGGCCTCGCGGTGCACCTGGTCGAAGGCGCGGGCGACCTCGCCGATCTCGTCCCGGGTGGTGATCGGGATCGGCTGGATCCGGGTGTCCACGCGGCCGGGGTCGGTGCGCGAGAGCTGGTCGACCAGCGCGGGCAGCTGCTGCTCGGCGATGTCGAAGGCGGCGCGGCGCAGGTGGCGCATGTTGCGGCTCATCGAGCGCGCCATCATGCCGGCCACGAAGAACGCGATGATGAGGACCGCGATCAGGATCGAGGCGTTGATGTACGCGGTCTGCTGGGCGTCGGACGAGACGCTCTCGGCCTCGTTCACCGCCTTGTCGGCCAGTTCCTTCTCGACGTCGCGGTAGGCGTCGAACTTCGCCGTGGCGGCCGTGAACCAGCCGTCCGCGGTGATGTCCGCGGCCTTCAGCTGCTTCTGCGTGCTGCCCGCGGCGATCGCGTTGAAGATCTTGTCCTGTTCGGATGTCTTGGCCTTGGTGGCCATGATGTCGTTCAGGCGGCTGATGTCGTCCTCGCTGCCGGCGGCGTCGTACTCACGCCGGGCGATGGACTCCAGGAAGTTGTACGAGATGAACGCGGTCGTCAGGGCGGCCCGGTCGGACTCGCTCTCGACCGGCTTGACCAGCAGGTGGGTGCCGATGGAGCGCTGGAGCGACTCGGCGGCCTTCGCCAGCTCGATCGCGTAGACCATGCGGCCGTAGGAGTTGTTGCCGGTGCCCAGGCCCAGCTCGTTGGCGAAGGTCATCAGCGGCTGCTGGATGGCGCCGTAGCCGTCCTCCGACTCCACCTTCGGCATCTCGGAGGTGAACGCCTTCTTACGCAGCTTCGGCAGCGTCAGCTCGGCCTCGCGGAAGAGCTTCAGGCGGCGCTTCAGGGTCGGGGTGCCCGGCGCCTTGGAGACGGCCTTGTCGAAGTCCGCCTTGGCGGCGTCCGTCGCGGCCTGCGCCTTCTTGACGACGGCGGCGTCGCGGTTGCCCAGCAGCATCGGCTGCGCGCTCAGGTCGCGCTCGTCGAGGACGGCGTGGGCATACGTGGCGGCGGCACGGACCAGACGCGCGGTGTTCGCCGCGTCCTTGGCCTCGGTCCAGGTGTCCACCGAGCCCTTGACGTCCAGTCCGCCGAAGACCAGGGCCACCAGCACCGGGATCATCAGGATCGCGTTCAGGCGGACGGGCACACGCCAGTTGCGGGGCGAGAAGCGGCCGCCACGGGCCGCGGCCGGCGGGGCGGGCGTTTCGGGCACGTCGGAAGGCGGCACCGCTGTGCGCGACGGCGGGGTGAAGTTGCCCCGCTCGTCCCGCGCCTGCTGTGCGGCGCCCGTCTTTCTGCGCGTCACTCGACCAACAACCTCTCGGCGTCGGCACCTGCGTTGTGTGCCGTTTTTCGAACTGAGCCGTTACCGCTCAGTTCCTGGAATTCCAGCACGTCAGGCGTGCGCATTCCAAACAGTGCGCGCAGCCGACGGCCGAAGCGATTTGCCCGACATAAAACGGGCATTAAGAGCGAGCGGCGCCAAATGGCGGGCGAATCATGAGCAGAGCGAAGCGGGCCGAACGCAGACGGTGTCCACGTCCGGCCGATTCTCTGTCGAAACGTTATGAACGCCCCGCCGGGTCGTGTTCAATACCACAACCCATTTCCGACAACCAGGAGATTGTGCGGAGCTACTTCAACCGCGCCATCAGGGCGTGCTCGACAAGAGTGATGAGGGCGCTCTTCGCCTCGTTGCGGTGGCGGGCGTCCGTCGTGATGATCGGGGTGTCCGGGCCGATCTGGAGCGCCTCGCGCACCTCTTCGGGCCCGTACGGCTGGTGCCCGTCGAAGCCGTTGAGGGCGATGACGAAGGGCAGGCCGCTGTTCTCGAAGTAGTCGACCGCGGGGAAGCAGTCGGCGAGCCGGCGGGTGTCGACGAGGACGATCGCGCCGATCGCGCCGCGCACCAGGTCGTCCCACATGAACCAGAAACGGTCCTGACCCGGCGTCCCGAACAGATAGAGGATCAGATCGTCGTCCAGCGTGATGCGGCCGAAATCCATCGCCACGGTCGTCGTGGTCTTGTCCGGCGCGTGCGTGAGATCGTCGATCCCCGCGGAGGCGGACGTCATCACGGCTTCGGTGCGCAGCGGGCTGATCTCCGAGACCGCGCCGACGAACGTGGTCTTACCGACGCCGAAACCGCCCGCCACGACTATCTTCGCGGACGTGGTGGAACGGCCGACGCCCCCGCTAGAGCTTCCGAAGTCCACTGAGCACCCTTTCGAGCAGTGTCACATCCGGCGTCCCGCCGGACTCGCCGCTGCCGCCCGGCTGGTGGATCGCCACCATTCCGGCCTCCGCCAGGTCCGCGACGAGGATGCGAGCCACGCCCAGGGGCATGTTCAGCAGCGCCGAGACCTCCGCGACGGACTTGACCTCCCGGCACAGGTGACAGATCCGCTGGTGCTCGGGGAGCAGCCCCTGGAGGTGCGCCGGATCGGCCGTGGAGCTGACCAGGGCCTCGATGGCGAGCTGGTAGCGCGGCCGGGTGCGGCCACCCGTCATGGCATAGGGGCGGACCAGCGGCTGGTCGCCTTCACTCCCGTACGACGCGTGATGAGAAGCGCCGTACGGGCCGGGCGAGGCGGGCGGGGTCATGAATCCTCCGGACGGGACAGCAGGATGGCAATAATGCCGTCGAGCGGTGGCCGGTGGGGGGTTTTCGGCCGTGCGGTCGGACGGTATCTGCGGGGTGCGGGGGTCAGTTCAGCAGGCTGCCCTGGAGCTCGGCGCGGAGATCGGGGGTGAGTACGGTGCCCGCGCGGTCGACGAGGAGGGCCATCTCGTAGCCCACGAGGCCGATGTCGCACTCGGGGTGCGCCAGGACGGCCAGGGAGGATCCGTCGGAGACGGACATGATGAAGAGGAAGCCGCGTTCCATCTCCACGACGGTCTGGTTGACCGCGCCGCCCTCGAAGATCCGGGAGGCTCCGGCCGTGAGCGAGGTCAGGCCGGAGGCGACCGCCGCCAGCTGGTCCGCGCGGTCCCGCGGGAAACCTTCGGACATCGCCAGAAGGAGTCCGTCGGCGGACACCACCACCGTGTGGGAGACCCCCGGGGTGCTCTCCACGAAGTTGGTGATCAACCAGTTCAGATTCTGCGCCGCCTGGCTCATCGGACTCAACTAACGCTCCTGCTGGTAAGTGGGGCCAACGTTGTGGCTGCCGGTGGCCGAGGCGTTGCCGGCCTGACGGCCCTGCTGGATGCCCCGGCGAAGGTTGGTCAGACGGCCGCGCACGTCGTCGGGCGCGCGCGAGACCTGCGGACCGGTCGGTTGGTTCTGCTGCTGCTCCGCGGTGCCCTCGACGAGGTTCGCGCGCGGCACGCGGCGCGGCAGACCCGACGGGGTGATCCCGCCCGCGGCCGGCTCGCGGACCTGCTCGGCCCGGCGCCAGCGCTCGTCGTTGGGGGAGTCGCGCCAGTTGTCCTGCGCGGCCGGCTGCTGCCGGTCCGCCCGCGGGGCGGGCGGGACCTGCGAGCGCTGCGGGTCGTCGAGGGTCTGACGCGGCTCGCGCCGCGGCAGCCGCTGCGGGGTGCCCGCCGGGGGCACCGGCGCGGCGGGTGGCTGGTTCTCGTCCGTACCGCGGAACCAGTTGGACTCCAGCTCCTCGAAGAGCGGGGTCCGGGCGTCGCCCTGCGGAGCCCGGTCGGCGCCGGGACGGGCGTGACCGCCGTCACCGGCCAGTGGCCAGTCGTCCACCGGGGCCTCGGGCCGCGCGTACTGACCGGACGTGCTGTTCGGGGCCTCGTCCGTACCCGGCACGGCGAACTGCCCCGTGCCGCCTGGCCGCGCGTACTGGCCCGTGTCGCCGGGCCGCGCGTACTGGCCACTGGTGCTGTTCGGCGCGTCCGTGCCCGCGGGCAGGGCGAACTGGCCCGTCGTACCGGGGCCGTTCGGCTGCGCGTGCTGGCCGCTCGTGCTGTCCGGGAGGTCGAACCCGCCCGTGGAGCCCGTGCCGTCGGGCCGCGCGTGCTGGCCCGACGTGCCGCCGGACGGCTCGGGCGTGGAACCGATCGCGGGGAACTGGGCGGTGTCGCCGGGGCCGGCGGCGGGCAGGGCGAAACCGCCCGACGTGCCGTCCGCGGGCACGGGGTAGGTGCCCGTGGAGGCGGCGTCGACGTCCTGGTGACCGCGCGGGGTGTCCTGCGCGGCGCGGCCCGCGGCGTCCGCGGACGGCATCGGCCAGTCGTCGGCCGGCGGCTTCGGGGCGGCCTGCTGCTGCTCGTTGCCCCAGCTGGGGGTCTTGCGGGTCGGCAGCCCGGGCGCGGAGCCGGGAGCCGCCGCGGGACCGCTGCCCCGGCGCCTCGGCATCTGCGGGCGGCGGACGTTCTCGCTCGCCGGGGGGATGGCGGCGGGGCCGCCGTCACCACGGGACGGCAGCGTGGGACGGCCGTCGGCACCCGGGGCGCCCTTGGCGTCCGGGCCACCGCGCGGCGCGGCGTCGAAGAGGCTGCCACCGGTCGGACCGGCGGCGGGACCGGCGCCGTTGCCCGCGCCGGGCGCGGGGACGGGGCGCGTCGGCAGACCGCTCTCCGTCGTGGCGGGACGGCCGGCCAGCGCCGGGCGCGGGCCGCTGCCCGGGACCTGGCGGCGCGGCGCGGAGCCGCCCATCAGGCCGGGGCCGCCCTTGCCGCCGGCGGGGGCCGGGGGCATGCCGGCCGGGGCGGGCGTGCCGGTGGCACCCGGCATCGGCCGCTTGCCGCCCTGGGCGACGTCGACCGGCAGCATGACGAGCGCGGTCGTGCCGCCCGAGTCGGAGGGGCGCAGCTGGATGCGGACGCCGTGTCGCAGGGACAGGCGGCCGACCACGAACAGACCCATGCGGCGGGAGACCGAGACGTCCACGGTCGGCGGGCTGGCGAGCCGCTCGTTGATCGAGGCGAGGTCCTCGGGGGAGAGGCCGATGCCGGTGTCGTGGATCTCGACCAGCACGCGGCCGTCGGGCAGCGCGTGGCCGGTGACCTTGACCTTGGTCTGCGGGGAGGAGAACGACGTCGCGTTCTCCAGCAGCTCGGCGAGGAGGTGCACGAGGTCGTTGACCACGCGGCCGGCGACCTCGGTCGGCGGCACGCCGCTGAGCTCGATGCGCTCGTACTGCTCCACCTCGGACGCGGCGGCACGCAGGACGTCGACGAGGGGCACGGGCCGGGTCCACCGGCGGCCGGGCTCCTCACCCGCGAGGACGAGGAGGTTCTCGCCGTTACGGCGCATGCGGGTCGCGAGGTGGTCGAGCTTGAACAGCGAGGAGAGCTGGTCGGGGTCGGCCTCGCGGCTCTCCAGCTCGGAGATCAGCGACAGCTGACGCTGGATGAGGCCCTGGCTGCGGCGCGAGAGGTTGGTGAACATCGCGTTGACGTTGCCTCGCAGCAGCGCCTGCTCGGCGGCGAGGCGGACGGCCTCGCGGTGCACGTCGTCGAAGGCCGCGGCCACCTTGCCGATCTCGTCCGTGCTGTGCACGCCGACGGACTCCACGGACGTGTCGACGTCCTGCGGGTCGGTCTCGGAGAGCTGCTTGACGAGCTCGGGCAGCCGCTCCTGGGCGACCTTCTGCGCGGTGTCCTGCAGGCGGCGCAGCGAGCGGACCATGGACCGCGCCACGACGAAGGCGCCGACGAGCGAGATGCCGAGGACGAGCACGATCAGCACACCGTTGAGGATGGCTTCCTGCTGGGCGTCGTCGCGCAGCTCACGCGCCTTCTGCACCATCTGGGAGAGCAGGTCCTGCTCGACCTTGGACATCTCGTTGAGCTTGGTGCCGGACTGGTCGGACCAGTCGCGCCAGGACGTCTGGGCGTCCTTGATGCCGCCGTCCTTGGACAGGATGCGATCGGCCAGGGCGTTCGCCGCGGTGACGTCGGCGACGCCGCCGTCGAGCGCCTGGAGCAGCGTCTTCGCGTCGTCGGCGTGGATCTGTGAGAACCGCTTCATCGTCTGGGCCTCGGCCTGCCGCGCCTCGTCGCCGTACTGGCGGTCGTTGGCGGAGAGGCTGGGGCCGCCCTTGGCGGCCAGCGCCGCGGTGATCACGGCGCGCTGGATGGAGGCGTACTCCTTGGCGGCGGAGAAGGTCGCCAGCGAGCGGGTCGCGGTGATCATGTCGCTGTTGCTGGTGGCCTGGGCCATGTCCTGCGAGAGCGACAGCAGGGAGTTGATCAGCGAGTCGTAGTTGTTGACGGTCTGGGCGATGTAGCCCGGATCGTGGAAGGCGCTCTCCCGGACCGACTGGATCTTCTTCAGCTGGCGGGTGATGTCCACCAGGGTGGTCTTGACACCGACCATCGTCGGGTCGTTCGGCTTCAGCTCCTCGGTGGCCTGGCCGAACGCCTGGATGTTCTTGTCGGTGCGCTGCCGGGTCGAGACGACGCTGTCGTCGTCCGTGGAGCCCGCGGACAGCGGGCCCGCGGACTTGTCGCGCTCGTCCTGCAGGGCGCTGGCCAGCGCGGTGGCCTTGCTCGTCATGTCCGTCAGGAGCTTCATGTGGTCGAGCTGGTCGACGTTCTGAAGCGAGCTGTCGATGCGCATCGCGCCCAGGGTCGTCGCTGCGACGACGGGGAGGGCGAGCAGGGAGACGAGTCGGGTTGAAATGCGCCAGTTGCGCAGGGCTATTCGTGAGCCCGGCCCGCTGGGCCCCTTCGCCTTCGACGTGGACTTCGACCGTTCGGCGGATTCGCCACCGGTCGGCGCGTCGACGGACGTGCCGCGGTCGGTCGCACCGCGCGGCTCCGGCTCCGCCGCAGCGCTGCCATCCCTCTTGAAACGTCCCTGCACTAGCGTCGCAACCTCTGGACCAGGCGTCCCACCGGCGGAGCGGCGGGACGGTGTCGAGTCGTGGGGGGACCGCGGTTGCCCCCTGGCGGTCCGTGGAATTCCAGCACAGTGCCGGATCCCCCAACAAGGCCGGTGCACGACCCCCTCCGGTGCGTGACGCTCGGTGGCGTGAACCGTCACGGGTTGTAGAGGACCAGAGCCTTTATATGGGGCCATACGCAACAATTCGGCCCGACGGCACCCATGGCCGCCCCGTGTCCCAGTCGCCATGATCAGGAGCGGAACGTCAGGTTCAGCGATGCAATGTCCGTTTCGTGAAGGCGTAATGGGCGCCCGCTATGCGGCATTTTTCGGCAAGCTCGTGAGCAAACTCACAAGCAACTCATGACTTCTCGCGCGGACGGCTGGGGATAGGCGCGCCTAGCCTGGTCCTTTACACAGGCCGCGAAAACGACCGCGCCACACGACACCGCGAGGCAGCAAGTGCAGACGACGACCAAGAAGACGAAGACCACGACGACGCTGGTGTCCCGCAAGACCGCCAATCCGCGCCGCACGACGCTCGCCCACCTGGAGAGCGCCCAGGCGCTGCGCACCCTGGAGCCCCGCGAGCACGCCGTCGAGCTGCCCGCCGTCACGGCCAACCCGCGCCGCACCGTCCTCATGACCGCGCCGGTCGCGGCCCCCCAGGACTGACGTCCGGCGGCGCACGGGCCGCACACGCCCCCCGCGATAGCCTGATGTGGTCAGACTCCGGCCGGATCAGATAAGGGGCAACAGCTTCCCGTGCGCATCGCCAGGTTCTCCATCGACGGCAACGTCGCCTTCGGCGTCGTGGAAGGGGACGCCTCAACCGAAGGCGGCCCCGTCCTCGACATCATCAAGGGCCACCCCTTCGCCGAATTCGAGCGCTCGGGGCAGAAGATCCCCCTCTCCAAGGTGCGGCTCCTGCCGCCCGTGCTGCCCAACAAGGTCGTCGGCATCGGGCGCAACTACGCCGAGCACGCCGGCGAGCTGGGCAACGAGGTCCCCGACGCCCCCGTCGTCTTCTTCAAGCCGTCCACCACGGTGATCGGCCCCGGCGACCCCATCGCCTACCCCTCCTTCTCCGGCGAGGTGCACCACGAGGCCGAGCTGGCCGTGGTCATCGGGCGGATGTGCCGCGAGGTCCCGCGCGAGCGCGTGAAGGACGTCATCCTCGGCTACACCTGCGCCAACGACGTCACCGCGCGCGACATCCAGCGGAGCGAGCACCAGTGGGGCCGCGCCAAGGGCTTCGACAGCTCCTGCCCCCTGGGCCCCTGGGTGGAGACCGAGCTCGACCCGGGCGACCTCGGCATCATGTGCACGGTCAACGGCGAACAGCGCCAGCTGGGCAGCACGAGCGCCATGGTGCGCTCCATCGAGGACCTGATCGTCCACATCACCGAGGCGATGACGCTGCTCCCCGGCGACGTCGTCCTCACGGGCACCCCGGCCGGCGTCGGGCCCCTGAACGTCGGCGACGAGGTCGCCGTCACCATCGAAGGCATCGGCACTCTCACCAATAAGGTGATCAAGCGTGGCTAGCGCAACTCCTGTACGCGTCCGTTTCTGTCCCTCGCCGACCGGCAACCCTCACGTGGGTCTGGTCCGCACCGCCCTCTTCAACTGGGCGTTCGCCCGCCACAACGGCGGCACCATGGTCTTCCGCATCGAGGACACCGACGCGGCGCGCGACTCGGAGGAGTCGTACGAGCAGCTGCTGGACTCGATGCGCTGGCTGGGCTTCGACTGGGACGAGGGCCCCGAGGTCGGCGGCCCGCACGCCCCGTACCGCCAGTCGCAGCGCATGGACATCTACCGGGACATCGCGCGCAGGCTGCTGGACGGCGGCTACGCCTACCCGTGCTACTGCACCACCGAGGAGCTCGACGCCCGCCGCGAGGCCGCCCGCGCCGCCGGCAAGCCGTCCGGGTACGACGGCCAGTGCCGCGACCTGACCGCCGAGCGGAAGCAGGCGTACGAGGCCGAGGGCCGCAGCCACATCGTCCGCTTCCGCATGCCGGACGAGGCCACCACCTTCACGGACCTGGTCCGCGGCGAGATCACCGTCCAGGCGGAGAACGTCACCGACTACGGCATCGTCCGTGCCAACGGCGCCCCGCTCTACACGCTCGTCAACCCCGTCGACGACGCCCTGATGGAGATCACGCACGTGCTGCGCGGCGAGGACCTGCTGTCCTCCACCCCGCGCCAGATCGCGCTCTACAAGGCGCTGATCGAGCTGGGCGTCGCCAAGGACATCCCGGCCTTCGGCCACCTGCCGTACGTCATGGGCGAGGGCAACAAGAAGCTCTCCAAGCGCGACCCGCAGGCGTCCCTGAACCTCTACCGGGAGCGCGGCTTCCTCCCCGAGGGCCTGCTCAACTACCTCTCGCTGCTGGGCTGGTCGTTCTCGGCCGACCAGGACATCTTCTCGATCGACGAGATGGTGGCGAAGTTCGACCTCGCCGACGTCAACGCCAACCCGGCGCGCTTCGACCTGAAGAAGGCCGAGTCGATCAACGCCGACCACATCCGGCGTCTCGATGTGAAGGCGTTCGCCGAGGCGTGCGCCCCGTGGCTGCGGGCCCCGCACGCCAACTGGGCCCCGGAGGACTTCGACCCGGCGGCCTGGGAGGCGATCGCCCCGTACGCCCAGACCCGCGTCACGGTGCTGTCGGACATCACGGCCAACGTCGACTTCCTCTTCCTCAAGGAGCCGGTGCGGGACGAGGCGTCCTGGGCCAAGGCCATGAAGGAGGGCTCCGACGCGCTGCTGCGCACGGCCCGCGAGAAGCTCGAGGCGGCCGACTGGTCGAGCCCCGACGCCCTCAAGGACGCCGTGCTGGCCGCCGGTGAGGCGCACGGCCTGAAGCTCGGCAAGGCGCAGGCCCCGGTCCGCGTGGCCGTCACCGGCCGCACGGTCGGCCTGCCGCTCTTCGAGTCCCTGCAGATCCTGGGCCGCGAGCGCACCTTCGCCCGCATCGACGCGGCGCTGGCGAAGCTGGCCGCGTAGCCGTAGCGGCATACGTCCGGGCCGAGGGCCCTCTCCAGCGGTACGCGACCGCGGGAGAGGGCCCTCGGCCTTCGCGGCGCCAGGGCCCTTACGGGGCGCGCGGGGGCCGCCTGGCGCCCTTGCGTGACGCCCCGGGCGCCTCGCGGAGGTGTCCCGGCCGCTGCGCGGGCTTATCGGTTTTGGAGCACCCTCCACCTTCGGGTAATGTTCTTCCTGCGCCGCCCGAGAGGGCCGAGAGGCCGGAACGGACGGAGCAAGCCCGAACAAGACCCCTTCAGGGAGGTCGAGTTCTGGTGGGGTATGGTGTAATTGGCAGCACGAGGGTTTCTGGTTCCCTTAGTCTAGGTTCGAGTCCTGGTACCCCAGCAAAAGAAATTCACTCGGATTTCTTTTGATAAAGTAGGAAACGCGGTAAACAAAGCAGTAAAGCGCAGTGCGAGCCCCCGTTGTGTAGCGGCCTAGCACGCCGCCCTCTCAAGGCGGTAGCGCCGGTTCGAATCCGGTCGGGGGTACAGATCCTGAATTCATCACCATCCGGAGATTTCCCGGAGGCGAGGAATGGATCGCTAGGGCCCCCGTTGTGTAGCGGCCTAGCACGCCGCCCTCTCAAGGCGGTAGCGCCGGTTCGAATCCGGTCGGGGGTACGGGTAACACCATGGGCTATGGTGTAATTGGCAGCACGAGGGTTTCTGGTTCCCTTAGTCTAGGTTCGAGTCCTGGTAGCCCAGCGCAGAGAGCGACAGCTCTGCAAAGCAGCAAAGCAGGCCCCCGTTGTGTAGCGGCCTAGCACGCCGCCCTCTCAAGGCGGTAGCGCCGGTTCGAATCCGGTCGGGGGTACAAAAAGGAAAGATGCCTCCCGCATAAGCGGGGGGCATTTTTTCGTGTGGGCTTCCGCAGGCACGTACCGGGCCCGATAATCCACGCATGGCCCATACCGACGGCGCGCGACACCTCGGCGGCACGAGCGGCACGGCCGGCACGGTCCACGTCGGTGACCTCCGCCCCGGCGACCATGTCTGCGCCCTCTACGCCACGGACGAGGAACGGGCGTCGGTCCTGCGGGGATTCCTGCTCGCGGGCCTGGACGCGAAGCACAAGATCCTCTATCTGGCGGGCGCGGACGGCCCCGGGGGGCCGGGAGAGCTGCTGGAGCAGTGCCGCTTCACCGGGCCGCCCCCGGTGCCCGCCGGGCAGCTGGAAGTGCTCCGGGCGGCCGAGCTCGCCCCGCGGCAGGGCGAGTTGGACCCCGAGGCGTTAGTCGGCTCGCTGCGGGCGGCCGTCGACCGCTCCCGCAGCGAGGGCTATTGCGCGCTGCGCGTCACGGGGGATCTGTGCACCGCTCTGTGCGACGGCCGGGACGTCTCCCGGCTGCTGCGCTACGAGGCCCTGCTGGCCGCGGAGTTCGGCGCCGGGGAGGCGCTGGCGGTCTGCCAGTGCGACACCCGCCGCTGCGACCCCGCCGCCCTGGACGCCTTCGCATCGGCTCATCCCAGGAGCGTCGAAGTGGATCCCCTCATCCGCACCGCCGAACTCGTCGTCGTCCGCACCTTCGACCCGCCGGGCCTGCGCATCGAAGGGGTGGTCGACACCGCCTCGCACCGGCACCTGCGCGACGCCCTCCAGTCCGTCGCCTCCGTCCGGGGGGATGTCCGGCTGGAGATGTCGCGAGTGGAATTCCTCGACCTGACGGGGCTGCGGCTGCTGATGACCTTCGCCAGGGCCCGCGCCGCCCGCCACTGCACCGTCGAACTGGCGGGGATGCCACCCCATCTGCTGCACGTCATCACCCTCATCGGCTGGGACCGCACCCCGGGCCTGCGGCTGGGGGCCGCCCATGCCTGCTGAGCACGGGGGGCCCGACGAGCCGGCGGGGCCCGGGCGGGGGTTCGTCCACCACGCCTGTCTGTACGGGAGCGACGCGGAGTTCCTGGCCATGGCGGTGCCCTTCGTCCGCGCCGGGCTGGCCGCCGGGGAACCGGTGCTGGCCGCGACGACGTCCGCCAACATCGAGCTGCTGCGCGCCGCCCTCGGGGACGGCGCGCGCGCCCTGGACACCGCCGAGACCGCGTACTTCGGCCGCAGGCCCGTCGAGCGGGTCCTCGCCTTCCTGCGCTACCACGAGCGCCGTGCCCGGCCCGGCCTGCGCATGCGGATGATCGCCGAGCCGGTGTGGAGCGGCAGATCCGCCCGCCAGAGAGCCGAGTGGAAGCGCATGGAGTCCGGCCTGAACCTGCTGCTGGCCGCGCTGCCGCTGTGGATGGTCTGCCCTTACGACACCCGCACCGTGCCGGCCGACGTGATCGAGGCGGCCTGCGCGACCCATCCCGCACGGCTGGACGGCGAGCACGTGACGCCCTGCGCCGCCTACCGCGACCCGGCGGCTTATACGGCCTCGCCGCCGCCCCCGGACCCCCCGCCGCCGGCCTCGGCCGTCCTGGCCCCGCCGACGGCCGACCCCGCGGCCCTACGCCGCTTCGCCCGTGCCCGGGCCGCCGCCGCGGGCCTGGGCGGCGAGCGGCTCGCCCTGGCCGAGCTCGCCGTCCACGAGGCGGCGGACCACCTGCTGGAGGCCGCCGAGGGCGCGCGGGTCACGCTGAGCGCCTGGCAGGAGCCGGGGGCCCTGGTGTACGACCTGTGGCGCCCCGGACCGCACAGCGCCCCCGTGCCCGCGCTCGCGGGCTATCTCCCGCCCGGGGCGGACCGGGGCGGCGAGGACGGCCTCTGGCTCGCCCGCCGCCTCAGCGACTTCCTGGACGTACGGCTCCGGGACGGCGGCACCAGGATCACCCTGCGCGTAGCCGGCCCGACGGACGCGGAAGCCCTGTGAGGGCGGGCGCCGTGCCCGCCCTCACAGGGCTTCCGTCACGGGGCCCGGCCGGTCAGCCGTTGCGGCGCAGGGCCTCGCTGAGGCGCACGGCCGCGTCGATGACCGCCTGGGCGTGCATCCGGCCCGGGTGCCGGGTGAGGCGCTCGATGGGACCGGAGACCGAGACGGCGGCGACCACGCGGTTGGACGGGCCGCGCACGGGCGCGGAGACCGAGGCGACGCCGGGCTCCCGCTCGCCGATCGACTGGGCCCAGCCGCGCCGCCGCACGCCCGAGAGCGCCGTCGCCGTGAAGCGGGCCCCCTGGAGCCCGCGGTGCAGCCGCTCGGGCTCCTCCCACGCCATCAGCACCTGCGCCGCGGAACCGGCCTTCATCGGCAGCGTCGAGCCGACGGGCACCGTGTCCCGCAATCCGGACAGCCGCTCGGCGGCCGCCACACAGATCCGCATGTCGCCCTGCCGGCGGTAGAGCTGCGCGCTCTCGCCCGTCACGTCCCGCAGGTGCGTGAGCACCGGCCCCGCCGTGGCCAGCAGCCGGTCCTCGCCCGCCGCCGCGGCGAGCTCGCTCAGCCGGGGGCCGAGGATGAAGCGGCCCTGCATGTCCCGCGCCACCATGCGGTGGTGCTCCAGCGCGACCGCCAGCCGGTGCGCCGTCGGGCGCGCGAGCCCGGTCGCCGTGACCAGTCCGGCCAGCGTCGCCGGACCGGACTCCAGCGCGCTCAGAACCAGAGCCGCCTTGTCGAGTACGCCCACACCGCTCGAGGCGCCACCAGAGTTGTCCATGAAACGATACTTGCGTCTCACACTGTGAAACGCAAGTTCAATTTTCCGGCGGACCCGCCAACCTGGGGGGACAGCAACCCACGAGCCATACGAATGGGACCGGCGGCGACGCCGGCCGGAGGGACAGCGATGGGACGGACACTCGCGGAGAAGGTCTGGGACGACCACGTCGTCACGCGCGCCGAGGGCGAGCCCGACCTCCTCTTCATCGACCTGCACCTGCTCCACGAGGTGACCAGCCCGCAGGCGTTCGACGGGCTGCGCAAGGCGGGCCGCCCGGTGCGCCGCCTCGACCTCACCATCGCCACCGAGGACCACAACACGCCCACCCTCGACATCGACAAGCCGATCGCGGACCCCGTCTCCCGCACCCAGCTGGAGACCCTGCGCAAGAACTGCGCGGAGTTCGGCGTGCGGCTGCACCCGCTGGGCGACGTCGAGCAGGGCGTGGTCCACGTCGTGGGACCGCAGCTGGGCCTGACCCAGCCCGGCACCACCGTCGTCTGCGGCGACAGCCACACCTCCACCCACGGCGCCTTCGGCGCGCTGGCGTTCGGCATCGGCACCAGCCAGGTCGAGCACGTCCTCGCGACCCAGACCCTGCCGCTGGCCCCCTTCCGGACGATGGCCGTCACCGTCGAGGGCGAACTGCCCGAGGGCGTCACGGCGAAGGACCTGATCCTGGCGGTCATCGCCCGCATCGGCACCGGCGGCGGCCAGGGTCACGTCATCGAGTACCGCGGCCCGGCCATCGAGAAGCTCTCGATGGAGGCGCGGATGACCGTCTGCAACATGTCCATCGAGGCGGGCGCCCGCGCCGGGATGATCGCCCCCGACGACACCACCTTCGCCTACCTCGAAGGCCGCCCCCACGCACCCCGGGGCGCCGACTGGGACGAGGCCGTCGCCTACTGGCGCACCCTGCGCACCGACGACGACGCCGTCTTCGACCACGAGGTGGTCATCGACGCCACCGAGCTCTCGCCGTTCGTCACCTGGGGGACCAACCCGGGCCAGGGCGCGCCCCTGTCGGCGCACGTCCCGGACCCCGCCTCCTACGCCGACCCCTCCGACCGCTTCGCGGCCGAAAAGGCCCTGGAATACATGGGGTTGACGGTAGGTCAGGCGCTGCGTGACATCAGTGTGGACACCGTCTTCGTGGGCTCCTGCACCAACGGCCGCATCGAGGATCTGCGCGCCGCCGCCGCGGTCCTCGACGGCCGGCAGGTCGCCGACGGTGTCCGGATGCTGGTCGTCCCCGGCTCCGTGCGCGTCTCCCTCCAGGCCGTCGCGGAAGGGCTGGACAAGGTGTTCACCGCCGCCGGGGCCGAATGGCGGCACGCGGGTTGCTCCATGTGCCTGGGCATGAACCCCGACCAACTCGCGCCCGGCGAGAGGTCCGCGTCGACCTCCAACCGCAACTTCGAGGGCAGGCAGGGCAAGGGCGGCCGCACCCACCTGGTCTCGCCCCAGGTCGCCGCCGCCACCGCGGTCCTGGGCCGGCTGGCCTCCCCGGCCGACCTGACCGACGCGTCCGACGTCCGCACTTCCGTAGGGGTCTGAGAGACATGGAAGCCTTTACCACGCACACCGGCCGGGCCGTACCGCTGCGCCGCGGCAACGTCGACACCGACCAGATCATCCCGGCGCACTGGCTCAAGAAGGTCACCCGCGACGGCTTCGAGGACGGGCTCTTCGAGGCGTGGCGCAAGGATCCGGAGTTCGTGCTGAACCGTCCGGAGCGCCAGGGGGCCACCGTCCTGGTCGCGGGCCCCGACTTCGGCACCGGCTCCTCCCGCGAACACGCCGTCTGGGCGCTCCAGAACCACGGCTTCAAGGCGGTCATCTCGTCCCGGTTCGCCGACATCTTCCGCGGGAACTCGCTCAAGAACGGGCTGCTGACCGTCGTCCTGCCGCAGGAGGCCGTCGACGCCCTGTGGCGGCTGACCGAATCCGACCCCACCGCCGAGGTGACGGTCGACCTCGTCGGGCGCCAGGTCCGGGCCGCGGGCATCACGGCTGGTTTTGAGCTTGACGAGAACGCGCGCTGGCGTCTGCTGGAGGGTCTGGACGACATCGGACTGACCCTCCGGCACGAGGCCGACATCGCCGCCTTCGAGGCTCGCAGGCCCGCGTACAAGCCGTCCACGGCCCAGTTCTGACACGGATTTCAGACCCGTTCGGCCCCTGGCCGACACGCTTGCGGGGACCCGGATTTTCGCTGCTCACCCAGGGTTTGACATGATGCGCCCCCTGTCTTCGGACAGGGGGCGCATCGCTTTGTTGAGGCCCTGTGAAGCGACAACTCGCCTCAGATGGCACAATCGGTGCATGGAACGCGGCAGCCAACTCGAGCTTTACCGGCTCGTCGCCGACCAACTCAAGCAAGCGCACACCAGGGTGCGCACACTGCAAGTCCCGGAGGGCGTACGGATGGCGCTGTCCCGGAAGCTGCTGGCCATCACGGCTGCGGCAAAGCACGATCTCTCAGGCGCGGCAAAGCGTCTGGACCGGCTGATGAACGACCTCGACGAGGGCCGTTTCCCCGAAGAGCCCGACCGTGACGGAACTCCGTGATGGTCGAGTTCGTTGCGGCACAAGGGTGATTAGACCGTTTCGTGTTTGATTTGCGGTATATATCTGCCTAACGTGCGAAAAGGCTGGAACGCATTCGTTCCAGCAATGTCTCCGAAGGGGAAGACGTGAACAAGGCGCAGCTCGTTGAAGCGATTGCCGACAAGCTCGGTGGCCGTCAGCAGGCCGCAGACGCGGTCGACGCGGTACTCGACGCGATCGTCCGTGCAGTTGTCGCCGGGGACCGGGTCTCGGTCACCGGCTTCGGCTCGTTCGAGAAGGTCGACCGTCCGGCCCGTTACGCCCGCAACCCGCAGACGGGTGAGCGCGTGCGGGTCAAGAAGACCTCCGTGCCGCGCTTCCGCGCGGGCCAGGGCTTCAAGGACCTGGTGAGCGGCTCGAAGAAGCTGCCGAAGAACGACGTCGCCGTGAAGAAGGCGCCGAAGGGCAGCCTTTCGGGCGGCACCAAGGTGACGGCCAAGGCCGCGGCCAAGAAGGCCACCGCCAAGAAGGTCACCGCGAAGAAGGCCACCCCGGCCGCGAAGAAGACCACGGCGAAGAAGACCACCGCCAAGAAGACGACGGCCACCGCCACCAAGGCCGCCGCGAAGAAGACCACGGCGAAGAAGGCCACCCCGGCCAAGAAGGCCACCACGGCCACCAAGGCCGCCGCCAAGAAGGCCACCACGACGGCCAAGAAGGCGACCGCCACCACCAAGAAGGCGGCTGCGAAGAAGACCGCGCCCGCCAAGAAGGCCACGGCGACCAAGGCTCCGGCGCGCAAGACCACGGCGCGCAAGACCACCGCCAAGAAGGCCGCCGCCAAGAAGTAAGGCTGCGACCGCGTCACGCGCCGGGCCGGGCTCCCTCCGGGGAGCCCGGCCCGCGGTGTGTGCGCGGCCCCTGGAGGGCCGTTCAGAAGGTCTGGAGCGTCACCAGGGAGATGGTCCCGGCGCTCTCGCCCTGACCCGCGTACTCGATCCGCACGCGCTGGCCGGGCCGCAGCAGCCGCAGACCGCCGGCGTCGAACGCCGCGGCGTCGAAGGGCACCGGGGTGCCGTCGTCCAGCAGCACACTGCCGGAGCGGGTCTGAGGGTCGTAGGTGTACGCGGTGGCCTGCATGGGTCGAGCCTACGCCCGCGGCGCCGGGTGGCCCGCCCGTCCCCGGGCCCGGCGGGCGGGAGGAGCCGGGCGGTGGCGGCGAGCGGTGGCCGGGACGCCGGGCGACATCGGGTGACCTGGTGCGGCACCGGGCGGCCTCGGGCGGCTACGGGCGGCGGAGAACCCTCAGGGCACCGCCTGGCCGGCCAGTCCCGGCCCGCCCGCCGGCAGGCCCGCCGCCGCGGCGGCGGTCCGCGGGCCGAGGCCCAGCGCCCGCGCCGCCCGCAGATCGGCCTCCGTGTCCACGTCCTGGCGCACGGAATCGACCCCTGTCAGCTCGATCTCCCGGGCTCCCGACGCACGGTGACGGGCGCGCGAACGGCCCTCGAACGCCGGAGCCAATTCCATTCCGGGAGCCGCCGCGAGAAGCGTCGTCCCGATTCCCGCCGCGTCCGCGAGAAAAGCCCGCGGGAATTCCGCCGCGGAATCGAGCACCCGCCCGAGTTCCACCGGCCGCAGCGCCGGCAGGTCCGCGTTGAGCGTCGCCACCGCGGACCGCGGACTTCTCGCCCGCACGGTGCGCGCGCCGTGCGCCAGCGCGCCGTTCAGCCCGCCGGGCCCCGCCGGCTCGGGCAGCACCCGGGCCCCGAGGGCCGTCAGCTCCGCACCGGCGAGCGGATCGTCCGTGACGACCACCACACCCCCCACCGCCGGACAGGCCAGCGCGGCCGCCACCGTGTCCAGGGCGAAAGCCAGCGCGAGGGCGGGCCGCGGAGCGTGCCCGGTGCCCTCCGCGAGGCGGCTCTTGGCCTGGGACAACGGCTTCAGCGGCACCACCAGGGTCCAGGCCACATCCGCCCCCTCTCTTCGCGTCAGCCTCATTGTCACCCGCTGCCTCAGTCACGCGAGGGGCGCGGGGTTACGGTGTTCTCGACAGACCGGGTACCTGGGGCGACACTTGTGCGGCCCCCGGGTTCATACAGCTCCCAGGTCCCGAGAGAAGGGTGTCCGAGTGTCCCGCCACAGAATCGGCTTCTGGTACCGCTTTACGGCGGTGTTGGCAAAACCGCCGCTCGTGGTTCTGTTCAAGCGGGACTGGCGCGGAATGGAGCACATTCCGGCCGACGGCGGGTTTATCACCGCGGTCAACCACAACTCGTATCTCGACCCGCTCTCCTACGCGCACTTCCAGTACAACACCGGCCGCGTCCCCCGCTTCCTGGCCAAGGCGGCGCTGTTCAAGGGCAGCTTCGTCGGCGCGGTGCTGCGCGGCACCGGGCAGATCCCGGTCTACCGCGAGACCACCGACGCCGCCACCGCCTTCCGGGCCGCCGTCGACGCCATCAACAAGGGCGAGTGCGTGGCCTTCTACCCCGAGGGCACCCTCACCCGCGACCCCGAGATGTGGCCGATGGAGGGCAAGACCGGCGCCGCCCGTGTGGCACTGCTCACCCAGGCGCCCGTCATCCCGGTCGCCCAGTGGGGCGCCAACGAGGCCATGCCGCCGTACGCCAAGGAGAACAAGCTCCGGCTCTTCCCCCGCAAGACGCTCAAGGTCCTCGCGGGCCCGCCCGTCGACCTCTCCGCGTACTACGGCAAGGAACCCACCGCCGAGGTGCTGCGCGCCGCCACCGACGAGATCATGGCCGCCATCACCGCCCTCCTCGCCGAACTCCGCGGCGAGAGTGCCCCCGCCGAGCCGTACAACCACCGCAAGGCGCGCGCCGCGGCCCGCCGCCAGGCCCAGGAGGACACCAAGTGACGCGCTGCGCCGTCTACGGCACCGGATCCTGGGGCACCGCCTTCGCGATGATCCTCGCCGACGCGGGCTGCGAGGTGACGATGTGGGGCCGCCGGGAGTCCCTGGTGACGGCGATCAACACCACCCGCGTCAACGCCGACTACCTCCCGGGCACCGAGCTCCCCGCGGGCGTGCGGGCCACCACCGACCCCGCCGAGGCCGCCGCCGGCGCGGACTTCACCGTCCTCGCCGTGCCCTCGCAGACCCTGCGCGGCAATCTCACGGAGTGGGCGCCCCTGCTGGCCGCCGACACCGTCCTCGTCTCGCTGATGAAGGGCGTCGAACTGGGCACCGCCAAGCGGATGAGCGAGGTCGTCGAGGAGGTCGCCAAGGTCTCCGCCGACCGCGTCGCCGTCCTCACCGGGCCCAACCTCGCCAAGGAGATCGCCGCCAGGCAGCCCGCCGCGGCCGTCGTCGCCTGCCGGGACGAGACCGTGGCCAAGCGGCTCCAGGCGGCCTGCCACACCCCGTACTTCCGCCCGTACACCAACACCGACGTCGTCGGCTGCGAACTGGGCGGCGCCGTCAAGAACGTCATCGCGCTCGCCGTCGGCATCGCCGACGGCATGGGCCTCGGTGACAACGCCAAGGCGTCGCTCATCACCCGCGGCCTGGCCGAGACGACCCGGCTCGGCCTCGCCATGGGCGCCGACGCGCACACCTTCGCCGGCCTCGCCGGGATGGGCGACCTCGTGGCCACCTGCTCCTCGCCGCTCTCCCGCAACCACACCTTCGGCACCAACCTCGGCCGCGGCATGACCCTCGCCGAGACCATCGCGGTCACCAAGCAGACCGCCGAGGGCGTCAAGTCCTGTGAGTCCGTGCTGGATCTGGCGCGCAGGCACGACGTCGACATGCCGATCACGGAGACCGTCGTGGAGATCGTCCACGAGGGGAAGCCGCCGCTGGTGGCCCTCAAGGAGCTGATGTCGCGCAGCGCCAAGCCCGAGCGGCACTGACTCACCCCGTACCACCAGGTAGTCTCGTCGCGATATGAGCAGCGAGACCACCACCCAGAGCCCTGACCGGAGCCGTAAGCCGCGCATCGCGGTCGTGTTCGGCGGTCGCAGTTCCGAGCACGCGATCTCGGTCGTCACCGCCGGCGCCGTCATGGGCGCCATCGACCGTACGAAGTACGACGTGCTGCCGATCGGCATTACCACCGACGGCCGTTGGGCGCTCACCGCCGACGACCCCGAGCGGATGGCCATCGCCGGCCGCACGCTGCCGAGCGTCGCCGAGCTCGACCGCTCGCCCGACGGCACCGTGGTGCTGCCGGTCGACCCCGCCTCCCGCGAGGTCGTCTACACCGAGCCGGGCACCGTCCCCAAGGCGCTGGGCGAGGTCGACGTCGTCTTCCCCGTGCTGCACGGCCCGTACGGCGAGGACGGCACCCTCCAGGGCATGCTGGAGCTCTCCGGCATCCCCTACGTGGGCGCCGGTGTGCTCGCCTCGGCCGTCGGCCAGGACAAGGAGTACATGAAGCGGGTCTTCATCTCCTACGGCCTGCCCGTCGGTCCGTACGAGGTGGTCCGCCCGCGCGAGTGGCAGGCCGACGCCGCCGCCGCCCGCAAGAAGATCGTCGACTTCGCCGGTGAGCACGGCTGGCCGCTCTTCGTGAAGCCCGCCCGCGCCGGTTCCTCCATGGGCATCACCAAGGTCGACGACCTCGCCGGCCTGGACGACGCCATCGCCGAGGCCCAGCGCCACGACCCCAAGATCATCGTGGAGTCGCTGCTGCGCGGCCGGGAGATCGAGTGCGGCGTGCTGGAACTCGCGGACGGGCCGCGCGCGAGCGTCCCGGCCGAGATCCCGCCGGTCACCGCCCACGACTTCTACGACTTCGAGGCGAAGTACATCGACTCCGCCGCGGGCATCGTCCCGGCGCCGCTGACGCCGGAGCAGACGGCGCGCGTCCAGGAGCTGGCCGTCCAGGCATTCGACGCCGTCTCCTGCGAGGGCCTGGTCCGCGCGGACTTCTTCCTCACCGAGGACGGCGAGTTCGTCATCAACGAGATCAACACCATGCCCGGCTTCACGCCCATCTCGATGTACCCGCGGATGTGGCAGGAGAGCGGCATGAGCTACCCCGAGCTGGTCGACGCGCTGATCCAGGCGGCGCTGCGCCGCTCCACGGGCCTGCGCTAGTCGACGTAGCCGAAGGGGATCGTCTTCTTGACGGCGTCGGCGAGATCGGTGAGCGCACCGAGATCGCCGGCGTCACCGACGACCTTCTTCGGCAGCGTCACCTCCACCCACACCTCGCGGTGCACGGTGGTGCAGCGGATGCTCCCGTCGGACTGCCGCTCCGGCAGCCACTCCACACCGTCGGCCTCGACCGAGCCCGTGGAGGGCGCGTACGTCCTGGACCCCTCCCGGATGATCTCGGGGCGCCGCACCCCGCAGCGCAGCGCGATCGGCGGGTCGCCCCAGACAGCGGTGAAGTCCGAGACGGGAGCGGCAGCGCGCCGCTTCATCCCGTCCACGGACTCCGGAAGTGCCTTGTGCAGTGCCCGGCAGGGCTCGACCGCCCGCGCCGGCGGCGTGGGAACCGCGGGGCCCGCCGTGTCGTTGCCCGAGGAACAGCCAACGGCGGCGAACAGTACGACGACAGCGGGCAGGCCGAGCGACCGGCGGGGCGAGAACTTCACCGGGCGAGCATACGGGGGACCTACAGATGGACGACCGGGCAGGTCAGTGTGCGGGTGATGCCCTCCACCTGCTGGACTTTCGCGACCACCATCCGGCCGAGCTCGTCGACCGTCTCGGCCTGGGCGCGCACGATGACGTCGTACGGACCGGTCACGTCCTCGGCCTGGATCACTCCCGTGATCTTTCCGATGACTTCGGCCACGGTCGACGCTTTGCCGACCTCGGTCTGGATCAGGATGTACGCCTGTACCACGGAACCTCCAGGGCGGCTACGAGGATCATGTGGGGAGAAGAGACGCCACGGTACCGCGTCGCCGTACGGCGCGGGGAGACCCGCGCTGACCGCGCGGCGCGGCGAATGTCACAACCGATACTCCTAGGAGGAGCTCAGTGAAAGGCACCGTGGGCGAGTTGGGGGAGTTCGGGCTCATCAGAGAGCTTACTTCCCGGCTCACCACCACCCCGGCGGTCCGGCTCGGGCCGGGTGACGACGCCGCGGTGGTCGCCGCGCCCGACCGGAGGGTCGTGGCGAGTACGGACGTGCTGCTGGAAGGGCGGCACTTCCGTCGCGACTGGTCCACGGCGTACGACGTCGGCCGCAAGGCCGCCGCGCAGAACCTCGCCGACATCGCCGCCATGGGCGCGGTCCCCACCGCCGTCCTGCTCGCCCTCGTCGTGCCCGCCGAACTGCCCGCCACCTGGCCGACCGAGCTGATGGACGGCATCCGCGACGAGTGCCAGGTCGCGGGCGCCGCCGTGGTCGGCGGCGACGTGGTGCGCGGTGACACCATCACCGTGGCCATCACGGCCCTGGGCGACCTGCGCAACCACGAGCCGGTCACCCGCTCCGGCGCACAGCCCGGCGACGTCGTCGCGGTCACCGGCTGGCTCGGCTGGTCCGCCGCCGGACTCGCCGTGCTCGTCCGGGGCTTCCGCTCGCCGCGCGCCTTCGTCGAGGCCCACCGGCGCCCGGAGCCGCCCTACCACGCGGGCCCCGCCGCCGCCGGGCTCGGCGCCACGGCGATGACCGATGTCAGCGACGGCCTGATCGCCGACCTCGGGCACATCGCCGAGGCCAGCAAGGTCCGCATCGACCTGCGGACCGCCGCGATCGATGTGCCCACCCAGATGTCCGACATCGGGCAGGCGGTCGGCGTCGACCCCCTGCAGTGGGTGCTCACGGGGGGAGAGGACCACGCCATCGTGGCCACCTTCCCGCCGGATGTGAAGCTCCCGGCCCGCTGGAAGGTCATCGGCGAGGTCGTCAGCCCCTCCGCGCTCCCGCAGGTGACCGTCGACGGCGCCCCCTGGGACAAGACCGGCGGCTGGGACCACTTCGGCGACGCCGAGCCCGACGAGTAGATTCGGCGGCATGCCGATACCTCCACGCGTGCTGACCGTCGCCGGATCCGACTCCGGCGGCGGTGCGGGCATCCAGGCCGACCTCAAGACGATGCTCGCCCTCGGCGTGCACGGCATGAGCGTGCTCACCGCCGTCACCGCGCAGAACTCCCGCGGGGTGCAGGGCGCCTGGGAACTGCCCGCCGAGGCGGTGCGCGCGCAGTACCGCAGCGTCGTCGACGACATCGGCGTCCAGGCCGTGAAGACCGGCATGCTCGCCTCGGCCGGGCTCGTGGAGACCGTCGCGGAACTCCTCACCGGACTCGACGCCCCCGTGGTCGTCGACCCGGTGGGCATCTCCAAGCACGGCGACCCCCTGCTCGCCGCCTCCGCGCTCGACGCGCTGCGTACGAAGCTGCTGCCCGTGGCGACCGTCGCGACCCCCAACCTCGACGAGGCCGCCTGGCTCACCGGCGTCCACGTCACCACGGAGGCCGGCCTGCGCCGGGCCGCCGACGCGGTGCTCGCCTTCGGGCCGGAGTGGGCCCTCGTCAAGGGCGGCCACCTCGACGGCGCCGAGGCCGTCGATCTGCTGACCGACGGCACCGAGGAACACTGGCTGCGCGCCCCCCGCCACGACAACCGCCACACACACGGCACCGGCTGCACCCTCGCCAGCGCCGTCGCGGCGGAACTGGCCAAGGGGAGCGGGGTGCCGGAGGCCGTCGCCGCGGCCAAGGACTACGTCACGGGCGCCATCGCCGCGGGCTTCCCGCTGGGCGCCGGGATCGGCCCCGTGGACCACGGCTGGCGCCTCTAGACGACGAAGGCTCCCGGGGCAGTGCCCCGGGAGCCGTGCGGGCCGCGTCCGGACATGCGAAAAACCGGCCCACCCACAGGTGGACCGGTGTCCGCTTGCGCGGGAAAGATCACGCGTTTCAGCGCGAGACCTTGCCGGCCTTGATGCACGAGGTGCAGGCGTTGATCCGCTTCGGCGTGCGCCCGATCACTGCGCGCACCCGCTGGATGTTGGGGTTCCAACGACGGGGGGTACGGCGGTGCGAGTGCGAAATAGCGTTGCCGAAGCCCGGCCCCTTGCCGCAGACGTCGCAGTTGGCAGCCACGGGTTACTCCAAAGACGGGTCATCCCCACTTGCGCGGGAACAACAGGCACGTACGGTGAATCCCTGCGTGCCGAAATCTGAGTGACCGGCAGTATCAGGGGATGTTCCTGATTTACATCAGGCAACCGGAGCAGCATACATCGGCTGCTCCCGTACAACGAAACTACCATGGCCGCCCGTGACCGGCCGGGCCCGTACCGGCGGCCCGCGGCTCCCCGTCCAGGCCCCTCCCGGCCCTGTCCGCGGGGTTCCCGCCGGCCGCCCGCACCGGCCCGCCGCGGGACTACGCTGCCGGTCACTGCCCACCGCCCCGAGGAGTCCGAGGAGGACACAGGTGCCGCACACGCTGGACGCCACCGCGGTACGCACCTGGTGCGCTCTGGCCCTCGACGCGCTCGGGCGGGCCCGCGAGGAGATCGACGCGATCAACGTCTATCCGGTCGCGGACGGCGACACCGGCACCAACCTCTACCTGACCGTCGAGTCCGCCGCCCGCGCCGTCGAGGCGGTCTTCGACGGCCACGCCACGGCGGGCCCCGCCGCCCGGGACCGGCTCCCCGGCCTGGCCGACGCCGTACGGGCCATGGCCCACGGCGCCCTCATAGGCGCGCGCGGCAACTCCGGCACGATCCTGGCCCAGCTCCTGCGCGGCATGGCGGAGGTGCTCGCCGCCGAGGAGCCTCCCGGCGGCCCCGACGGCGGGGAGGCGCTGCGCGCGGCGCTGCGACGGGCCGTCGCGTCCGCGTACGAGGGCGTGGCCCGGCCCGTCGAGGGCACGGTGCTCACGGTCGCCGCGGCCGCGGCGAAGGCCGCCTCGAACGCTCCCGGCGGCGCCCCGGAAGTGGCCCGCGCCGCGGACGAGGCGGCCCGCGCCGCCCTCGCGGTCACCCCCGGTCAGCTGGACGTCCTCGGCCGGGCGGGCGTCGTCGACGCGGGCGGCCTCGGCCTGGTGGAGGTCCTGGGGGCGCTGTCCCGCGCGCTGTCCGGCGAGAGCGCCCCGCCCGAGGCCCGCCGCGAGCGCGGCCACCGCGCCGGCCGGCAGGATGCCGGAGGCGAGGCGCCGGCCACGCGCGCGTGGTGCACGGAAACGGAACCCACGACAGGCTGCCGCCCTGCCCCCGCCTTCGAGGTGATCTACCTCCTGGACGCCGACGACACCGCCGTCGCCCGCCTGCGGACCCGGCTCGACGCGCTCGGCGACTCGCTCGTCGTCGTCGGCGGCGACGGCCTGTGGAACGTCCACGTGCACGTCGACGACGCCGGAGCGGCCGTCGAGGCCGGGATCGAGGCCGGGCGTCCGCACCGCGTCCGCATCACCCACTTCGGCCCCGCGGCCGGGACCGCGGCCCGCACGCGGGAGCCCGTACAGCGCGCCGTGGTCACCGTCGTGCCCGGGGACGGGCTGGCCGGGCTGTGCGGGGAGGCCGGTGCCACCGTCGTCCCCGCCGGGCCGGGCGAACCGCCCGCCAGCGGCGAGCTGGTCGCGGCCATCCGGCGCGCGCACGCCCGCGAGGTGGTGCTCCTGCCCAACGACCCCGAGCTGCGCCACACCGCGGCGGCCGCCGCCGAGCAGGCCCGCACCGAAGGCGTACGCGTCGCCCTCATCCCGACCCGCTCCGCGGTCCAGGGCATCGCCGCGCTCGCCGTCCACGAGCCGGAGCGGGGCTTCGACGAGGACGTCGTCGCCATGACCGCCGCCGCGGGCGCCACCCGCTACGCCGAACTGGCCGTCGCCGAGCGGCAGTCCTGGACCATGGCCGGCGTCTGCCAGGCCGGGGACGTGCTCGGCCTCATCGACGGCGACGTGGCCGTCATCGGCACGGAGCTCGCCGGGACCGCCGAGACCGTCCTGGACCGCATGCTCGCCGCGGGCGGCGAGATGGTCACCCTGGTCCTCGGCGCGGGCGTCCCCGGCTCCGTCGCGGACCGCCTGGAGCGGCACGTACGCGAGGGCCACCTCGCCGTGGACACGGTGGTCTACCGCGGGGGCCAGCAGGCGGCGCCGCTGCTCATCGGCGTCGAGTGACGCGCTGTACCCGCCCCGGCGCGGCGGAGGAGCGTGGTTTGTCAGTGCCGTGGTGTGCAATAGGGGCGTGCCCGCGCTAGACGAACCCCTGAAGAAGATCCTCGGCGGCAACACCGCGAAGGTGATGGCCGAGCACCTCGACCTGCACACGGCCGGCGACCTGCTGCACCACTATCCGCGCCGCTACGCCGAGCGCGGCGAGCTGACCCGGCTCGCCGACCTGCCGCTCGACGAGCACGTCACCGTCGTCGCCCAGGTCGCCAAGGCCGCCATGAAGACCTTCAACCACGGCAAGGGCGTCCGCCTGGAGGTCGTGGTCACCGACGGCAGCGGCGCGCTGACCCTCGTCTTCTTCGGCCGCGGCGCCTACGCGCGGGAGATGGAACTGCTGCCCGGCCGCCGGGGGATGTTCGCGGGCAAGGTCTCCCTCTTCAACCACACCCGTCAACTCCTGCACCCCGACTACGAACTGCTCGACAAGGAGAGCGGCGCCGACGCCGCCGAGTCCTTCGCCGGGAAGCTCCTGCCGATCTATCCGGCGTGCAAGCAGTTCCAGTCCTGGAAGCTGACCAAGGCCGTCGACACCCTGCTCGACCTCTTCGAGGCCGAGCACTGGCAGGGCCTCGCCGACCCGCTGCCCCCGGCGCTGCGTGACGGCCGGGGCCTCGCCGGGCTCCCCGACGCCTTCCGCAAGGTCCACCGCCCGCGCTCGAAGGCCGACATCGAGGACGCGCGGGCCCGCCTGAAGTGGGACGAGGCGTTCGTCCTCCAGGTCGCCCTCGCCCGCCGCCGGCACGCCGACTCCCAACTGCCCGCCGTCGCGCGCAAACCCGTGCCCGGCGGCCTCCTCGACGCCTTCGACGCGAAGCTCCCCTTCACCCTCACCGACGGCCAGCTCAAGGTCTCCGCGGAGATCTTCACCGACCTCGCCGCCGAACACCCCATGCACCGCCTCCTCCAGGGGGAGGTGGGCAGCGGCAAGACCATGGTCGCCCTCCGGGCCATGCTCGGGGTCGTCGACGCCGGCGGGCAGGCCGCGATGCTCGCGCCCACCGAGGTGCTCGCCCAGCAGCATCACCGGTCGGTCACCGAGATGATGGGCGAGCTCGCCGAAGGGGGCCTGCTCGGCGGCGCCGAGCAGGGCACCAAGGTGGTGCTGCTCACCGGCTCCATGGGGACGGCGGCCCGGCGGCAGGCCCTGCTCGACCTGGTCACCGGCGAGGCCGGCATCGTCATCGGCACCCACGCGCTGATCGAGGACAAGGTGCGGTTCCACGACCTCGGCCTCGTCGTCGTGGACGAACAGCACCGCTTCGGTGTCGAGCAGCGCGACGCGCTCCGCTCCAAGGGCAAGCGGCCGCCCCACCTGCTGGTGATGACCGCGACCCCGATCCCGCGCACCGTCGCCATGACCGTCTTCGGCGACCTGGAGACCTCGGTGCTCGACCAGCTCCCCGCCGGGCGCTCGCCCATCGCCACCCACGTCGTGCCCGCCAAGGACAAGCCGCACTTCCTGGCCCGCGCCTGGGAGCGGGTGCGCGAGGAGACCGAGGGCGGCCACCAGGCGTACGTGGTCTGCCCGCGCATCGGCGACGACATCGCGGACGAGGGCGACAGTCCCAAGGCCGCCAAGGCCCCCAAATCCCGCAAGAAGTCCGAGGAGGGCGAGCCGTCCGCCGAGGACCTGGCCGAGAAGCGCCCGCCCCTCGCCGTCCTCGACATCGCCGCGCAGCTGGGCGCGGGGCCCCTGCGCGGGCTGCGCGTGGAGGTGCTGCACGGCCGGATGCAGCCGGAGGCGAAGGACGACGTCATGCGCCGCTTCGCCGCCGGCGAGGTCGACGTGCTCGTCGCCACGACCGTCATCGAGGTCGGGGTGAACGTGCCCAACTCCACCGTCATGGTGATCATGGACGCGGACCGGTTCGGCGTCTCCCAGCTCCACCAGCTGCGCGGCCGGGTGGGCCGCGGCTCGGCGCCCGGCCTGTGCCTGCTGGTCAGCGAGATGCCCGAGGCGAGCCCCGCGCGCGCCCGGCTGGCCGCCGTGGCCGCCACCCTCGACGGCTTCGAGCTCTCCCGCATCGACCTGGAGCAGCGCCGCGAGGGCGACGTCCTCGGCCAGGCGCAGTCCGGTGTCCGGTCGTCGCTGCGGATGCTCACGGTCATCGAGGACGAGGAGGTCATCGCCGCCGCCCGCGAGGAGGCCGCCGCGGTGGTCGCCGCGGATCCCGAGCTGACACGACTGCCCGAGCTGCGCACGGCGTTGGAGGCGCTGCTGGACCGCGAGCGCGAGGAGTATCTGGACAAGGGCTGAGACGGGGGCGCCCGGCGGGCGTGGGTGAGCGGGCCCCGCACGTTCTAGGCTGAGTGGACGGCGGGCCCACCGGCCCGCCGACCGACCGCGAAGGACCGAGGACCCCATGACCCGCGTGATCGCCGGTACCGCCGGCGGACGCCGCCTGGCCGTGCCGCCCGGCACCGGCACCCGCCCGACCTCCGACCGGGCGCGCGAGGGCCTGTTCTCCACCTGGGAATCGCTCTTCGGTCCCCTGGAGGGCACCCGGGTGCTGGATCTGTACGGCGGCTCCGGCGCGGTCGGCCTGGAGGCCCTCTCGCGCGGCGCCGCGCACGTCCTCCTGGTGGAGGCCGACGCCCGCGCGGTCCGCACGATCCGCGACAACGTCCGCGCCGTGGGGCTGCCGGGTGCCGAGGTGCGCGCGGGCAAGGCCGCGCAGGTCGTCGCCGGGCCGGTGCCCGCCGCCCCGTACGACGTGGTCTTCCTCGACCCGCCCTACGCCGTCGGGAACGACGATCTCCGCGAGATTCTCCTCACACTCCGTGCCCAGGGCTGGCTTGCGGACGACGCGCTGGTCACCGTGGAGCGCAGCACCAGGGGCGGGGAGTTCCCCTGGCCGGACGGCTTCGAGCCCCTGAGGGCCCGTCGCTACGGCGAGGGAACGCTTTGGTACGGTCGCGCCGCCTCGACGTGCGCCGAAGAGACGACATCTCCCCGCGCGTCATGAATGGACCGGAGAGCGAGGAACCACAGTTGCGCCGCGCCGTCTGTCCGGGGTCGTTCGACCCCGTCACCAATGGACACCTCGACATCATCGCCCGCGCTTCCAAGCTGTACGACGTCGTGCACGTCGCCGTGATGATCAACAAGTCGAAGCAGGGCCTGTTCACCGTCGACGAGCGCATCGACCTGCTCCGCCAGGTCACGGCGGAGTACGGCAACGTCGAGGTGGAGGCGTTCCACGGGCTGCTCGTCGACTTCTGCAAGCAGCGCGACATCCCCGCCATCGTGAAGGGCCTGCGGGCGGTCAGCGACTTCGACTACGAGCTCCAGATGGCCCAGATGAACAACGGGCTGTCGGGCGTGGAGACCCTCTTCGTCCCCACCAACCCCACCTACAGCTTCCTGTCCTCCAGCCTGGTCAAGGAGGTCGCGGCCTGGGGCGGCGACGTCTCCCACCTGGTGCCTCCGCTGGTGCTGGAGGCGCTCGGCGAGCGGCTCGGCCGGGACTGACGGGCTGACAGCCCGTCACCCGGTGTCGGGCGAGGGGCGACTGGCCGTACAGTCGTCCCCGTTCGTGCCCATCGTCAGAAGAGAGTGGCGAGCGCCAAGGTGGACGTGCAGAAGAAGCTCGACGAGATCGTCCGGGCGGTCTCCGGCGCCCGGTCCCTGCCCATGTCGGCCTCCTGCGTCGTCAACCGGGCCGAGCTGCTCGCCCTGCTGGAAGAGGTGCGGGCCGCCCTGCCCGACTCCCTGGCCAGGGCCGAGGAGCTGATCGGGGGCCGGGAGCGGCTCGTCGCCGACGCCCGCGAGGAGGCCGAGCGGATCATCGAGTCGGCCCGCGCCCACCGCGGCTCGCTGATCTCCCACACCGAGGTCGCCCGCCAGTCCCAGGAGGAGGCCGACCGCATCCTCGCGGAGGCCCGCCGGGAGGCCGAGGAGATCCGCGCCGAGGCCGACGACTACGTCGACGGCAAGCTCGCCAATTTCGAGGTCGTCCTCACGAAGACCATCGGCTCCGTCGACCGCGGCCGGGAGAAGCTGCTGGGCCTGCCGGGTGCGGACGGCCAGGACGCGGAGGAGCCGGACGACGGCCCCGAGCGCAGCTCGGACCCCGGGCTCCAGCGGCAGCGCGCCGACGCCTACGTCGACGCCAAGCTCGGCGCGGTCGCGGCCGTGCTGGCCAAGACCCTCGAGGCCGTCGGCCGGGGCCGGGAGAAGCTGACCGGAGCCCGCCCGACGGACGAGCTGGGCGCCCACATGGCCGCCCAGGACGGCCTCCCCGGCGGCCGCCACACCAGCGACGCCGACTTCCTCGCCGAGCTGGCCGCCCCCCAGGAGCCCGCCGGTCCGCCGCCCGCGCCCGCGCAGCCGGACTACTACCCGGCCCAGGGCTACGAGCCCGACCCGTACGCCTACCAGGCGTCCTACGGGCAGCCCGACCCGTACGCGGTCCAGGGCGGCTACGCGCAGCACGACCCCTACGCCTGGCCCGCCCCGGCCGCCTCGGGGGGCTACGACCAGCACGGCGGGTACCCCGCTCCGGTGGGCCACCAGGACCACGAGCAGCGGCCTCCGCAGGACCCGCGGCACCAGCCGTCCCAGCAGCCCCAGCTCGACGAGACGAGTCTCTTCGACACGAGCATGATCGACCTCGATCAGCTCCGCCGGTACGAGCAGGGGCGCTGACCCGCCGCGGGGCGGCGTCGGCCGGGGTCCTGGCCGGTCGCCGATTGGGTGTACGGCGGCCCGTCGAGTATTCTGGCTCTTCGGTCGCGTGTGCATTCGCGATCAGGGCTGCCCGGGACGCGTTTTCCGCGTCGGGCGGCCGTCGCCGCAGCGTAGAAAGCAGGAAACCCTGAACGCCCACCTTGATCACCGTTCCCCTCTCGTGTTCGACACACGCGAGCTGGGCCGGCGTCCCGGTGCGCTGAAGCGGGTCTCCCGTTCGATCGAGGCGCCCGCCGATCTCGGTATCGAGGTCATCGGGGTCGCCGAGGGCGCGACGGTGGAAATCGACCTCCGCCTGGAGTCGGTCATGGAAGGGGTGCTTGTCACAGGCACCGCCCGTGCACCGCTGACAGGGGAGTGCGTAAGGTGTCTGGAGCCGCTGGAGCGAGAGCTCGAAGCGGACTTCCAGGAGATGTTCTCCTACCCCGACGCCGACGCCCGGAGCCGCACCGCGGACACGGACGACGACGCCGAGGACGACGAGGAGGACATGCTCTTCCTCGAGGACGACCTGTTCGACCTCGAACCCGTGCTGCGTGACGCGGTGGTGCTCGCACTGCCGCTGCAGCCGGTGTGCCAGGAAGACTGCCCTGGTCTGTGCTCCGAGTGCGGAGCGCGGCTGGCGGACGACCCGGAGCACCACCATGAGTCCGTCGACATTCGTTGGGCGGCACTGCAGGGACTCGCCGGGTCCAACCAGGACGGCGAGATGGACAACGCACCCCGCTCCGGCGGGGATGACTCACAGGAGAAGTAGCCGTGGCTGTTCCGAAGCGGAAGATGTCGCGCAGCAACACGCGCCACCGCCGGTCGCAGTGGAAGGCTGCGGTCCCCACCCTGGTGGCATGCGCTAGCTGCCACGAGCCGAAGCTGCAGCACATCGCGTGCCCGAGCTGCGGCACCTACAACAAGCGCCAGGTCCTCGAGGTCTGATCGGCGGGTGACAGGCTCAATGTCAGACGCCATTACGCCGAAGAAGGCGCCGGCGGACACGGCCTCGTCTCACACGCTTCTGGAAGGGCGGCTCGGGTACAGACTCGAGACCGCCCTTCTGGTGCGTGCGCTGACTCACCGTTCCTTCGCGTACGAGAACGGCGGGCTGCCCACCAACGAGCGGCTGGAGTTCCTCGGTGACTCCGTGCTCGGCCTGGTGGTCACCGACACGCTGTACCGCATCCACCCCGACCTGCCCGAGGGCCAGCTGGCCAAGCTGCGGGCCGCGGTGGTCAACTCCCGCGCGCTGGCGGAGGTCGGCCGCGGTCTCGACCTCGGCTCCTTCATCCGGCTCGGCCGGGGCGAAGAGGGCACGGGCGGCCGGAACAAGGCGTCCATCCTCGCGGACACGCTGGAAGCCGTGATCGGGGCGGTCTATCTCGACCAGGGCCTCGAGGCCGCCGGGGAACTGGTGCACAGGCTCTTCGATCCGCTGATCGAGAAGTCCTCCAACCTCGGTGCGGGCCTGGACTGGAAGACCAGCCTCCAGGAACTGACCGCCACGGAGGGCCTGGGCGTCCCGGAGTATCTCGTCTCCGAGACCGGCCCCGACCATGAGAAGACCTTCACGGCTGCTGCCCGCGTCGGTGGTGTCGCGTACGGCACCGGCACCGGCCGCAGCAAGAAGGAAGCGGAGCAGCAGGCGGCGGAAGCCGCCTGGCGCGCCATCCATGAAGCGGCGGAGGCGCGGGCCAAGGCCACGGCCGAAGCCGCCCCGGAGGCCACGGCCACCGGGACCGACCCGGCGGCTTCCGAGCCCGCCGACGGTGTGCAGGGCGCGTCGCACTGACGCGTGTTCGTCCGTGATCGCCGGGCGGGTCCTCAAGACCCGCCCGGCGATCACGTTTCACCGAGTGCCCGGGCGCGGCCCTGGCGAACCCTTGCGAAGGAGTACCGCTGCCGTGCCCGAACTGCCCGAGGTCGAGGTCGTACGGCGCGGTGTGGCGCAGTGGGTCAGCGGGCGCACCATCGCCGACGTGGCGGTGCTGCACCCCCGGGCGATCCGCCGTCACCTGGCCGGGCCCGACGACTTCGCCGCCCAGCTGACCGGGCGCACGCTCGGCACCGCGCACCGCCGCGGCAAGTATCTCTGGGTGCCACTGGAAGCACCCGGGCAGGACGCTCCCGACCGGTCCCTGCTCGCCCACCTCGGGATGAGTGGCCAACTCCTCGTCCAGCCGGGGGAAGCGCCCGACGAGAAGCACCTGCGGATCCGGATCCGCTTCGCCGACACCCTCCCCACCGAGCTGCGCTTCGTCGACCAGCGCACCTTCGGCGGCCTTTCGCTGCACGAGCCCGTGCCGGGCGACCCCGACGGGCTGCCCGACGTCATCGCGCACATCGCCCGCGACCCGCTCGACCCCGCCTTCGACGAGGCCGCGTTCCACGCCGCACTGCGCCGCCGCCGTACGACCGTCAAGCGGGCCCTGCTCGACCAGTCGCTGATCAGCGGCGTCGGCAACATCTACGCCGACGAGGCGCTGTGGCGCTCCCGGCTGCACTACGACCGCCCGACCGCGACGCTGACCCGCCCGCGCAGCGCGGAACTGCTCACGCACATCCGTGAGGTCATGAACGAGGCGCTCGCCGTCGGCGGCACGAGCTTCGACAGCCTCTACGTCAACGTCAACGGTGAATCCGGCTATTTCAACCGGTCGTTGGACGCGTACGGCCGTGAGGACGAGCCGTGCCGCCGCTGTGGCACGCCGATGCGACGGCGCCCGTGGATGAATCGCTCCAGCTACTTCTGCCCCCGCTGCCAGCGCCCGCCGCGCGGGGTCTGACGCCGGCGGCGGGGCGCGCGCTCCTTCGTGCCCAATCGCTCAATAGCCGAAGTCCTGTGTCCACCAAGGCCCGCCCGACCCGGGGTTCATCCCGATCCCCAGCGTGCGGTACTCCCGGTTGAGGATGTTGGCCCGGTGCCCCGTGCTGTTCATCCACGCCTCCATGACCGCCTTGGGGTCGGGCTGGCCGCGCGCGATGTTCTCGCCGCCGAGATTCCCGATGCCGCGGCCCGCCGCGCGGTCCCACGGGGTGCGCCCGTCCGGGTCGGTGTGCGCGAAGAAGCCGCGCCGGGCCATGTCGTCGCTGAACGACTGTGCCAGTGAGGCGAGTCGGGGGCTGGGCGCCAGCGGCCGGGCGCCCACCTTGGCCCGCTCCTGATTGACCAGGGCGAGGATCTGGGCGACGGGCGCCGCCTGGAGGCTGACCGCCTCGGTCGCCGTGCCCGGATCGCCGGGGTCCGCCCTGGGCGGCTCGGGGACCGTGGCCGGGAGGGTGTGCGCCTCGCTGCCGGGGTCGATGCCCGAGTCCTCCGGGTCGGGCGAGGGCGCTTCGGGGGAGGGGGCAAAGGACGGGGGAGCGGCATCGGCGGAGGGCGTGGGCCGCGCCTCAGGCCGCTGGGCCCCGCGGCTCACCGGGAGCTCGCCGCGGTCGGGGGCGGGGGCCTGCGCGCGCGGCTGCGGGTCGCTCTGGAGGACGGGCGGGTCGTCGGCCCGCACCTGCCCGCCGGGGCTGCCGCCGCCGAGCTGGAGGGTGTCCCCTCCGGAGAACAGCCCCGAGGCCATGGCGACCACACCTATGGCCATCGCCGCCGAAGCACCGAGCAGCCCGGTCCGCACGGGAGCGCTCACCCGGCCGCGCCGTCGCGTGGTGCGGTGCCGGCCGGCATCGGTGGGTTCGCCGGGCCCGTAAGGCGGCCCGGTGCCGGAGGTCCCGGTCACCGAGAGGGTCTCGGCCGGCGGGGGAGCGGCTGCGGGGTGACCGGTGGCTTGGTGGGCAGAGCGTCGATGGCGACCCATCCGCTGCCTTCCTCACGTGTTCGGCGTCGTCGTGCGTCACTCGTACGGGGGTGGGACCTGTCGACCGGCGACTGTACGGCAATAGGGCCAGGGTCTAAGCGCTTCGTATGCAATTGGTCGGTTAACGTGCAGACATGAACGAGAATGTCCGTCTGACGGCCTGGGTCCGGGGCCATGTGCAAGGTGTCGGCTTCCGATGGTTCACGCGGGAGAACGCCTTGCGGATCGGTGGGCTCGAGGGCTTCGCCTCGAATCTCGCCGACGGCCGGGTCCAGGTGGTCGCCGAGGGCGCGCGCGGAGGCTGTGAACAATTGCTCGAATGGCTGCGCGACGGGAACACGCCCGGCCGCGTGGACGGCGTCACGGAGATCTGGGATGTGCCGCGCGGCGGCTATGACGGCTTCGAGATCCGCTGACCGCGCCTGCCGAAAGGGGATTTTTCCCCGGGCGGGGGCGGGGTCGAACCTCATGAAGAAGGGGTGGCCGTGGGTCGCGATGACCTTATTGATATGCCATTGGCATATGCGAACAGAAGAAATTCCCTGATGGTTGCCAACTCGCCGCTCTCGTGGAAGGCTGCTGCTCAACGGATGATCTCTACGCCCCTCCGGGCCCGGGAGTGACTGCGCCGCGTATTCACCGCCGCGCACCCCTGGGACGCCCGCCGATACGGGGTGTGATCGTGTTGACCGTCAAACTTTTTGGTGAGACTCTGGAAGCCCCGCGCACCTTAGCTGTTTGGCATTGAACACCGCAGTAGTGATGGCAGACACCGCGGGTGCGAATCCCTCACGACCCACACCGCTTCGGTCGGTCACTCAGTGTGGAGGACCATCCATCATGGCAAAGGCGCTTCTCGGTTACGTCGGCGGCTCCGACCCCCGAGTCCTCTCCGAGATGCGACGGCTTCAGCAGCGTGTCCAGGACCTTGAATCCGAGCTCATCCGGATGCAGGCCGAGAACGACGCGCTGACTGCCGCCGCTCACCACGGCGACTCGTTGCTCGACAGCATCGACGTATCCCAGGCGGAGCCTGCGCTCGCCTGACCAGCCGCCCTGCCCCGGGGCGTGGTCGGGCTGCACTGTCAGCCGCTTGAGAGTTGCAAGGGACGCTCCGGCGTCCCTTCGTCGTATCCGGCGCGCCTCATCCGATCGTCGTATCACCGTGCCGTTTCCGGCCGTTTTCCTCCCGTCCCCTTGGACTGATGTGCCCTGCCCCTTCCCGGGTGAAACCGGAAAATTGAAAGGGGCAGCTTGTTGTCGCCCCCGGCTGCCTCGTGCCGGGCGGTCGTGGGGGGCGCGCGGCCGGTAGAGTCCTTCCGCGTGCACCTCAAGAGCCTGACCCTGCGAGGGTTCAAATCCTTCGCCTCCGCGACGACCCTGCGCTTCGAGCCCGGGATCACGTGTGTGGTGGGACCCAATGGCTCCGGAAAGTCCAATGTGGTCGACGCGCTTTCCTGGGTCATGGGAGAACAGGGCGCGAAGTCGCTGCGCGGCGGCAAGATGGAGGACGTCATCTTCGCCGGGACCACCGGCCGCCCCCCGCTGGGCCGCGCCGAGGTCTCCCTCACCATCGACAACTCCGACGGCGCGCTGCCCATCGACTACGCCGAAGTGACCATCACGCGGATCATGTTCCGCAACGGCGGCAGCGAGTACCAGCTCAACGGCGACACCTGCCGGCTCCTCGACATCCAGGAGCTGCTCTCCGACTCCGGCATCGGACGCGAGATGCATGTCATCGTCGGCCAGGGTCAGCTGGACTCCGTCCTGCACGCCGACCCCATGGGCCGCCGCGCCTTCATCGAGGAGGCGGCCGGCGTACTCAAGCACCGCAAGCGCAAGGAGAAGGCGCTGCGGAAGCTCGACGCGATGCGGGCGAACCTCGCGCGCGTCCAGGACCTGACCGACGAGCTGCGCCGCCAGCTCAAGCCGCTCGGCCGGCAGGCCGCGGTCGCCCGCCGGGCCGCGGTCATCCAGGCGGACCTGCGCGACGCCCGGCTGCGGCTGCTCGCCGACGACCTGGTGACCCTGCGCCGGGTCCTGCACACCGAACTCGCCGACGAGGCCGCGCTCAAGACCCGCAAGGAGGCCGCCGAGAGCGAGCTGCGGGCGGCCGCGCAGCGCGAGACGGCCCTGGAGGAGCAGGTCCGCGCCCTCACGCCGCGCCTCGCCGCGGCCCAGCGGACCTGGTACGAGCTGTCGCAGCTCGCCGAGCGGGTGCGCGGCACGATCGGCCTGGCCGACGCCCGGGTCACCAGCGCCACCGCCGCGCCCGCCGAGGAGCGGCGCGGCCGCGACCCCGAGGACCTGGAGCGCGAGGCGGCCCGGGTCCGTGAGCAGGAGGCGGAGCTGGAGGCCGCGCTCGAAGCGGCGGGCACGGCCCTGGAGGAGACCACCGCGCACCGGGCCGAGCTGGAGCGCAGGCTCACCGAGGAGGAGCGGCGGCTGCGGGACGCCGCCCGCGCCGTCGCCGACCACCGCGAGGGCCTCGCCCGCCTGCACGGGCGCGTCACCGCCGCGCACGGCCGGGTCGCCTCCGCACAGGCCGAGATCGACCGGCTGACCGCCGCCCGCGACGAGGCCCGCGAGCGCGCGGCCACCGCCGAGGAGGAGTACGAGCGGCAGCGGGCCGAGGTCGAGGGGCGGGGCGCGGGGGACCAGGAGCTCGCCGCCCGGCACGAGGACGCCAAGCGCGGGCTGGCCGCGGCCGAGGCGGCGCTGACGGAGGCCCGGGAGGCGGCGACGGCCACCGAGCGCCGCCGCGCGGCGACCGCCGCCCGCCGCGACGCGCTGGCGCTCGGCCTGCGCCGCAAGGACGGCACGGGCGCGCTGCTGTCCGCGCAGGATCGTTTGTCCGGAGTGCTCGGACCGGCCGCCGGACTCCTCACGGTCGCCCCCGGCCACGAACTCCCCGTCGCCACCGCCCTGGGCGCGGCCGCCGACGCCCTCGCGGTCACCGACACCGCCACGGCCGCCGAGGCCCTGCGCCTGCTGCGCAAGCAGGACGCCGGGCGCGCGGCACTGCTGGTGACGCACGGCCTGAGCCGCGCCGAGGCGCAGCGCGCCGACGCGGCCCCCGCCCCGGCACCCGCCGGCCCCGGCCCCCGGCCCGCGCTCGAACTCGTCCATGGGCCCGCCGAGTTGCTGGCCGCCGTGGCGCCGCTGCTGCGGGACGTCATCGTCGTCGGGACGCTGGAGGAGGCCGAGGAACTGGTGGCCGAGCGGCCGGGGTGCACGGCCGTGACCGCCGAGGGCGACCTCCTCGGGGCGCGGTTCGCGCAGGGCGGCTCCGGCGGCGCGCCCAGCCTGCTGGAGGTGCGGTCCGCCGTCGACGAGGCCACCGCCGAGCTGGCCGAACTGGACGCGCGCTGCGAGGAATTGGCGCTCGCCCAGCGGGCGGCGGACGAGCGGCGCACCGAATGCGCCGCCCTGGTCGAGGAGCTCGCGGCCCGGCGCAGCGCCGCGGAACGCGAGAAGTCGCAGGTCGCCCAGGCGCTCGGGCGCCTCGGCGGACAGGCGCGCGCGGCGGCCGACGAGGCGGGCCGGACGGCGGCCGCCGTGGCACGGGCCGAGGAGGCCCTCGTCCGCGCCACCGAGGAGGCCGAGGAACTGGCCGAGCGGCTGGCGGTGGCCGAGGAGGCGGGCCCGGAGGGCACGGAGGAGCCGGACACCTCCGTACGCGACCGGCTCGCGGCCGACGGGGCCAACGCCCGGCAGACCGAGATGGAGGCCCGGCTCCAGGTCCGTACGCACGAGGAGCGGGTGAAGGCGCTCGCCGGACGGGCGGACGGGCTGGACCGGGCGGCGCGCGCCGAACGGGAGGCGCGGGCGCGCGCGGAGCAGCGGCGCGCCCGGCTGCGCCACGAGGCGCGCGTCGCCTCCGCCGTCGCCGCGGGTGCCCGGCAGCTGCTGGCGCACGTGGAGGCGTCGGCCGTCCGCGCCGACGAGGAGCGCGGGCACGCCGAGGCGGCGAAGGCCGAGCGCGAACGGGAACTGGTCGCGGAGCGCGAGCGGGGCCGCGAGCTCAAGGGCGAGCTCGACCGGCTCACGGACTCGGTGCACCGCGGTGAGGTGCTCGGCGCGGAGAAGCGGCTGCGCATCGAGCAGTTGGAGGCCAGGGCCCTGGAGGAGCTCGGTGTGGAGCCCGCGGCGCTCGTCGTGGAGTACGGGCCGGACCAGCCCGTACCGCCGTCGCCGCCGGCCGAGGGCGAGGAACTGCCCGAGGACCCGGACGACCCAAGGAACCGGCCGGTGCCCTATCTGCGGGCCGAGCAGGAGAAGCGGCTCAAGGCCGCGGAGCGGGCGTACCAGCAGCTGGGCAAGGTCAATCCGCTCGCGCTGGAGGAGTTCGCGGCGCTGGAGGAGCGGCACCAGTTCCTGTCCGAGCAGCTCGAAGACCTCAAGAAGACGCGCAGCGACCTGCTCCAGGTGGTGAAGGACGTCGACAAGCGGGTCGAGGAGGTCTTCACGGAGGCGTACCACGACACCGCGCGGGAATTCGAGGGCGTCTTCTCCCGGCTCTTCCCCGGCGGGGAGGGGAGGCTCGTGCTCACCGACCCGGACGACATGCTGGCGACCGGGGTGGACGTGGAGGCGCGGCCGCCGGGCAAGAAGGTCAAGCGGCTGTCGCTGCTGTCGGGCGGCGAGCGCTCCCTGACGGCGGTGGCGCTGCTGGTGGCGATCTTCAAGGCGCGGCCCAGCCCGTTCTATGTGATGGACGAGGTCGAGGCGGCGCTGGACGACACCAATCTGCAGCGGCTGATCCGGATCATGGAAGAGCTCCAGGAGAGCTCCCAGCTGATCGTGATCACTCACCAGAAGCGGACCATGGAGGTCGCGGACGCGCTCTACGGCGTGTCCATGCAGGGCGACGGAGTTTCCAAGGTCATCAGCCAGCGGCTGCGTAGTTCCTGACCGCTACTTCAAGTGTTGAACGCAACGCTCGGGAAGCCGCTAGGAAACTTCTTGGTTACGACCTATTGACTTAGAAAATTGAAGGCATAAGGTCTGCAACGTTGCTAATACCTTCAAGTGGTGGGCCCCCCGGAGTTATGCCCCACTTGAAGGGCCAGCCCCCACGCCCGGCAATGCCGCCGGGCCTCAGGAGTACACGTTGACCAGCACTGCGATGGCGCAGGGGTCCGAGGGCCACAAGGCCCAGCCGGACCACCTCGGCCATGTCATCTTCATCACCGCGGCCGCGGCCATGGGTGGCTTCCTCTTCGGCTACGACAGTTCCGTGATCAACGGTGCCGTCGAGGGCATCCGCGGGAAGTACGACATCGGCTCTGCCGCTCTGGCCCAGGTCATCGCGATCGCCCTGATCGGCTGCGCGATCGGCGCCGCCACCGCGGGCCGTATCGCCGACCGCATCGGCCGGATCCGCGTCATGCAGATCTCCGCGACCCTCTTCACCATCAGCGCGATCGGCTCGGCACTGCCCTTCGCGCTGTGGGACCTCGCCTTCTGGCGCGTCCTCGGCGGCATCGCCATCGGCATGGCCTCGGTCATCGGCCCGGCCTACATCGCCGAGGTCTCGCCGCCCGCCTACCGCGGCCGTCTCGGCTCCTTCCAGCAGGCCGCGATCGTCGTCGGCATCGCCGTCTCGCAGCTCGTGAACTGGGGCATCCTCAACCTCGCGCACGGTGAGCAGCGCGGCCACGTCATGGGCATCGAGGCGTGGCAGCTCATGCTCGGCGTCATGGTCGTCCCGGCCGTCCTCTACGGCCTGCTGTCCTTCGCGATCCCCGAGTCCCCGCGCTTTCTGATCTCCGTCGGCAAGACCGACCGGGCGAAGGCCGTGCTGGCCGAGGTCGAGGGCCGCACCGTCGACCTCGACAAGCGGGTCGCCGAGATCGAGCTGGCCATGCACAGCGAGCAGAAGTCCACCTTCAAGGACCTGCTCGGCGGCAAGGCGGGCTTCCTGCCCATCGTCTGGATCGGCATCGGCCTCTCCGTCTTCCAGCAGCTCGTCGGCATCAACGTCGCCTTCTACTACTCGGCGACCCTGTGGCAGTCCGTCGGCATCGACCCGAGTGACTCCTTCCTCTACTCCTTCACCACGTCGATCATCAACATCGTCGGCACGGTGATCGCGATGATCTTCGTCGACCGCATCGGCCGCAAGCCGCTCGCGCTCGTCGGCTCCGCCGGTATGGCACTCTCCCTCGCGCTGGAGGCGTGGGCCTTCGCCTCCAAGGCGTCCGACGGCTCGCTGCCGACCACGCAGGGCACGGTGGCGCTCGTCGCGGCCCACGCGTTCGTGCTCTTCTTCGCCCTGTCCTGGGGCGTCGTGGTCTGGGTCTTCCTCGGCGAGATGTTCCCCAACCGCATCCGCGCCGCGGCGCTCGGTGTGGCCGCGTCCGCGCAGTGGATCGCCAACTGGGCCATCACCGCGAGCTTCCCGAGCCTGTCGGACTGGAACCTCTCCGGTACGTACATCATCTACGCGGTCTTCGCCGTGCTCTCGATCCCCTTCGTGCTGAAGTTCGTGAAGGAGACCAAGGGCAAGGCGCTGGAGGAGATGGGCTGACCACCCCGCCGCTCTCTCCTCGAAGGCCGCTGCCCCCGCTCATCCATGTGAGCGGGGGCAGCGGCCGTTTTTGTCGCGCTTCCGCCTGCGGCGGGAGCGCCCTGCGGGCGCGTCCTCAAACTCCCCCAGCTACCGCTGGGAGGTGCCCCCAACGGGCTGAATGTGCTGGCTACGGTCCCGCACAATCCAGCCCGTCCGGCGTTTGAGGACAACGCGGCGAAGCCGTGTTGCTGGGGGTCTGGGGGCTTGCCCCCAGTTTCGGGAAGGGGCGGGTAGGGGAACAAGCCCGCCGCAGGCGAAAGCAACCCGCACACGCGAACGTCCCCTCCCGCCAGGGAACGGCGGAAGGGGACGTCAGGGTGGAACAGAACGCTACGCGGAGACCTTCTCGCGGGCCGGGGCCGCGGGAGAAGCCTCGGCCACGGACTCCCGCGGCGTCGGCAGCAGGAGCATCACCAGCGCCGCGATGGCGATCGTGGCCGCCCAGCCCAGCCCGTACTCACCGATGAACGTGCCGGACAGCGGACCGGCGAACCAGTCGCACTTGGTGAAGCAGCCGCCCGCGATCAGGGCGACTGCCCACGCGGTCATCGCCTGCCAGCAGAAGCCGCCCGCGTACCAGTAGCGGCTGGTGCGGCCGGTGTCCATCAGGGCCTCAGCGTCGTAGCGCACGGCGCGGACCCGGCGGCGGGCCATGTCGACGGCGTAGACGCCGATCCACGCGGAGAAGGAGACCGCGAGCAGGATCAGGAAGGTGATGAAGGAGCTGAGGAAGCTCTTGGCGACCAGCATCAGCAGCAGACCGCCGACGAGGGAGATCACGGCGTTGATGCTGACGGCCATGGCGCGCGGCAGCTTGACGCCCATCGTCTGGGCGGTGAAGCCGGCCGAGTACATCGACAGGCTGTTGATCAGCAGCATGCCCACGATCGCGGTGGCGAGGTAGGGCACGGCCAGCCAGGTCGGCAGGATGTCGCCCAGGAAGGAGACCGGGTCCGGCGCCTTTGCCAGATCCGGGGTCGCGACGGCCATGACCGCGCCCATGAGCACCATCGGGACCATCACCAGACCGGCGCCGGAGACCGTCGCGCCGACGATCTTCTTGCCGGACGCCTTGTGCGGCAGGTAGCGCGCGAAGTCGGGACCGGTGGGCACCCAGCTGATGCCGCCGGCGGCGATGGTGCCGATGCCGGTGATCATCATGGCGGTGGTGCCCGCCGGCTTGGAGAAGACCTCGCTCCAGTTCATGTGGACGATCAGATAGCCCAGCACCAGCACGGAGAAGACCCCGAAGAGGTACGTCGACCACTTGTTGCACACGTTCAGGGCCTTGCGGCCCATGCCGCTCACCAGGAAGGTGCTGGCGACGAACAGGAACAGCGTGACGACGATCAGCGGGGTGTTGCTCTTGATGCCGAAGAGCAGGTCCAGGACGGTCAGCACGGCGTAGGCGCCGGTGACCGCGTTGATCGTCTCCCAGCCGAAGCGGGCGACCCACAGGATCGCGCCCGGGAAGAGGTTGCCGCGGACGCCGAAGGTCGCGCGGGAGAGCATCGCGCCCGGGGCGCCGCCCCACTTGCCGGAGACCGACAGCACGCCGACCATGCCGAACGACGCGAGCGCGGCGCATCCGGCGACGATCAGGACCTGCCAGAAGTTCAGCTGGTTGAAGACGACCAGTGCCGCGCCCATGGTGAGCAGCAGCACACTGATGTTGGCGGCGACCCAGGTGGGGAACAGCTCCCGGACGCGACCGTGCCGCTCATGGTCCGGGACGGGCTCGATGCCGCGTGTTTCTATCGCGCCGTCGGACTCGGCGGGGACGACGTTGTCCATGTGGGGGGCTCCGTGCGGGTGAAGCGGGGCAAAAGCCACAGCGGAAGGGCCGGGGCAGAAAGAGACGCTGCGGACTCTACGCGCGTCACAACGTCGACCGCCATCGTACTTTGCTCCAACTTTGGCCAGATAGTGCCTTTGGTCCTCGTTGCTTTGTACGAATCCACAGGTCGCGGAGGCGGCGGCGCGATGACGGCCGGGTGTCCGATACTGGGGACGTTATGGAAATCGTCATCCTTGCTGTAGTCATCGCTGTGGTCGCGCTCGGCGCGATCAGCGGGCTCGTGGTCAGCAGCCGTAAGAAGAAGCAGCTGCCCCCGGCCCCGCCGAGCAGCCCGTCCGTTACCGCGCCGCCCGCCGAGCCGCACGTCGGCGAGGAGGCCGAGACCTCGCGCCCGGAGCCGCGCCGCACCGTCGAAGAGGTCGAGCTGCCCGCGGCCGACGCTCCGGTGGCCGAGGCGCCCGTCGCGGAACCCGAGGTCCCCCAGGCCCCCGAGGCCCCGGCGGCGCCCGAGATCGAGGTCCCGGAGCCCACCGCGGGCCGGCTCGTCCGGCTGCGCTCCCGGCTCTCCCGGTCGCAGAACTCCCTCGGCAAGGGTCTGCTGACCCTGCTCTCCCGCGAACACCTCGACGAGGACACCTGGGAGGAGATCGAGGACACCCTGCTCACCGCCGACGTGGGCGTCGCCCCGACGCAGGAGCTCGTGGAGCGCCTCCGCGAGCGGGTGAAGGTGCTCGGCACCCGCACCCCCGAGGAGCTGCGCGCCCTCCTCCGCGAGGAGCTGGTCGCCCTCATCGGCGCCGACACCGACCGCAGCGTGCACACCGAGCCCGGCGTGGGTGTGAACGGCGAGGAGAAGCCCGGCGTCGTGCTGGTCGTCGGCGTCAACGGCGTCGGCAAGACCACCACCACGGGCAAGCTCGCGCGCGTCCTCGTCGCGGACGGCAAGTCCGTGGTCCTGGGCGCGGCGGACACCTTCCGCGCCGCCGCCGCCGACCAGCTCCAGACCTGGGGCGAGCGCGTCGGCGCGCGCACGGTCCGCGGGCCCGAGGGCGGCGACCCGGCGTCGATCGCCTTCGACGCGGTCAAGGAGGGCATCGCCGAGAACGCGGACGTCGTCCTCATCGACACCGCGGGCCGCCTGCACACCAAGACCGGGCTCATGGACGAGCTCGGCAAGGTCAAGCGCGTCGTGGAGAAGCACGGCTCGGTCGACGAGGTGCTGCTGGTCCTCGACGCCACCACCGGGCAGAACGGCCTGGTGCAGGCGCGGGTGTTCGCCGAGGTCGTGGACATCACGGGCATCGTGCTCACCAAGCTGGACGGCACCGCCAAGGGCGGCATCGTCATCGCGGTCCAGCGCGAGCTGGGCGTGCCGGTGAAGCTGGTGGGCCTCGGCGAGGGCGCGGACGACCTCGCGCCGTTCGAACCGGGCGCGTTCGTGGACGCCTTGATCGGCGACTGACCGGGACGCGTGCCCGCAGGACAACAGGGGCCCCACAGCTTCGGCTGTGGGGCCCCTGACGTCTCGCGGCCGTGCTCCGTTTCCGCATCACCGCCGCCGGAGGGCCTCGGCTGCCGCGGGCGGGCGGTCACGCGGGCATCCGGCCGGCCCGGCGGTCGAGGACGCGCCCGGGCTCCACGGGCTACAGCCGGGGCGGCAGCCTCAACGGCACAGCGGCGCGCGGTGGCAGACGTACGCCAGTGTGCCCAGCAGCAGCCGTGCCTGCGGTGGCCGGCCCGCCGTGTCGAGGGTCGGCGGGCGCAGCCAGCGCATCGGGCCGAGGCCCGCGAGGTCGGAGGGCGGCGCGGTGACGTGGTCGCCCGGACCGAGGCAGCGGAGGTCGAGCCGGGCGTCGTCCCAGCCCATGCGGTAGAGGAGCTGGGGGAGTTCGGCGGCGGCGCCGGGTGCCACGAAGAACAGGGCCCGCCCGTGCGGGGTGAGGGCCACCGGGCCGAGCCGCAGCCCCATGCGCTCGAGCCGGGCGAGGGCGTGCCGCCCGGCGGCCTCCGCGACCTCCAGCACGTCGAACGAGCGGCCCACGGGCAGCAGCACGGCCGCGCCCGGCACCTCGCCCCACGCGGCCGCGGCGGCGCCCAGGGTGGCGCCCGCCGGGACGGGCGGGGCGAAGGGGAGCGGATGCGCGCCGGGGGCCGGGCAGTCGGCGGTGCCGCAGGAACAGGCCGGACGCCCGCCGCGGGAGGCACGGGCGCCCGGGACCACATCCCATCCCCACAGACCGGTGTACTCCGCCACCGCTGTCACGGTCTCGGACGCGCGTCCGCGGCGCCGAGAGCCCGAGCGCAGGTCCCGGATGCCGCCGATAGTGAAGCCCATGCCCCCTCCAACGGGTCGTGCTCGCCGATGGTTACGACTCGGAGTGTCTCGGACACGGACGGTCGCCGAAGCCTCCATGCGACGGCGTGACGGTGTGCGGACCGGGGTGCGCCGCCGGGCGTGCGCCCTGGCGCGCATCGGTCCGACCTGCCCCTGACCGGTATGTGTCAAGTCAATCGCGTGGAGGTGCGGTTGAGTTCATTCCTTGGGGTGGCGAATGGTGGCGTTTCCTGGACTGCCCTCGCGTGACCCGTGATCGTAGGATTACTTTCGGTGCACGGACCTCGGAGATGCACCCGCCGACTGCCACACGTCGGAGGCGCGGCCCGTATCGCCGCCCGGCCGGCCAACCCCCGGCCGGGGTGGAGCATCACCGGTACAGGCCGCCGCGGTGGCGGCAGGCTGTTTGCGGGTCACGCACTGAGACAGAGTTCGGGATGGGGGCTTCCAGGTGGGCGGCAACGGCAGCGGCACCAGTGGTGCCGAGAAAGCTGAGAAGGCCGGGTCCGACCGGGCCGAGAAGCGTCCCAACGAGCAGTTGGGCTCCTGGTTCCTGCGCAGCGGCTGGTCGAAGGGCGAGCTGGCGCGCCAGGTCAACCGCAGGGCGCGGCAGTTGGGCGCCCACCACATCAGCACGGACACCTCGCGGGTGCGCCGCTGGCTCGACGGCGAGCAGCCGCGCGAGCCGATTCCCAAGATCCTCTCCGAGTTGTTCTCCGAGCGCTTCGGCTGCGTCGTCGGCGTCGAGGACATCGGGCTGCGGGCCGCGCACCAGTCGCCCTCCGTGGCCGGTGTCGACCTGCCCTGGGCCGGCCCGCAGACCGTCGAGCTGATCAGCGAGTTCTCCCGCAGCGACCTGATGCTGGCCAGGCGCGGCTTCCTCGGTGCCTCGCTCGCCCTCGCCGCGGGCCCCTCGCTGATCGAGCCGATGCAGCGCTGGCTCACGCCCGGCCCTGTCGGCCGGGATCTGCACAGCGTGCAGGACCGCTCCCCGCGCGCCTCCAGGCTCTCCGCGCCCGAGCTGGATCTGCTGGAGTCCACGACCGTGATGTTCCGGCAGTGGGACGCCCAGTGCGGCGGCGGGCTGCGCCGCAAGGCCGTGGTCGGGCAGCTCCACGAGGTCACCGACCTGCTCCAGGAGCCCCAGCCGGAGGCCACCTCCAAGCGGCTGTTCAAGGCCGCCGCCGAACTGGCCCAGCTGGCGGGCTGGATGAGCTACGACATCGGCCTCCACCCCACCGCGCAGAAGTATTTCGTGCTCGCCCTGCACGCCGCGAAGGAGGCCGGCGACCGCCCCCTCGGGTCGTACATCCTCTCCAGCATGGGCCGTCAGATGATCCACCTCGACCGGCCCGACGACGCCCTGGAGCTCATCCACCTCGGGCAGTACGGCTCGCGGGAGACCGCCACCGCGCGCACCCAGGCGATGCTCTATGCCGTGGAGGCCCGGGCCTACGCCAATATGGGCCAGCCCGCCAAGTGCAAGCGCGCGGTCACCATGGCGGAGGACTGCTTCGCCGACTGCGGCACCGGTGACGAGGACCCCGACTGGATCCGCTTCTTCTCCGAGGCCGAGCTCAACGCCGAGAACGCCCACTCCTACCGCGACCTCGCCTATGTGGCCGGCCGCAGCCCCACATACGCCTCGCTCGCCCGGCCCAAGATGGAGCGGGCGGTCGAGCTCTTCGAGCAGGACGGCGACCACCACCGGTCGTATGCACTCAATCTCATCGGCATGGCCACCGTGCACCTGATGCAGCGCGAGCCGGAGCAGGCGAGTGTCGCGGCCGGCAAGGCTCTGAAGATCGCCAAGCAGGTGCGCTCGGAGCGGGTCAACAACCGCCTGCGCAAGACCGTGGGCACCGCCGCCCGTGACTTCGGCGAGGTGCACGAGGTCGTCGCCCTCACCGAGCAACTCGGCATTCACCTGCCGGAATCCCCGGAAGCCGTGCAAGCGGTCTGATCCGGTCACCGTGCCGGCCGACCTCCGCACGTCCTTCTCCACCCCCGACCCCGACCGCGGCGACCCTCCCGTACAGCCCGACTCGGCTCCCCCACGCCAGGTCCGACAGGGCGGTCGCCGCGGCCGGTCCGAGCCCCCATGGACCGCCACCGCGAAGCACCACACGTCGCGGGCCGACCCACCGCAGTTCATCGGGGCGTAACACCTACGACGCCATCGTCACCCCGGTGAAACAACCGGCCGCACCGGCTGAAACCGCGCTGCGTCAACCTCTTGGCGAAACCCGGCCCGCTGACCATCCGCCCGTACGGGCCGCCGCTTTCGAGGAGACGTCGCGTGAATGGCGCAGATACCGCATTCGTATTGATCAGTGCCGCGCTCGTGATGCTGATGACCCCGGGCCTGGCCTTCTTCTACGGCGGCATGGTGCGGGTCAAGAGCGCGCTCAACATGCTGATGATGTCGTTCATCTCGCTCGGCATCGTCACCGTGCTGTGGGTGCTCTATGGCTACTCACTCGCCTTCGGGGACGACGTCGGCGCCGGGCTGCTCGGCAATCTCGACCACATCGGCCTCAAGGGCATCAGCCCGGAGACGCTGACCGGCAAGGGCGGCATCCCGGTCTTCGCCTTCGCCCTCTTCCAGCTGATGTTCGCCGTCATCACCCCCGCCCTGATGAGCGGGGCGCTCGCCGACCGTGTGAAGTTCAGCGCCTGGGCCCTCTTCATCACCCTCTGGGTGACGGTCGTCTATTTCCCCGTCGCCCACTGGGTCTGGCAGCCCGGCGGCTGGCTCTTCAAGCTGAAGGTGATCGACTTCGCGGGTGGTACGGCCGTCCACATCAACGCGGGCATCGGCGCCCTCGCCGCCGTGCTCGTCGTCGGCAAGCGCATCGGCTTCAAGAAGGACCCCATGCGGCCGCACAGCCTGCCGCTGGTGATGCTCGGCGCGGCGCTGCTGTGGTTCGGCTGGTTCGGCTTCAACGCCGGTTCCGCGCTCGCCGCCAACGGCACCGCGGCCAATATGGCGCTCAACACCCAGGTGGCCACCGGTGCCGCCATGATCGGCTGGCTCGCCTACGAGCGCGTCCGGCACGGCGCGTTCACCACCCTCGGCGCGGCCTCCGGCGCCGTCGCCGGCCTGGTCGCCATCACACCCTCCGGCGCCGCCGTCAACGCCTTCGGCGCGCTCCTCATCGGCGTGGTCGCCGGAGCGGTCTGCTCCTGGGCCGTCGCCTGGAAGTTCAAGCTCGGCTTCGACGACTCGCTCGACGTGGTCGGCGTCCACCTCGTCGGCGGCGTCATCGGCACCCTCCTCGTCGGCCTCCTCGCCACCGGCGGCATCGGCGGGGCCACCCAGCTCGGGCGGCAGGCCGTCGGGGCGTTCGCGGTGCTGGGCTACTCCTTCACCGTCTCCTGGCTCCTGGCCAAGCTCGTCGACAAGGTCATCGGCTTCCGGGCGAGCGAGGACGACGAACTGAGCGGTATCGACCAGGCGTTCCACGCCGAGACGGCCTACGACTTCAGCGCGGTCGGCGGCGTCTCGGCGGTCCCCCGGACCGCCGCACACCCCTCGTCGGACCCGTCCTCGGAGACCGGTCGCGGCACGTCCGGCCACACCCCGGACAACGGCACGGCACAGCACAAGAAGGTGGACGCATGAAGCTCATCACCGCGGTCGTCAAGCCGCACATGGTCGACGACATCAAGGCGGCGCTGCGGAGCTTCGGCGTGCGCGGCATGACCGTCAGCGAGGCCAGCGGGTCCGGCCGCCAGCGGGGTCACACCGAGGTCTACCGCGGCGCCGAGTACACCGTCGACCTCGTGCCGAAGATCCGGATAGAGATCCTCACCGAGGACCACGACACCGAGGACGTCGTCGACATCATCGTGAAGGCCGCCCGCTCCGGCGACACCGGCAAGATCGGCGACGGCAAGGTATGGGTCGTCCCGGTCGAGGACGTCATCCGCGTGCGCACCGGCGAGCGCGGTCCGGACGCCCTCTAGGCCCGCGGCCGTCCGAAGCCCCGCCGGACACGGATCGGCCGGCCCCCTTCCACGAGCACTCTCAAGGAGTCCCGACGTGACGGACACCGCTTCCCCGGCGACCGGCTCGGAACCCGGCGGTTATGCGGCGGCCCGGCTGCGCCTCCTGCACCAGGGGAGGACGGCCGGGCCGCCGCGCCGCGCCGCCCTCGCCCGGCTCACCGACCAGTGGCTGGGGTCGCTGCTGGGCGAGACGCACGGCGTGGCACTCGTGGCCGTCGGCGGCTACGGCCGCGGCGAGCTGTCGCCGCGCAGCGACCTCGACGTCCTGCTGCTGCACGACGGTTCGGCGGACCCGTCGAAGATCGCGGCGATCGCCGACCGCGTCTGGTACCCCGTATGGGACATGGGCCTCGCGCTCGACCACTCCGTGCGCACCCCGGCCGAGGCGCGCCGGACCGCCGCCGCCGACCTCAAGGTCCACCTCGGACTCCTCGACGCCCGCCACCTCGGCGGCGACGAGCACCTCACGGCCGGGCTGCGCGCCACCGCCTATGCCGACTGGCGGGCCCAGGCCCCCTCCCGGCTGCCGGAGCTGCGCGAGCTCGGCGAGGAACGGGCCAGGCTCCAGGGCGAGTTGCGCTTCCTGCTGGAGCCCGACCTCAAGGAGGCGCGCGGCGGCCTCCGGGACGCCACCGCCCTGCGGGCCGTCGCCGCCTCCTGGCTCGCGGACGCGCCCCGCGAGGGCCTGGAGAGCGCCCGCGCCCTGCTGCTCGACACCCGCGACGCCCTCCACCTGGCCACCGGCCGCGCCACCGACCGGCTCGCCCTCCAGGAGCAGGACCAAGTGGCCGCCGCCATCGGCCTCCCCGACGGCGACACCCTGCTGCGCGAGGTCTACGAAGCGGCCCGCACCGTCTCCTACGCCGCCGACGTCACCTGGCGCGAGGTCGGGCGCGTCCTGCGCGCCCGCTCGGCCAGGCCGCGCCTGCGGCGGATCCTCGGCGGGCGCGGCGGCCGCGGGGGGTTCGTGGAGCCGGAGCGCCTGCCGCTGGCCGAGGGCGTCGTCGAGCAGGACGGCGAGGCGGTGCTCGCCCGTGCGGCACGGCCCGAGCGCGACCCCGTGCTGCCGTTGCGCGCCGCGGCCGCCGCCGCGCGGGCGGGACTGCCGCTGTCCCCGCACGCCGTGCGCCGGATGGCCGCCACCGCCGCCCCGCTGCCGGTGCCCTGGCCGGACGAGGCGCGCGAGGCGCTGATCACCCTGCTCGGCGCGGGCCCTCCCACCGTCGAGGTCTGGGAGGCCCTGGAGGCGGAAGGGCTCATTTCGCGCCTGCTGCCCGAGTGGGAGCACGTGCGCTGCCGCCCGCAGCGCAACGCCGTGCACCGCTGGACCGTCGACCGGCACCTGATCGAGACGGCCGTCCGGGCCGCCGCCCTCGCGCGCGACGTCGGCCGCCCCGACCTGCTGCTCGTCGCCGCCCTGCTGCACGACATCGGCAAGGGCCGCCCCGGTGACCACTCCGTGGTGGGGGAGGCCCTCACCCGGGACATCGCCGCCCGGCTCGGCTTCGGCCCGGCGGACACCGGGACTCTCGCCACGCTCGTACGCCACCACCTGCTGCTCGTCGACACCGCCACCCGGCGCGACCTCGACGACCCGGCGACCATCCGCACCGTCACCGACGCCGTCGCGCGCACCGACACGCTGGAGCTGCTCCACGCCCTCACCGAGGCCGACGCGCTGGCCACCGGGCCCGCGGCCTGGAGCGCCTGGCGGGCCTCGCTGGTGACCGGCCTCGTCCGCCGCGCCGCGGCCGCGCTCACGGGCGACGCCCCGGGCCGTACGCGGGCGGAGCCGCCGGGCGCCGGGCACGAGCGCCTGGTGGCCGAGGCGCTGCGCACCGAAGGCGTCGTGCTGGAGCTGCGCGAGCGGCCGGAGGGCGAGGAGGCCCGCGAGGCTTCGGGCACGGTGGGCGTGGAACTGGCCATCGCCGTCCCCGCCCGGTCGGGAGTGCTGGCCGCGACCGCCGGAGTGCTCGCGCTGCACCGGCTGACCGTCCGCGCGGCCGACCTGCGGTCGGTCGGTGGCGCGCTGCTGCTGCGGTGGCGGGTGGCCGCGGAGTTCGGCTCCCTGCCGGAGTCCGTACGGCTGCGGAACGATCTCGTACGGGCCCTGGACGGCGGCCTGGACCTCGTCGGCCGGCTCGCGGAGCGGGAGGCGGCGTACGCCAGGCGGCGCCGGGGCGTGCACTGGCCGCCGCGGGTGACGGTGGCCGCCGGTGGCTCACGGGACGCGACGGTCCTGGAGGTACGGGCCCAGGACGCCCCCGGCCTGCTGCACCGCATCGGGCGGGCCCTGGAGGACGCGGGGGTGTGGGTGCGGAGCGCGCACGTGAGCACGCTCGGGGCCCATGTGGTGGATGCCTTCTATGTGACGCGGGTGGACGGCGGGCCGCTGCCCGACGAGGAGGCGACGGCGGTGGCGCGGGCCGTGGAGGCGGCATTGGCCTGAACGGCCGTGGCCACGGCCGTTCTCCACGCCCGCCCGGGAGCACGCCGGGCGCCGCGCCGTCCCGTCCCGTCCGTTCCGGTTCGTCATATCCGGTGGGCGAGGACACCGGGTCGGCGGGGCCAGATACTCTGGAGGGCGATTCACCCCGCCCCCGACCCCGAGGACCGACGAGCGCTGTGTTCGATACTCTTTCCGACCGCTTGGCGGACGTATTCAAGAACCTCCGGAGCCGGGGCCGACTGTCCGAGGCGGACATCGACGCCACCGCCCGCGAGATCCGTATCGCGCTGCTCGAAGCGGACGTCGCCCTGCCGGTCGTCCGCGCGTTCATCCGCCAGGTCAAGGAGCGGGCCAACGGTGCCGAGGTCTCCGCGGCGCTGAACCCCGCCCAGCAGGTCATCAAGATCGTCAACGAGGAGCTCATCGGCATCCTCGGCGGCGAGACCCGCCGGCTGCGCTTCGCCAAGACCGGCCCGACGGTCATCATGCTCGCCGGTCTCCAGGGTGCCGGTAAGACCACCCTGGCCGGAAAGCTCGGCTTCTGGCTCAAGGGCCAGGGCCACGCCCCGCTGCTGGTCGCCTGTGACCTCCAGCGCCCCAACGCCGTCAACCAGCTCTCCGTCGTCGCCGAGCGCGCGGGCGTCGCGGTCTACGCGCCGGAGCCGGGCAACGGCGTCGGTGACCCGGTGCAGGTCGCCAAGGACTCGATCGAGTTCGCGAAGTCCAAGCAGTACGACGTGGTCGTCGTCGACACCGCCGGCCGCCTCGGCATCGACGCCGAGCTGATGCAGCAGGCCGCGGACATCCGCGACGCCGTCGGCCCCGACGAGGTCCTCTTCGTCGTCGACGCCATGATCGGTCAGGACGCGGTCAACACCGCCGAGGCGTTCCGCGACGGCGTCGGCTTCGACGGCGTGGTGCTCTCCAAGCTCGACGGTGACGCCCGCGGTGGTGCCGCCCTGTCGGTCGCGCATGTGACCGGCAAGCAGATCATGTTCGCCTCCAACGGCGAGAAGCTGGACGACTTCGACGCGTTCCACCCGGACCGCATGGCGTCCCGCATCCTCGGCATGGGTGACATGCTCAGCCTCATCGAGAAGGCCGAGCAGACCTTCAGCCAGGACGAGGCCGAGAAGATGGCGGCCAAGCTGGCGAAGGGGCCGAAGGAGTTCACGCTCGACGACTTCCTGTCCCAGATGGAACAGGTCCGCAAGATGGGCTCCATCTCCAAGCTGCTCGGCATGCTGCCCGGCATGGGGCAGATCAAGGAACAGATCAACAACCTCGACGAGCGCGACGTCGACCGCACCGCCGCGATCATCAAGTCGATGACCCCGGCCGAGCGCCAGGACCCCACGATCATCAACGGCTCGCGCCGTGCCCGTATCGCCAAGGGCTCGGGCGTGGACGTCAGCGCGGTCAAGAATCTGGTGGAGCGCTTCTTCGAGGCGCGCAAGATGATGTCCCGCATGGCCCAGGGCGGCGGCATGCCGGGGATGCCCGGGATGCCGGGCATGGGCGGCGGCGCGGCCCGTAAGAAGAAGCAGGTCAAGCAGGCCAAGGGCAAGCGCAAGAGCGGCAACCCGATGAAGCGCAAGGCCGAGGAGGAGGCCGCGGCCGCGCGCCGCGAGCAGCAGGCGGCCAACCCGCTGGGCCTGCCCGCCGCGGGCCAGCAGCCGGAGAACTTCGAACTCCCCGACGAGTTCAAGAAGTTCATGGGCTGATCCCGTCGTACGAAAGCGTGAGGTCCTACTGACGTCAGTAGGACCTCACGCTTGTGCGGGGCCGGGCTAGACGCGGGCTATGAGATAGCGGAAGACGTTGGGCATCCACACGGTGCCGTCGCGGCGCAGGTAGGGGTGGAGCGCCTCGGAGAGTTCCTTGGTGACCTGCTCCTCGTCCGTGGCCTCGATCGCCGCGTCGAAGGCGCCCGTCGAGAGCATCCCGCGCACCGCGCTGCCCAGGTCGGCGTAGCCGTACGGGCAGGCCACGCGGCCCGAGCCGTCCGGGCGCAGGCCGGCGCGCTGGGCCAGGTTCTCCAGGTCGTCGCGGCCGCTCGGCCGCCAGCGGGAGGGCGCGCACATGGGGTCCGCGAGCCGGGCCGCGACCCGAAGCGCTCCCGAGGCGGCGCAGCGCTCCTGCGGGCCCCAGCCGGCCAGCACGACGGGCGCGCCGTATTCGGCACAGGCGGCCGCCTCGGCGAGGGCGCCCGCCAGGTGGCCGGCGCCGCCGCCCGCGCAGTACAGCGGGTCGAAGGCCGTGACGAGGTTGAAGGCAGGGGTGCCGGGCTCGGTGACGGATCCGGGGCCGCCGTGCCCGAGGCGCGCGCCGGGTCCGGCGCGGCCGCCCTCGGGGGACAGCCGTTCGCGGGCCAGGTCCAGCCGCCGCCGGTCGGAGTCGACGCCGCAGACCGTGGCGCCCCGGGCCGACGCCATCAGCAGGGCCAGCCCGGAGCCGCAGCCCAGGCTGAGCAGCCGGGTGCCGGAGGAGACCTCCAGCCGTTGGTACACCGCTTCGTAGAGCGGCACCAGCATCCGTTCCTGGATCTCCGCCCAGTCGCGGGCCCGGGAGCCGGGCGACGCAGCGGACGGCCGGTGCGGCCGCACGAGCGTTGGTGTCATCGAAAGCGCCCCAATCCGCCGAGAGACGTGTATGTGCCGAATCGGCCCCCCGATGTGCTGCCGTGCGCGCTGCTGTGAAGCACCCCCGTATGCCAGAGAACTCCGCTTCCGTCCCCGAGTCCAGGGGGCGGCGCGAGAACGTTCCCGTCCGCCCACGATGGCATGTGCCGGGCGCTCTCGCACGGGCAGCGGGGTCGCGGCCCGCCGGTGGGCGGGTGGCCGCGGGGAGGGGATTCACGCTCCGGTGGATCGGCCCCGTACCATTCGCACCATGGCAAAGGCTCCCATTCTCACCCCCCAGGCGGAAGACTTCCCGCGCTGGTACCAGGACTTGATCAACAAGGCCGAGCTGGCCGACAACGGCCCGGTGCGCGGCACCATGGTCATCCGCCCGTACGGGTACGGGCTCTGGGAGCGCATGCAGCAGGAGATGGACGCGCGCATCAAGGACGCGGGCGCCTCCAACGCGTACTTCCCGCTGTTCATCCCGCAGTCCTACCTGACGCGGGAGGCCGAGCACGTCGAGGGCTTCGCGCCCGAGCTCGCGGTCGTCACGCACGGCGGCGGCAAGGAGCTGGAGGAGCCGGTCGTCGTCCGGCCCACCTCCGAGACGATCATCAACGAATACTTCTCCAAGTGGGTGCAGAGCTACCGCGACCTGCCCCTGCTCATCAACCAGTGGGCCAACGTGGTGCGTTGGGAGATGCGCCCGCGTGTCTTCCTGCGCACGAGCGAGTTCCTCTGGCAGGAGGGCCACACCGCCCACGCCACCTACGAGGACGCGCGCGACTACGCGGCCCGCATCCACCGCGACGTCTACTACGACTTCATGGTGAACGTGCTCGGCATCGACGTCGTGCTGGGCCGCAAGACGGCCAAGGAGCGCTTCGCGGGCGCCATCAACACCCTCACGCTCGAAGGCATGATGCGGGACGGCAAGGCGCTCCAGATGGGCACCAGCCACGAGCTCGGCCAGAACTTCGCCAAGGCGTTCAACACCTCCTACCTGTCCAAGGACGGGCAGCAGGAGATGGTCTGGCAGACCTCGTGGGGCGTCTCGACCCGCATGGTCGGCGGTCTGATCATGTCGCACGGCGACGACAGCGGCCTGCGGGTGCCGCCGCGCCTCGCCTCCGTCCAGGCCGTCGTCCTGGCGATCAAGGGTGACGACGCCGTGATCGCCAAGGTCCGCGAGATCGGTGACCAGCTGAAGGCCGCCGGGATCCGGGTGCAGGTCGACGACCGCACCGACACCCCCTTCGGCCGCCGCGCCGTGGACTGGGAGCTCAAGGGCGTTCCGGTGCGCATCGAGGTCGGCCCGCGCGACCTGGAGAACGGCACCGCGATGCTGGCCCGCCGGATCCCCGGCGGCAAGGCGCCGGTCCGCCTCGACGAGCTGGTCGCGCTGCTGCCGAAGGTCCTGGAGGAGGACCAGGAGCTGCTGCTGACCCAGTCGCGCGAGCGCCGCGAGTCGCTGACGTCCGACGTGCGCACCATCGCCGAGGCCGCGGAGGCCGCCGTCGCCGGTGGCTGGGCGCGCATCCCGTGGGCGGACCTCGGTCCCGAGGGCGAGGCCAAGCTCGCCGAGCAGGCCGTGTCCGTGCGCTGCCTGATCGCCGAGGACGGCTCGGTGCCGGAGGCCGACGACGCCCCGGGCACGATCGCGATCGTCGCGCGCGCGTACTGATCGCGCCGGTCCCCGCGCCGGCCGCACACGGCCGGCGCGGGAGAGCGCCGATGCCGGAACGGATCACTCCCGGGGCGGGCAGGCGCATGGAAGCGCGCGGGGGCGCACGCCCCCTGATGCGCGCTTACTCATGAGTCAGTACGTCCCATGTTGCGAACAGGTGCGCGGGTTCTCCATAGATCTGCGCACCCGCCCTCGTCGGGACGCATGAGCGTGAAACTGACTGGTACGTGCAAATTATTTGGGATGGCCCGGTATCGGAACACCGGGCCATCCCTGCTCGTTGTCACGACGTGAGCACGACACCACCTGTTCTCGCCGCAGAGCTGGCGCAGGCGTGGGCCGACATTCAGCGGTACCACCCCGAGCTGCCGGATCTAGCCGCGCCCGAATCGCTGATCGGGGAGTCGTCGTCCGCCTGCGGCGCCGAGCTCTCCTTCGAACGGCTGCTGCACGAGGCAGTGCACGGCATCGCGGCCGCCCGCGGTGTCCGTGACACGTCACGTGCGGGCCGCTACCACAATCGCCGCTTCCTGGCGATCGCCGAGGAGCTGGGTCTCGACCATGGGGACGAGCCACATCCCAGCAGCGGCTTCTCGCTGGTCGTGCTCAACCCGGAGGCGCGCAAGCGCTACCGCCCCACCATCGAGAGACTCCAGCGCGCCCTGAAGGCGCACACGGTCGCCACCACCGCCGACACCTCGCGCACCTTCCGGGGCCCGGCGGCGCGGCACGGCTCCTCCGGCGGGGGAGTGCGGGTCAAGGCGGTGTGCGACTGCGGCCGTAACGTCCGCGTTGTGCCTTCCGTGCTCGCGCAGGCGCCGATCATGTGCGGCGGCTGCGGGCAGCCCTTCCGTATCCCCGAGGCCGTATCGGTCGGCTGACCTGGAGCGGTGTGGCACAATGGGACGCTGTACTCGACAGTCGCACAGGACCCCTCTCTCCTCCGGCTGACGCGTCCATCGGGCACCCCGAGTACCGCAACCCCACGTGGCATCTCGTTGTGCCCAACCACGTCAAGACCAGGAGACACCACTCCAGTGGCAGTCAAGATCAAGCTGAAGCGTCTGGGCAAGATCCGTTCGCCTCACTACCGCATCGTCGTCGCCGACTCCCGTACCCGCCGTGACGGCCGGGCCATCGAGGAGATCGGTCTGTACCACCCGGTGCAGAACCCCTCGCGCATCGAGGTCGACACCGAGCGTGTCCAGTACTGGCTGGGTGTCGGCGCGCAGCCGACCGAGCCCGTCATGGCCATCCTCAAGGTCACCGGCGACTGGCAGAAGTTCAAGGGCCTGCCGGCCCCGGCCCCGATGCTCCTCCCCGAGACCAAGGAGGACAAGCGTCGCGCGTTCGACGAGTTCGCCAAGGGCCTCGAGGACAGCGCCGCGAAGGGTGAGGCCATCACCCCGAAGGCCAAGAAGTCGGAGAAGAAGGACGAGGCCGCCGCGGCCGAGTCCGCTGAGTCGACCGAGGCCTGAGGATGCTCGAGGAGGCCCTTGAGCACCTCGTGAAGGGCATCGTCGACAACCCCGACGAAGTGCAGGTGGCCTCGCGCAACCTGCGGCGCGGGCGCGTGCTGGAGGTCCGGGTCCACCCCGACGACCTCGGCAAGGTGATCGGCCGCAACGGCCGCACCGCGCGCGCACTGCGCACCGTCGTGGGAGCCATCGGCGGCCGTGGCATCCGCGTCGACCTCGTCGACGTGGACCAGGTCCGCTGAGAAGCGATTGAGCACCGGCACGGGCCGGGAGGGGCTTATGGCCCCTCCCGGCCCGTTGTCGCGTTCGCCCGTCGTGTTCGTACAGCAGAAGCTTCGTACAGCAGAAGCAGAGAAGGAACGGCATGCAGCTGGTAGTCGGCAGGATCGGCCGCGCCCATGGGATCAAGGGTGAGGTCACCGTTGAGGTGCGCACGGACGACCCCGAGCTGCGGCTCGGGCCGGGCGCCGTGCTGGCCACGGACCCCGCCGGAGTGGGCCCGCTGACCATCGAGACCGGGCGGGTGCACAGCGGTCGGCTGCTGCTGCGCTTCGCCGGCGTCAAGGACCGTACGGGCGCCGAGGCGCTCCGCAACACGCTCCTGATCGCCGACGTGGACCCCGAGGAGACCCCCGAGGACCCCGAGGAGTTCTACGACCACCAGCTGATGGACCTCGACGTCGTCACCGCCGACGGCACCGTGATCGGCCGGATCACGGAGATCGCGCATCTGCCGTCGCAGGACCTCTTCATCGTGGAGCGGCCCGACGGCGGCGAGGTCATGATCCCCTTCGTCTCCGAGATCGTCACGGAGATCGACCTCGACGCGCAGCGCGCGCTCGTCGAGCCGCCGCGCGGCCTGATCGACAGCGAGCAGGCCGAGGTCGCGAGCTCCCGCGACGCCGAGGCCGGCGCGCAGGACGAGGACGACACGGCGAAGGGTGACGCGTGATGCGGCTCGATGTCGTCACGATCTTTCCCGAGTACCTGGAGCCGCTGAACGTCTCGCTCGTCGGCAAGGCCCGAGCACGCGGACAACTGGACGTCCGCGTCCACGACCTGCGGGACTGGGCGCACGACAAGCACAACACCGTCGACGACACCCCGTACGGCGGCGGCCCCGGCATGGTGATGAAGCCCGAGCCCTGGGGCGAGGCGCTCGACTCCGTCATCGCCTCCGGCGAGGGCCTGCCGACCCTGGTCGTGCCCACGCCCAGCGGCAAGCCGTTCACCCAGCAGCTCGCCGTCGAGCTGTCCGAGAAGCCGTGGCTGGTCTTCACCCCGGCCCGCTACGAGGGCATCGACCGCCGCGTCATCGAGGAGTACGGCGACCGCCTCGACGTGCGCGAGGTCTCCATCGGCGACTACGTGCTGGCCGGCGGCGAGGCGCCCGTCCTCGTGATGGTCGAGGCCATCGCCCGGCTGCTCCCCGGCGTGCTGGGCAACGCGGAGTCGCACCGCGACGACTCCTTCGCCCCCGGTGCCATGGCCGACCTCCTCGAAGGGCCCGTCTACACCAAGCCGCCCGAGTGGCGCGGCCGGGGCATCCCGGACGTCCTGGTGAGCGGTCACCACGGCAAGATCGCCCGCTGGCGCCGCGACGAGGCACTCCGGCGCACGGTCGTGAACCGGCCCGACCTCATCGAGCGCACCGAACCGGCGGCCTTCGACAAGAAGGACCGCGAGATGCTCTCGATCCTGGGCTGGGGTCCGGGCCCCGACGGCCGATTTGGGCGAGTGGCCCCGGACGTGGAAGAATAAGCCGTTGCCTTGCGCCCGGCGCGCGCCCCTGCCACAGGGGGAACGACGTCCGCCCGGCTCATGCACCACCCCAGCATCATTTCGATTCCGCTGATGACCTGTGGCATCGGCGAGGAAGCAGACGAACATGTCCTCCCTGCTCGACAACGTCAACGCCGCGTCGCTGCGCACCGACGTCCCGGCCTTCCGTCCCGGTGACACCGTGAACGTCCACGTTCGCGTCATCGAGGGCAACCGCTCCCGCATCCAGCAGTTCAAGGGTGTCGTCATCCGCCGCCAGGGCGCGGGCGTCAGCGAGACCTTCACGGTCCGCAAGGTCTCCTTCTCCGTCGGCGTCGAGCGCACCTTCCCGGTGCACAGCCCGATCTTCGAGAAGGTCGAGCTGGTGACCCGCGGTGACGTCCGCCGCGCCAAGCTGTACTACCTCCGTGAGCTCCGCGGCAAGGCCGCGAAGATCAAGGAGAAGCGCGACAACTGAGCTTTTGTCCGGAGTCCGGGCCCGGCCGGATAAGCTTTCGGCTCGATGGACACCGACGCACAGCTTTCGGAGCGCGACCGCTCTCCAGAACCCGCACAGGGGGAGGAGCAGGGGTCGCGCTCCTCGCGTTTTCCCGGAAAGACGCCTCCGGCGGAGATACCCGGCCGGAGCCGGCCGGCGCGGATCCGGGACTGGCCGGCCGGCGGCGGACCGCTGCGCAGGACCGGCCTGCTGCTCACCGCCTGCCTGGTCTTCCTGCTGCTGCTCAGCAGCTACGTCGTCCAGCCCTTCCTGATCCCGAGCGGATCCATGGAGAACACGCTCCAGGTCGGCGACCGGGTGCTGGTCAACAAGCTCGCCTACAGCTTCGGCGACGAGCCGGTCCGCGGCGACGTGGTGGTCTTCGACGGCACGGGTTCGTTCGTCCAGGACGCCCCCTCGGAGAACATGATCACCGGGCTGATCCGCAAGGGGGCGTCGTCGGTCGGCCTGATGAGCCCCGCGCGGACCGACTACATCAAGCGCGTCATCGGTGTCGGCGGCGACCGGGTCACCTGCTGTGACGCCCGCGGCCGGCTCCAGGTCAACGGGCGGCCGATCGACGAGCCGTACCTCTTCCCGGGGGACGCGCCCTCGCGGGTGCCCTTCGACATCGTCGTACCGCCGGGGAAGCTCTGGGTGATGGGCGACCACCGGAGCGGCTCCCGCGACTCGCGTGATCACCTGGGCGAGCCGGGCGGCGGCACGGTCCCGGTCGGCCGGGTCGTCGGGCGGGCCGACTGGATCGGCTGGCCGTTCGGCCGGCTCACCTCCCTGCGCAGGCCGGACGCCTTCGCGGACGTACCGGACCCGTCCGGGCGGCGGCATGGGTAGCCGGGGGCGTACGGGTCCGCCGCGCCCGCCGGACACCGGGGGCCCGGCCGCCGGGCACGCGGGCGTGGAGACGGGCGGGCGCGCGGCGCGGCGGAAGGCGGCGCGGCGGGTCACGCGGCGCCGGCGGAGGTCCGCGGTCAAGGAGGTGCCGATCCTCATAGCGGTGGCCCTGCTGATCGCCCTCGTGCTCAAGACATTCCTGCTGCAGGCGTTCGTGATCCCGTCCGGCTCGATGGAGCAGACGATCCGGATCGGCGACCGGGTGCTGGTCGACAAGCTGACCCCGTGGTTCGGGTCCAAGCCCGAGCGCGGCGATGTGGTGGTCTTCCAGGACCCCGGCGGATGGCACACGGGGGAGGGGACCACGGCCGGGCACGACCCGGTGGGCATCAAACAGGGCAAGCAGTTCCTGACCTTCATCGGGCTGCTTCCCTCCGCGAAAGAGCAGGATCTGATCAAGCGGGTGATCGCCGTCGGCGGCGACACGGTCAAGTGCTGCGACAAGAACGGCAAAATCACAGTCAACGGAACACCGCTCGACGAGCCGTATATCAACCCGGGGAACCCGCCGTCACAGATCGAATTCTCCGTACGGGTACCGGCGGGGCGCCTTTTCGTCATGGGTGACCACCGTTCCGATTCGGCCGATTCCCGCTACCACTTGACGGAAGCCGGGCAGGGCACCGTCCCGGAGAGCCTTGTGGTGGGGCGGGCGATGGTGATCGCCTGGCCGTTCGGCCACTGGCGGAGCCTGTCCGAACGGGACACCTTCGCATCGGTCGGGGACGCGCCGCGTACGGGGGCGCGAGCGGGCGCTTCGCCGAATAGTGTGTCCTCCATGGATCAGGACGGATTGATCCAGCTCCCGACCCCTGCGGAACTCCCGCTCGTTATGGGAGTGGTGGGCCTGCGTCGTATGTACGACAGGCGGCAGAGTGGAGAGAGGAGCGGATGTGGGGGACTTGGCGGTCGGCGCACGTTCCGGTCATGGAGAGCCCGAGAAACGACCCGGAGGGACCGATGAGTCATCCGGGGGCGGCGCGCCGGAGGATGCCGCCTCGTCCCAGGCGGCCCGGTCGGCCCAGGCGTCCCGGTCGGCGGCGGACGGACCGGTGAACCCGGAGAACGACAAGGCGGCCCCCGGCGACGCCGAGGAGCCGGGTGGACGGCAGGCCAAGAAGCAACGGTCCTTCTGGAAAGAGCTGCCGATCCTCGTCGGCATCGCCCTGTTGCTCGCGTTGTTCATCAAGACTTTCCTCGTCCAGGCGTTCTCGATTCCTTCCGATTCGATGCAGAACACCCTTCAGCGGGGCGACCGGGTGCTGGTGGACAAGCTGACCCCCTGGTTCGGGTCCAAGCCCGAGCGGGGCGAGGTGGTCGTCTTCCACGACCCGGGCAAGGGCGACCAGAGCTGGCTCGGCCCCGATACCCAGCAGCAGAATTCCGGCCCTCTCGGGCGCGGTGTGCAAAAGGTCCTGAGCTTCATCGGCCTGATGCCGTCGGCCGAGGAGAAGGACCTCATCAAGCGGGTCATCGCGGTCGGCGGCGACACCGTGGAATGCCAGGGCCAGGGCGGTCCGGTGAAGGTCAACGGCAAGGCGCTCGACGAGAAGTCGTACATCTTCCCGGGCAACTCCCCGTGCGACGACAAGCCGTTCGCCCCGGTGAAGGTCCCCAAGGACCACATCTGGGTGATGGGTGACCACCGCCAGGACTCGCTGGACTCCCGCTACCACCCGGACCTGTACAACGGCACGGTGCCGGTGAAGGACGTCGTGGGCCGCGCCTTCAGCGTCGCCTGGCCGATCGACCGCTGGTCCTTCCTCTCGGTGCCCGGCACCTTCGACCAGTCCGGCCTGAACGCCGCCGCCACGGCGACACCCGCCGCGCTCGGTCTCGCGGGCGCGGTGCCGCTGGTGCTGTGGCGCCGCCGCCGGATCATCGGGAAGACCGGCCCGAAGGGCTGACTCGCCTCCGTACCGCCCGGTAAGGTGCGATCCCATGCCTCAGGGCATGCGGAATCCGATCTTTACGGGGGCGGGAGCCGGAATGGGCGCAGCGGGACGTGACGACGACGGCCACGGCCGCGCGGGCAGGGTGCTGTCCGGGCTGGCCGTGGCCGTCGGCTGTGTGCTCTTCCTCGGCGGATTCGTCTGGGGAGCCGTGCTTTACCAGCCGTACACGGTCCCCACCGACTCGATGGAGCCGACCATCGCGCGCGGCGACCGGGTGCTCGCCGAGCGCATCGACGGCAGCGAGGTGCGGCGTGGGGATGTCGTGGTCTTCAAGGACAAGGTCTGGGGCAATGTGCCCATGCTCAAGCGCGTCGTCGGTGTCGGCGGCGACAAGATCGAGTGCTGCGACCGGCAGGGCCGGATGACGGTCGACGGCAAGCCGGTCGACGAGACCTATCTGGCGGCCGGGAGCCCGGCGTCGGTCATGCCCTTCTCGGCCACCGTGCCCGAAGGGCAGCTCTTCCTCATCGGCGACCACCGCACGACCTCGATCGACTCCCGCTCCCACCTGTCCGATGCCACGCACGGCGCGGTGCCCGCCTCCGCGGTGAAGGGGCGGGTGGACGCCATCGCCTGGCCGATGGGCAGCTGGGGGATGATGGACAGACCCCAGGCGTTCGCCGCGCTGCCGGGCGGCACGTCCCGCCCCGGGCCGCTGCCCCTGGTGCTGGCCTCGGTGATCGCCGGCGCGGTGCTCATCCTGGGCGGCGCGGCGTACGGGCCGATGGCGCGCCGCCTGGCGCCACGGGGCGGAGCCGGGCGGAACGGCCGCTCCGGCGGTCCGGGAAGCGGGAAGGGAGTGACAGCGGGTGTCGGGTGAGGTGCTGCTGTCCGAATCACCGGGCACGGGGCCGCGCAGGGCCGCGCGGGTCATCCTGCTCGACCCGGAGGACCGGGTGCTGCTGCTCCACGGCTTCGAGCCCGACGACCCCGGTACCACCTGGTGGTTCACGCCGGGCGGCGGGCTGGAGGGCGACGAGACCTGGGAACAGGCGGCCCGCCGGGAGCTGGCCGAGGAGACCGGGATCACCGGCATCGAGCTGGGCCCGGTGCTGTGGCGGCGCAGCTGCTCCTTCCCCTTCGACGGACGCCGCTGGGAGCAGGACGAGTGCTACTACCTGGCCCGCACCCGGCAGGCCGCGGTGTGGACCGGAGGCGGTACGGAGCTGGAGCGGCGCAGCGTCACGGGGCTGCGGTGGTGGACGTGCGGAGAACTTCTCGCGACCCGTGAGACGGTGTATCCGACCAGGCTCGCCGAGCTGCTGCGTACGCTGCTCGACGAAGGACCCCCGAGTACGCCGGTGCTCCTGGAGACGGAGCGGGCCTGACGCACAATAGGGGGACGCACGGCTGAAGGGGAACATGCCATGAGCGCCGAGGACCTCGAGAAGTACGAGACCGAGATGGAGCTGAAGCTCTACCGGGAGTACCGCGATGTCGTCGGTCTGTTCAAATACGTGATCGAGACCGAGCGGCGTTTCTACCTCACCAACGACTATGAGATGCAGGTGCACTCCGTCCAGGGCGAGGTCTTCTTCGAGGTCTCGATGGCCGACGCCTGGGTGTGGGACATGTACCGGCCGGCCCGGTTCGTCAAACAGGTGCGGGTGCTCACCTTCAAGGACGTGAACATCGAGGAGCTCAACAAGAGCGATCTCGACCTCCCGGGTGGCTGAGTTATCCACAACCGGCGGGTTATCCACCAAGATCCAACAGCGGGGCGCGGTCACGGCACAGTCGGTGCCGGAGGTGGTGACCATGCTTCGATCACAGCGGCCCGCGGAGCCGGGGGAGCCCGCCGTGCCGACGGCACGGGCGGGGGCCGCGAAGCCCGCCGGACCCCGCGGGGGACTGGCGCGCCAGGCGCTCGGCCGTTATGGCGAGGAGCTGGCGGTGCGCCGGCTCAGGGAGGCCGGGATAAGGATCCTGGACCGCAATTGGCGCTGCCGGGACGGCGAGATCGACATCGTCGCGTCGGACGGTGACGCCCTGGTGGTCTGCGAGGTCAAGACCCGGCGCGCGGGCCCCTACGAACACCCCATGGCCGCGGTCCGCGCGGTGAAGGCCGGCCGATTGCGCACGCTCGCCGGGCGCTGGCTGGAGGGACACGGCGGGCCGCCACCGCCGGGCGGGGTGCGGATCGACCTCGTGGGTGTGGTCGTCCCGGGCCGGGGAGCCCCCGTCGTGGAGCACGCCAAGGGGGTGGCGTGATGGCCTTCGCCCGTACGTGCTCGGTGGCCCTGGTCGGGGTCGAGGGCGTGGTGGTCGAGGTCCAGGCCGGTCTGGAGCCGGGGATCGCCGCCTTCACACTGGTCGGCCTGCCGGACAAGAGCTTGCAGGAGAGCCGCGACAGGGTGCGCTCCGCGGTGGTGAACTCCGGGGCGGAGTGGCCGCAGAAGAAGCTGACGGTGGGGCTCAGCCCGGCGTCGGTCCCCAAGGGCGGCAGCGGCTTCGACCTCGCGGTGGCCTGCGCGGTGCTGGCCGCCGCCGAGCGGATCGACCCCCGCCAGATCGCCGGCCTGATGATGATCGGCGAGCTCGGTCTCGACGGCCGGGTCCGGCCGGTCCGCGGGGTGCTGCCCGCGGTGCTCGCCGCCGCCGACGCGGGCTACCGCCAGGTGGTCGTCGCCGAGCAGACGGCCGCGGAGGCGTCCCTGGTGCCCGATGTCTCGGTCCTCGGAGTCCGCAGCCTGCGCCAGCTGATCGCGGTGCTCTCGGATGAGCCCGTGCCGGAGGAGGCGCCGGATGAGGAGGGACGGCCGGATCCGGCCCTGGCGGGCCTGTCGGTCGCCGGGGCCGGGATCGGCACGGGCGTGCTCTGCGGGGTCGGCGCCGCGCGCCACGTCCCCGACATGGCGGAGGTGGCGGGCCAGCACCTCGCCCGCAAGGCGCTGGAGGTCGCGGCCGCGGGCGGCCACCACCTCTACCTCAAGGGCCCGCCGGGCGCGGGCAAGACGATGCTGGCCGAGCGGCTCCCCGGCCTGCTGCCGCCGCTGACGCCCCAGGAGGCCCTGGAGGTCACGGCGGTGCACTCCGTCGCCGGTGTCCTGCCACCCGGCAAGCCGCTGGTGGACACCGCGCCGTACTGCGCTCCCCACCACTCGGCGACGATGGCGGCACTCGTGGGCGGCGGCGTCGGCCTCCCACGGCCCGGCGCGGTGTCCCTGGCTCACAGAGGTGTGCTGTTTCTGGACGAGGCCGCGGAGTTCAGCGGACGGGCGCTGGACGCCTTGCGGCAGCCGCTGGAGGCGGGTCGCGTCGTGGTGGCGCGCTCGGCGGGCATGATGCAGATGCCCGCGCGGTTCCTGCTGGCCCTGGCCGCGAATCCCTGTCCTTGCGGGCGGCACTCGCAGCTTGGGGAGGAGTGCACGTGCTCGCCGACCGCCATCCGCCGCTATCAGGCCAGGTTGTCCGGCCCGCTGCTGGACCGGGTCGATCTGCGCGTCAGGGTGGAGGCGGTGACCCGTGCCGAACTCACCGGTCAGGACGGGGCGGAGAGCACCGAGACGGTGGCCGCACGGGTGCGCGAGGCACGGGAGCGCGCTGCCGCCCGGTATCGGGCCACTCCGTGGAGCACCAACGGCGAGATGCCGGGCCATGAATTGCGGACCCGATGGCACCCCCTTCCCGGAGCCCTCGCCGAGGCCGAACGCGACATGGAGCGCGGCATGCTGACGGCCCGGGGCCTCGACCGGGTCCTCAGGGTCGCCTGGACCGTCGCCGACCTCGCCGGACACGACCGCCCGGACGCCGAGGACGTGGCCCAGGCCCTGTATCTGCGCACCGGTGTCGTCAGAGGTGTCCCGGCCGCGGCGGGAGCGAGCTGATGCGCGGCCGCCGGAGAGCGGGGGAGGGGCCGGGCGGCGGAGGCGGACGAACGGGGGCCGGGCCGGGGCCGAGGAGCCCGGAGCCGGAACTGCCACGGCCGTCCGGGTCGTCGGAGCCGCCGGAGCCGGAGGACCCCGCGCCCGGCCTCGGGGAGCGGCTCGCGCGCGTGGCGCTGACGCGGCTCACCGAACCGGGGGACGAGAGGGTGGGGCGGTGGCTGCGCGAGCTGGGCGCCGAGGAGTTGGTGCGGGGACTGACCGGAGCGGGACCGCCGCCCCCGGGCGCCGGTAAAGAGCGGCTCGCGGGATGCCGGGCGCGGGCGGCGGCGCTCGACCCACGCCGTGACCTCGGCATCGTCGCCGGACTGGGCGGCCGCTTCCTCTGCCCCGGCGACCGGGAATGGCCGGCCCAGCTGAACGATCTCGGCGACGCCCGGCCCATCGGTCTCTGGGCGCGGGGAGAGGCCAACCTCCGGCTGTGGGCCCTGCGGTCCGTCGCCGTCGTCGGCGCCCGGGCCTGCACCGACTACGGCTCCTATGTGTCGGCCATCCTCGGCACCGGACTCGCCGAGCTCGGCTGGGCGGTCGTCTCCGGCGCCGCCTACGGCGTGGACGGCGCCGCGCACCGAGGGGCGCTCGCCGCGGGCGGGGCCACCATGGCCGTGCTGGCCTGCGGGGTGGACGTGCCCTATCCACGGGGGCACACCGAGTTGATCGGCAGGATCGCGGAACAGGGTCTGGTGCTGGCCGAGTTGCCGCCCGGCGGCCATCCGACGCGCAGCCGCTTCGTCCTGCGCAATCGTGTCATCGCGGCGTTGACCCGGGGGACGGTGGTCGTGGAGGCGCAGTACCGCAGCGGGTCCCTGGTCACGGCACGGCGCGCCCGGGATCTCGGCCGCCACACGATGGGCATTCCCGGCCCCGTCACCTCGGGGCTCTCGGCGGGCGTCCATGAACTCCTGCGCGAGGGCGCCTGCCTGGTGACCGACGCGGCCGAGATCGCCGAACTGGTCGGCGGAATGGGTGAGCTCGCCCCCGAGCGGCGCGGCCCCGTCGTGCCCCGGGACCTGCTCACTCCCGCGCTGGCCGCGGTGCTCGAAGCGGTGCCCGGAGGAGCGGGCGGCGACCGCGAGCTCATCGCCCGCGATGCGGGCCGCGACCGGGACCGGACCCTCCACCACCTCCACGAACTCCAGGCCCTCGGCTTCGTCGAACGCTGCGGTGATCAATGGAAGTTGACCGGCCCGACGTCAACATCCGGCACCGGCAAGCCCCCCGGACGGCGCCCCTCCGTGCGGCGAGGCGGTTCTTGACCTGGGGCGATCGGGTGAAAGGGTTAAGGGGGTGACCGCGGGAGCCGATACGGCCGACCCGCCGCGACCGCCGGGCGATCTCCGGCAGCCGCACTTCGGGAGCGCGGCCAGGGAACGTATCCGCATATCGACCGAAGGGGGCTTCCTCGCGCACCGCAGTGCGTCAGTCACGCTACGCTCACGGGAATCCAGCCATTCGTACCACTCCATTCACATCCCCATTCATGTCACGTCTCCATTCACGTCACAGCAGAACGGCTCAAGACGACGAATGCCCCAGCACACCTCCGGGTCCGATCGCGCGGCGGCACCGCCCGCAGCACGCGGGCCCGTGCGCCCTCCCGCACCCTCGACGCTCGATGAGCTGTGGCGGTCGTACAAGGCCACGGGCGACGACCGGCTGCGGGAGCAATTGATCCTCCACTACTCGCCGCTGGTGAAGTATGTGGCGGGGCGGGTCAGCGTCGGTCTGCCGCCCAATGTCGAGCAGGCGGACTTCGTTTCCTCCGGGGTCTTCGGACTCATCGACGCCATCGAGAAGTTCGACCCCACGCGCGAGATCAAGTTCGAGACCTATGCCATCACCCGTATCCGCGGCGCGATGATCGACGAATTGCGCGCCCTGGACTGGATTCCGCGCTCGGTCCGCCAGAAAGCGCGTGCCGTCGAGCGCGCGTACGCCACCTTGGAGGCGGCGCTGCGCCGTACGCCCTCCGAGGCCGAGGTGGCGGCGGAGATGGGCATCGCCGTCGAGGAACTGCACAGCGTCTTCAGTCAGTTGTCGCTGGCCAACGTCGTGGCGCTGGAGGATCTGCTGCACGTCGGCGCCGAGGGCGGTGAGCGGCTGAGCCTGATGGACACGCTCGAGGACACCGCCGCGGACGACCCCGTCGAGGTGGCCGAGGACCGCGAGCTGCGCCGGCTGCTCGCCCGCGCGATCAACACCCTTCCCGAGCGGGAGAAGACGGTGGTCACGCTTTATTACTACGAGGGCCTCACCCTCGCCGAAATCGGCCACGTGCTCGGTGTCACGGAGAGCAGGGTCAGCCAGATCCACACCAAATCCGTCCTCCAGCTGAGGGCGAAACTCGCGGACATAGGACGCTGACCGGGCTCCCCGGCCGCCACGGACCTTTCGCCCGGACCTTTCGAGGGACCGCCCGCGCGGTGCGGCGCGCGCCCCGGTCTTCGCAGGGCCTCTTCGCGGGCCCGCCCGGGCGCGGTCCCGTGGGAAAAGGTGCCGTCGGCGTCGTCCAGGCCAGTGGATATCCGTAAAGTGGAGGCGTGCCCAGGATTCGAGCGGCCTCAGTGGCCGAGCACCGGACGATGCAGCGCGACGCCTTGCTGGACGCCGCACGCTCCCTGCTGTCCGAAGGCGGAACGGAGGCGTTGACCTTCCCCGCGCTGGCCGAGCGCACCGGGCTGGCACGCTCCTCCGTCTATGAGTATTTCCGGTCGCGCGCGGCGGTGGTCGAGGAGCTGTGTGCCGTCGACTTCCCCGTCTGGGCCGCCGAGGTGGAGGCCGCCATGGAGCGCGCCGAGACCCCTGAGACGAAGATCGAGGCGTATGTGCGCCGGCAGCTCGCCCTGGTCGGCGACCGGCGCCACCGTGCCGTGGTCGCGATCTCCGCGGGCGAGCTGGACCCCGGCGCCCGGGAGAAGATCCGCGCCGCGCACGGCGGACTGGTGGCGATGGTCGTCGAGGCCCTGGTCGCTCTCGGCCATGAGCAGCCCCGCCTCGCCGCGATGCTCCTCCAGGGTGTGGTCGACGCCGCGGTCCGCCGCATCGAGCTCGGCGCGGCCGAGGAGCCGCACCGCATCACCGAGGCGGCCGTTTCCATGGCCCTGCGCGGGGTGCGGGGCTGAGACCCGCGCGAGGAGCGCCCCGAGCGGGCCGGTGAGCGGCAGCAGCCGGGAGGGCGGGCGGCGGAGCATCCACGGCGGCAGCAGCGTCAGGGGATCGAGGTAGGTGTCCCCGCGGAGCAGCCCCCAGTGCAGACAGCCCGCCGGGCAGTGGAAGGGGCCGGCGGACACCGTGCCCACCGGCGCTCCCGCGGCCACCTGATCCCCTTCGCGGACGCTCGGCCGCACCGGCTCGTAGGTGATCCGCAGCGGTGGGTCGCCCGTGCCGGACAGGGTGACGGCCACGACTCCCCGTCCCGCGACCGTGCCCGCGAAGGACACCGTCCCGGGGGCGGCCGCGCGCACCGGCTGCCCCGCCCTGGTGTCGAGGTCCACCCCGCGGTGGCCCGCGGCCCAGCGCACCGGGGGCGGGTCCCACGCCCGCACGATCAAGGGCCGGCCGCCATGCGCCCCGGTGACCGGCCAGGCCCGGTCACCCGCCGCCCCGCCGGTCCCGGGAGGGCCCGCGGCGGCGGTCACGGTGGTGGCCGTGAGCGGTGCGGTGGCCATGGGTGGTGCGGCGGCCGCGAGCGGTGCCGGTGCCGCGAGGCGCGGGGCCCATGTGAAGCGTGTGACGACGCAGGCGGTGAGCGCCGCCACGGCCAGTAAGGCGCTCAGGGCCGCCGTGACCGCGGCTGTGGAGCGTCGCGTGGAAGATCGCATGGGAGAACCGTGACGCACGGCGCCGATTCGTGGGGATCTTGACCAGGATCTGTGGACTACTCGCGGGTTGTGCACAACGTCGTCACCCGGGCCTTCCCGGGTCCCGTACACTTCTCATGGCGATCCGGGTCACCGGATCGACTTCGCACGCCCCGCTACCGGCGCGTCAGTCCCTTTCGGGCAGCCCGGTGGCCGTGTCTCTCGGTCCGCGGAACGGTCCCTCGCAAGGGCACCTTTCACGGCGGGCACGTCGGGGCGTCAGGAGCGGCGGCCGCCCGGCCGCCGTGGAACCGAGTATTTCAAGGAGCGCGGCCATGGCCGTCGTCACGATGCGGGAGCTGCTGGAGAGCGGCGTCCACTTCGGTCACCAGACCCGTCGTTGGAACCCGAAGATGAAGCGTTTCATCTTCACGGAGCGCAACGGCATCTACATCATCGACCTGCTCCAGTCGCTGTCGTACATCGACCGCGCCTACGAGTTCGTCAAGGAGACCGTCGCGCACGGTGGCTCCATCATGTTCGTCGGCACGAAGAAGCAGGCCCAGGAGGCCATCGCCGAGCAGGCGACCCGCGTCGGGATGCCGTACGTCAACCAGCGCTGGCTGGGCGGCATGCTCACCAACTTCTCGACCGTCTACAAGCGCCTGCAGCGCCTGAAGGAGCTCGAGCTCATCGACTTCGAGGATGTGGCCGCCTCCGGCCTCACCAAGAAGGAGCTGCTCGTCCTCTCCCGCGAGAAGAGCAAGCTCGAGAAGACCCTCGGCGGCATCCGCGAGATGCAGAAGGTGCCCAGCGCCGTCTGGATCGTGGACACCAAGAAGGAGCACATCGCCGTCGGTGAGGCGCGCAAGCTGCGCATCCCGGTCGTCGCGATCCTCGACACCAACTGCGACCCCGACGAGGTCGACTACAAGATCCCGGGCAACGACGACGCGATCCGTTCCGTCACGCTGCTCACCCGCGTGATCGCCGACGCCGTCGCCGAGGGCCTCATCGCCCGCTCCGGTGCCGCCACCGGTGACGCCAAGGCCGACAAGGCCGCCGGCGAGCCGCTCGCCGAGTGGGAGCGCGACCTGCTCGAGGGCGAGAAGAAGGCTGACGAGACCGAGGCTCCGGCCGCTGAGGCTCCGGCCGCCGAGGCCGAGAAGCCGGCCACGGACGAGCAGGCCTGACAACTCAGTCGCGGTAGATGACGGCGGGGGTCGGCGCGAGCGCGCCGCCCCCGTCGCGCACCCGTAGTCACAACGACTTCCGAGAGAGATTCACCATGGCGAACTTCACCGCCGCTGACGTCAAGAAGCTCCGTGAGCTCACCGGCGCCGGCATGATGGACTGCAAGAAGGCGCTGGACGAGGCTGCCGGCGACCTGGACAAGGCCGTCGAGATCGTCCGCGTCAAGGGCCTGAAGGGCGTGGCCAAGCGCGAGAGCCGCACCACCTCGAACGGTGCCGTCGTCTCGGTCATCGCCGACGACAACACCTCCGGTGTGCTCGTCGAGCTGAAGTGCGAGACCGACTTCGTCGCCAAGGGCGAGAAGTTCAACGACGTCGCCGCGGCGCTGGCCGCCCACGTCGCTAAGACCGCTCCGGCGGACCTCGAGGCGCTCATGGCGTCCGAGATCGAGGCCGGCAAGACCGTCCAGGCGTTCGTGGACGAGGCCAACGCCACGCTCGGTGAGAAGATCGTCGTCGACCGCTTCGCGCGGTTCGCCGACGGCTTCGTCTCCGCGTACATGCACCGCACCGCCGCGGACCTCCCGCCGCAGGTCGGCGTCCTGGTCGAGCTCGACAAGGACAACGCCGAGGTCGCCAAGGACATCGCGCAGCACATCGCCGCGTTCGCGCCGAAGTTCCTCTCCCGTGAGGACATCCCGGCCGACGTGCTCGAGAACGAGCGCCGTGTCGCCGAGGCCACCGCCCGCGAGGAGGGCAAGCCCGAGGCCGCCCTGCCGAAGATCATCGAGGGTCGCGTCACCGGCTTCGTCAAGGAGAACTCCGTTCTCGAGCAGGCGTTCGCCAAGGACAACAAGAAGACCGTCCAGAAGGTTCTGGACGAGGCCGGTGTCACGCTGAAGCGCTTCTCGCGCATCCGCGTCGGCGCCTGAGCCGTCAGCAGGGCAGCGAATGACCTGCGACCCGCTAGGGTCGTACGCAGCCGACCCTCCACCGGTCGGCCGCTGATGTGACGAGGAGGCCATTGCCGTCAAGGGATCTGATAAAGACCCATCCGGCAATGGCCTTCTTCGTATGTGCACGAGGAGATCTCCAATGAATCAGGGTGCGGACGCCCGGCCGGCAGCCGACGACAAAAGCGACGACCACGGCAAGCGCCGTCGGTTTATGCTCAAACTGTCCGGCGAGGCATTCGCCGGCGGCGGGGGCCTCGGTGTCGACCCCGATGTCGTGCACGCCATCGCTCGCGAGATCGCGGCAGTCGTCCGCGACGGCTACGAGATCGCCGTCGTCATCGGCGGCGGCAACTTCTTCCGCGGCGCCGAGCTCCAGCAGCGCGGAATGGACCGTGCCCGCTCGGACTACATGGGCATGCTCGGCACCGTGATGAACTCGCTCGCCCTCCAGGACTTCCTGGTCAAGGAAGGCGTCGAGACGCGGGTGCAGACCGGCATCACCATGGGCCAGGTCGCCGAGCCGTTCATCCCGCTGCGCGCGGTGCGCCACCTGGAGAAGGGCCGCGTCGTCATCTTCGGCGCCGGCATGGGCATGCCCTACTTCTCCACCGACACCACCGCCGCCCAGCGCGCCCTGGAGATCCACGCCGAGGCGATCCTGATGGGCAAGAACGGCGTCGACGGGGTCTACGACTCCGACCCGAAGAAGAACCCCGACGCGGTGAAGTTCGACGCCCTCGAGTACAGCGAGGTGCTCTCGCGCGGCCTCAAGGTCGCCGACGCCACCGCCATCTCCCTGTGCATGGACAACAAGGTGCCGATCCTCGTCTTCGAGCTGCTCGCCGAGGGCAACATCGCGCGTGCGGTCAAGGGTGAGAAGATCGGCACGCTCGTGAGCGACCAGAGCACGCGGGCCTGACAGCCCGGACAACCGCCGTCCTGGGCGATCACGCCGCACAGGGACGGCAACACCGTGCCGTGGGAAGACCCCGGCACGGGGATGGACAACTGCCTGCCGGTCGGACACCGTGCAGGAGAAGACGCGCGCAGGGGCGAGGCTCTGCTTACTGATAACACCAGGAGCAAGTGGTGATCGAAGAGATCCTCCTCGAGGCCGAGGAGAAGATGGAGAAGGCCGTTGTGGTCGCCAAGGAGGACTTCGCGGCGATCCGCACCGGGCGTGCGCACCCCGCGATGTTCAACAAGATCGTGGCGGACTACTACGGCGCGCTGACGCCGATCAACCAGCTGGCGTCCTTCTCGGTGCCGGAACCGCGCATGGCCGTCGTGACGCCCTTCGACAAGAGCGCGCTGCGCAACATCGAGCAGGCCATCCGCGACTCGGACCTCGGTGTCAACCCGAGCAACGACGGCAACATCATCCGAGTGACGTTCCCCGAGCTGACCGAGGAGCGCCGCCGCGATTACATCAAGGTGGCCCGCACCAAGGGCGAGGATGCGAAGATCTCGATCCGCGCCATCCGCCGCAAGGCCAAGGACGCCCTCGACAAGCTCGTCAAGGACAAGGAGTCCGGCGAGGACGAGGTGCGCCGCGCGGAGAAGGAGCTCGACGACACCACCGCGAAGTACGTCACGCAGGTGGACGAGCTGCTCAAGCACAAGGAAGCCGAGCTCCTCGAGGTCTGATGAACGACACATCCTGGGGGGCCCCGTCGAGCGCCGGGTACTGGGGGTCCACCGACCGCGGACCCTCCCCCTCGCTCGGAGGGGACGCGCGCCCGGGCTCGGCGGGTCCTGTGCATGAGGCGGGCGCCGCGGCGCAGACTCGGCCCATGCCCATCGTGCCCTCCTCAGGCGGAGACCAGGACGACCGTGACGAGGGGGCCGCCCACCTGCGCGGCCCCCTGTTCCGTGATGAACAGGAGCCCGACATCCGGCCCCAGGATTCTGCCCCGGAGCCTGCAGTTCCCCAGGCGCCCAAGGCCGGGAAGAAGAGCGCCGGCCGCGACCTCCGGGCCGCGATAGGGGTGGGACTGGGCCTCGGCGCGGTCATTCTCGCCTCTCTGTTCATCTACAAGCCCGTCTTCCTCGGCGTGATCGTCGTCGCCGTCGTCGTCGGGCTGTGGGAGCTGACCTCCCGCCTGGCCGAGCGGAAGGCGATCAAGGCCCCGCTGGTGCCGCTCGCGCTCGGCGGTGCCGCCATGGTCATCGCCGGCTACGCGAGCGGTGCCGAGGGCGCGTGGGTGGCCATGGCGTTCACCGCGCTCGCCGTGCTGGTGTGGCGGATGCCCGAGCCGCCGGACGGCTATCTCAGGGATGTCACGGCGGGCATTTTCGCCGCGTTCTACGTGCCCTTCCTGGCCACCTTCGTGGCCCTGATGCTGGCCGCGGGCGACGGCGCGTGGCGGGTGCTCACCTTCCTGATCCTGACGGTCGTCAGCGACACGGGTGCGTACGCGGTGGGCTGGAAGTTCGGCAAGCGCAAGCTGGCGCCGCGCATCAGCCCCGGCAAGACGCGCGAGGGCCTGCTGGGGGCCGTCCTGTTCGCCATGGTGGCGGGCGCGCTGTGCATGCGCTTCCTGATCGACGACGGGAAGTGGTGGCAGGGCCTGCTGCTCGGCCTCGCCGTCGCGGTCAGCGCCACCCTGGGCGACCTCGGCGAGTCCATGATCAAGCGTGACCTGGGCATCAAGGACATGGGCGCCCTGCTGCCCGGCCACGGCGGGATCATGGACCGGCTGGACTCCCTGCTGCCCACCGCCCCCGTGGTGTGGCTGCTCATGGTGATCTTCGTCGGCAGCGCATAGGGCTCCGGCCTGCGCTTTCCTCGGTGAAGGGCTCGTTGTCCACAGGGCGGCGGGCCCCTCTCCGCACGTCTGCGACACTGGTAGGACCATGCCTGCACCTGGAGAACTCACTTTCGTCGCGCCGCGCGGGGCCAAGCAGCCCCCGCGGCACCTTGCCGACCTCTCGCCCGCCGAGCGCCGCGAGGCGGTTGCCGCGATCGGCGAGAAGCCGTTCCGCGCGAAGCAGCTGTCGCAGCACTACTTCGCCCGGTATGCGCACGACCCCGCGGCATGGACCGACATCCCCGCCGCCTCCCGCGAGAAGCTCGCGGCCGAGCTGCTGCCCGAGCTGATGAGTGTCGTCCGGCACATCTCGTGCGACGACGACACCACCCGCAAGACCCTCTGGCGGCTGCACGACGGCAAGCTGGTCGAGTCGGTGCTGATGCGCTATCCCGACCGGGTCACCATGTGCATCAGCTCCCAGGCCGGCTGCGGGATGAACTGCCCGTTCTGTGCCACGGGCCAGGCCGGTCTCGACCGCAATCTGTCGGCCGCCGAGATCGTGCACCAGATCGTGGACGGCATGCGCGCGCTGCGCGACGGTGAGGTGCCCGGCGGGCCCGCGCGCCTGTCCAACATCGTCTTCATGGGCATGGGCGAGCCGCTCGCCAACTACAAGCGGGTCGTCGGCGCCATCCGCCGGCTCACCGACCCCGAGCCCGACGGCCTCGGCCTCTCCCAGCGCGGCATCACCGTCTCCACCGTCGGCCTGGTCCCCGCGATGCACCGCTTCGCCGACGAGGGCTTCAAGTGCCGCCTCGCGGTCTCGCTGCACGCGCCCGACGACGAGCTGCGCGACACCCTGGTGCCGGTCAACACCCGCTGGAAGGTCCGCGAGGTCCTCGACGCCGCCTGGGAGTACGCGGAGAAGTCGGGCCGCCGCATCTCCATCGAGTACGCCCTGATCCGCGACATCAACGACCAGGCGTGGCGCGGTGACCTGCTCGGCCGGCTCCTCAAGGGCAAGCGCGTGCACGTCAACCTCATCCCGCTCAACCCCACCCCGGGCTCGAAGTGGACGGCCTCCCGGCCGGAGGACGAGCGGGCGTTCGTCCAGGCGATCGCCGCGCACGGCGTGCCGGTGACCGTCCGCGACACCCGCGGCCAGGAGATCGACGGCGCCTGCGGGCAGCTGGCGGCGGCCGAGCGCTGAGCGCGGCCCCCGGAGCGGCACTGATACGGTGCCTTCGCGCCTTCGAGCGCACAAACGAACGCACAAATGAACAATCCGACAGGGGAGCGCGAGAGCGCTGAGAGTGCGGCACGGGCCGCAGACCCTCGGACCTGATCCGGGTCATACCGGCGTAGGGAGTCAGACGCACCATGAACACCAACCTCCGGCGTGCCCTCGGCGCGGCGGCCGCCGTCGCGCTCGGCCTGCCCGCGCTGGCCGCCTGCGGCTCGGGCGGCTCCGGCGGGACCGACGGCGGCAAGACCGTCACCCTGGTCTCGCACGACTCGTTCCAGATCTCGGACAGCGTGCTCAAGGACTTCGAGAAGCAGAGCGGCTACACCGTCAGGACGGTCAAGAGCGGTGACGCCGGAGCGGCCGTCAACCAGGCGATCCTCTCCGCCAGGCACCCCCAGGGCGACGTCTTCTTCGGCGTCGACAACACCCTCCTGTCGCGCGCCCTGGACAAGGACCTCTTCACGCCGTACGAGGCCAAGGGCCTGGACCGCGTCCCCAAGGATCTCCAGCTCGACGCCGCGCGGCACCGGGTCACCCCGATCGACACCGGCGACATCTGCGTCAACTACGACCGCGCGTATTTCGCCGGCCACAAGCTGGCCCCGCCGCAGTCCTTCGACGACCTGATCAAGCCGGAGTACAAGAACCTCCTGGTCACGGAGAACTCCGCCACGTCCTCGCCCGGCCTGGCCTTCCAGCTCGCCAGCATCGCGAAGTACGGCGACGCCGGCTGGCAGGACTACTGGAAGAAGCTCAAGGCCAACGGCGTCGAGGTGGTCGACGGCTGGGAGCAGGCGTACAACCAGCGCTTCTCCGGCTCCGCCGCGGGCCGGAAGGCCAAGGGCGACAAGCCGCTGGTCGTCTCCTACGCCTCCAGTCCGCCCGCCGAGGTGATGGATGTGAAGCCGGAGCCGAAGGAGGCCCCGACCGGTGTCGCGACCGGCACGTGCTTCCGCCAGATCGAGTTCGCCGGACTGCTGTCCGGCGCGAAGAACACCGAGGGCGGCAAGGCGCTGGTCGACTTCCTGCTGAGCAAGAAGTTCCAGGAGGACATGCCGCTGACGATGTTCGTCAAGCCCGCCGCCGAGGACGCCGCGCTGCCGGAGCTGTTCACCAAGTACGGCGCGAAGGTCACCGACCCCGCGACGCTCGCTCCCGAGAAGATCGCCAAGAACCGCGAGCAGTGGGTCAAGGCATGGTCCTCGATCGTCCTGAAGTAGACGCCACGGGAAAGCCGTCCGAGGGCCCCAGGAGCGCCTCCGGGCGGTCCCGGCGGCCCTGGCGGCCGACGGCGGTGCGGCTCGGCCTGATGGCCGTGCCGCTCGCCTTCTTCGGGGTCTTCTTCGCCTACCCCGTCGCCGCGATCGTCTCCCGCGGTCTCAAGGACGGCGGGCACTGGCAGTTCGGCCGCATCGGCGAGGTCGTCACCGACCCCGCCATCGGCCACGTCCTGTGGTTCACGACCTGGCAGGCCCTCGCCTCCACCGCGCTGACCCTCGCCCTCGCGCTCCCCGGCGCGTACGTCTTCGCGCGCTTCGACTTCCCCGGCAAACAGCTGCTGCGGGCCGTGGTCACCGTTCCCTTCGTCCTGCCGACCGTCGTCGTCGGCTCGGCGTTCCTGGCGCTGCTCGGGCGCGGCGGGCTGCTGGACGAGCTGTGGGGCGTGCGCCTGGACACCACGGTGTGGGCCATCCTCCTCGCCCATGTCTTCTTCAACTACGCCGTTGTCGTACGGACCGTCGGCGGCCTCTGGGCGCAGCTCGACCCGCGCCAGGAGGAGGCGGCACGGGTGCTGGGAGCAGGCCGGTTCGCCGCCTGGCGGCGGGTGACGCTGCCCGCCCTGACGCCCGCCGTGGCCGCCGCGGCGCTGATGGTCTTCCTCTTCACCTTCACCTCCTTCGGCGTCGTGCAGATCCTGGGCGGCCCGCGCTACTCCACGCTGGAGGTGGAGATCTATCAGCAGACCGCGCAGCTGCTGGACCTGCCGACCGCGGCCGTGCTCACGCTCGTGCAGTTCGCCGCGGTGGCCGTGCTGCTCGTCGTGCACGGCCGGACCGTGCGCCGCAGGGAGTCCGCCCTGAGGCTCGTCGACGCCGCGCGCACCGCCCGCCGGCCGCGCGGCGCGGCGCAGTGGGCGCTGCTCGGCTCCGTGCTGGCCGTGATCGCGCTGCTGGTGCTGGTGCCGCTCGTCGTCCTCACCCTGCGTTCCTTCGACGGCCCGGACGGCTACGGCCTGACCTTCTACCGCGCCCTCGCCTCGGCGGGGGACAACGGCGGGACGTTCGTCGTCGCCCCGCTGGAGGCCATCGGCAATTCGCTGTCGTACGCGCTGGCGGCCACCGGCATCGCGGTGGTCGTGGGCGGCCTGGCCGCCGCCGCCCTCACCCGGCGCGCGGGGAAGCTCGTCCGCGGCTTCGACGCGCTGCTGATGCTGCCGCTCGGCACCTCCGCCGTGACCGTCGGCTTCGGCTTCCTGATCACCCTGGACGAGCCGCCGCTGGATCTGCGCACGTCGTGGATCCTCGTGCCGCTCGCGCAGGCCCTGGTGGGTGTGCCGTTCGTCGTGCGGACCATGCTGCCCGTGCTGCGCGCGGTGGACGCCCGGCTACGCGAGGCCGCCGCGGTGCTCGGCGCCTCACCGCTGCGCGCCTGGCGCGAGGTCGACCTGCCGCTGGTGGGCCGCGCCCTGGCGGTCGCGGCCGGTTTCGCGTTCGCCGTGTCACTGGGCGAGTTCGGGGCGACCGTCTTCATCGCCCGGCCCGACAACCCGACGCTGCCCGTGGCCGTGGCCCGCCTGCTCGGCCGGCCGGGCGAGCTCAACTACGGCCAGGCGATGGCCCTCAGCACGATCCTGATGCTGGTGTGCGCGGTGGCGCTGCTGGTGCTGGAGCGCGTACGCACCGACCGTTCGGGAGAGTTCTAGATGTCCCTGCTGCGACTGGACGGCGTGACCGTCCGCTTCGGCGAGCGCGCGGCGCTGGACGGGGTCGGCCTTCAGGTGGCCGAGCACGAGACGGTGTGCGTGCTCGGACCGAGCGGCAGCGGCAAGTCCACGCTGCTGCGGGTCGTCGCCGGCTTGCAGCGGGCGGACGCCGGGCGGGTGTTCCTCTCCGGGCACGACCAGACCGGTGTGCCGACGCACCGGCGTGAGGTGGGCCTGATGTTCCAGGACCACCAGCTCTTCCCGCAGCGGGACGTGGGCGGCAATGTCGGCTTCGGGCTGCGCATGCGCGGGACCGGCCGCGCCGAGGCGGAGCGCCGGGTGGCCGAGCTGCTCGACATGGTGGGCCTGCCGGGCGCGCAGCGGCGGTCCGTGGCGGCACTGTCGGGCGGCGAGCAGCAGCGCGTCGCGCTCGCCCGCGCGCTCGCCCCGCGGCCGCGGCTGCTGATGCTCGACGAGCCGCTGGGCCAGCTCGACCGGAGCCTGCGCGAGCGCCTCGTGGTGGAGCTGCGGGAGCTCTTCGGGCGGCTGGGCACCACCGTGCTGGCCGTCACCCACGACCAGGGCGAGGCGTTCGCGCTCGCCGACCGCGTCGTGGTGATGCGGGACGGCCGTATCGCGCAGGCCGGGACCCCGCTGGACGTCTGGCAGCGGCCGGCGTCGGAGTTCGTGGCCCGCTTCCTCGGCTTCGACAACGTGGTCGAGGCGACGGTCTCCGGGGAGCGCGCCGACACGGTGTGGGGCAAGGTCCCGGTGCCCGCCGGGACCCCGGACGGCCGCTGCCGTCTGCTCGTACGGCCTACCGGTGTGCGCCTGGCACCGGAGGCGGAAGGGCTGCCCTGCACGGTCACCGGGCGGACGTTCCGGGGCGACCACGTGGTGGTGCTGCTCAGGCCCGCGCAGGGCCCGGAGCTGGAGGCCGCGTGCGGGTTGCGGGACGCGCCGGAGGCGGGTGACCGGGTGGGCGTGGTGTTCCGCGCCGACGACGTGGTGGTGCTGAGCGGTTCCTGACCGTACGGGAACGGGCCGGCCGCCTGGTCCGTGGGGGACAGGCGGCCGGCCCGTACTCCCGCGTCCGGCGGAGCGTCAGCCGCCGGACGCCGGCTGGAGTTCCCTCTGTTCCGCCTCCGCCGCGGGCGCGCCCTCCGGTTCGCCGAACCACGCGACCGCCACCGCGCCGGTCACCGCCAGCAGGAAGCCGAGTACCGCGACCCAGGCGAAGCCGGGGCGGGAGCTGTCACCGAGCAGGAGGACGCCGATGATGCCCGGCAGGACGGTCTCGCCGACCACCAGCGCCGCGGTGGCGCCGTTGACCGAGCCGATCTGGAGGGCGACCGTGTGCAGGTACATGCCGACGGCGCCGGATATGAGGATGGCGTAGAGGGCCGGGTCCGCGAGCAGGGTGGGCAGATCGAACGGGTCGATGCCGTCCAGGACGCGCACGCCCACACCGATCGCGCCGAAGCCGAGGCCGGACAGCAGACCGGCCAGGATCGCCGCCCGGGAGCCCATGAGGCGTACGGCCACCGTGCCGCCGCCCATCAGCACGACCGAGATGACCAGCAGCCACCAGTGGGTGGACCGCGCGGCGTCACCGCCGCCCTCGTGGCCCGCGGCGGTCGCCAGCAGCACCAGCGCGGAGCAGACCACACCGATCGACGCCCACTCGGGCTTGGTCAGCCGGATGCCCAGGAGCTTGATGCTCAGCAGGGCCGTGACGACGAGGTTGGCGCTGATGACCGTCTGGGACAGGAACAGCGGCAGCATCCGGGCGGCCAGCGCGCCCAGCCCGAAGCCTATGAAGTCCAGGACCGTACCGACCATGAACTCCCAGGTCACGGCGGCCTTCGCGGTGGAGGAGAGGCTCGGCCCGCCGTGCTGGGTGGTGCCCGTGGACGAGGCGGTGGCGGCCTCCCGGCGGGCCGATTTCCGCGATCCCACGGCTTGCAGGACCGAACCCGTTCCATAACAGGCCGAGGCCGCGACAGCCGTCACTAGGCCGATGATCACCAATTGCTCCGTTCGCCTGATAAACCGTCGTGCTTCTGAGCCAGACGTGCTTTTCGGCGCGGAAGTTGCCTTGGGTCAAGAAAAGGTCAAGAACGGGTCCGTCGAGGGACCGCGATGCCGGCCGCCTGTGGGAGCCCGTGGGACCGGCCGCCCGCGCCGGTGCCTCCTCGCGAAGGAGTCCACCGGCGCGACCCGGCCGCCGTCGGCCGTCCCGCGGCCGACGCCTCCGGCAGGGGCCACGCGGGAAGCGTACGTGTCCGGTGCGCGCGACCGGACAGCGCCTCGGGCGCCGGCTCAGCGGACCGTCAGCGGCGGTCTCCCGGGCGGTGCCACCGTCACCTGCTCATGGGCAGCGCCGCCAGCTCGGCGATCGCCCATGTCAGAGGGGTGAGCACGGCCAGCAGCACACAGGTGCGCAGCACCGCCGCGCCCCGGAGCATCGAGACGGGGAGCCCCAGGCGCTGGAGCGCCGCCGTGGTGCCCGACCGGCTCTGCCGGCTGTCCAGGGCGGCGGTGATGGCGGTGGCGGTCACACAGGCCATCACCAGGGCCGCGCCGAGACCGGTCAGCGGGCCGAAGGGGCGGGGCCCGGAGCCCTCCCAGGCCGCGCCGTAGAGCTCCGACGCCGCGAGGGCGCCCGAGGCCACGGCGCACAGCACGCCGAGAGGCCGGCCGATCCGGGTGGCCGCGTCCTGCAGTATGCGCCCGGCCAGCAGTCGTACGGCGCCGGGCCGCCCGGCCGACAGCAGGACCCCGCACCAGTGCGTCAGGCCGGGCCCGGCGAGGACCAGCCCGAGCGAGGCCAGGAGCCAGCCGCCGACGACACCGGGGGAGGCGCCGTCGCCGCGGCCGGGCAGCGACAGCAGGGTGTCGGGGTCGGGTGCGGGGCCGCGGGCCACGTACGCCTCCATCGCGAGGCCGACCGAGATGATCGCGATGCCCCAGGGCAGACCGGCGTACGCGGGCCTGGGCGCGGGCGGGACGGCCGGTTCCGGCACGGGCGCCCCCGCCTCCGCCTCGGGATCCACGGGCTGCCGGCCGGCCGCGCTCTCGCGGCGCGGGCGCAGCGCGACGGCGCAGGTGGCCGACGCCAGTACCGGCAGCAGGCCGAGGAGGGTCAGCGTCGCGCCCCACGGCAGGTGCGCGTGCCCGTCCAGCACCCGCTCGGCGGAGCCGCTCAGCGGAGTGCCGCCGAGGCCGCCGCGGAGCTCCAGATAGACCAGCAGGGCGAAGCCGCTGCCGAGCGTGCAGGAGATCGCCGTCGAGGCCGCCGCGAGGAGGGACATCCGCACCGGCCCGAGGCCCGCGGCGTCCAGCCCCGCGCGCGGGCGGGTGGAGGGGTCCGTACGGGCCACGGCGAGGGCGAACTGCACGACGGCGGCGAGCGGTACGGCGCACCACACCAGCCGTACGACGGACTGCCCGGTCTCCTTCGGGTGCGCCGCCGCGTACCCCAGGGTGCACAGCAGCAGGAAGCCGACGCCCGCGGCGGCCGCCGCGACCAGCAGTCTGCGCAGCAGGACGAGCGGGTGGGCGCCGAGCGCTAGGCGGAGACTGAGCACGCCGCCCTGCCCTCTCCGCCGGGCGCGTCGGGCGCCGGGATGCCGCTGGCCCGGCGGCCGTCGGCCAGGGCGACCGTACGGTCGGCGAGCGTGGCGATCTCGTCGTCCAGGGTGGCGATGACGACCGTGATCTGGTGCGAGCGCGCGGCCGTGGTCAGGGTGCGCAGCACCTGCGCCCGGTCGGCGTTGTGCAGGGGCGCGGTGGGCTCGTCCGCGAAGATGACGGTCGGTTCGGTGGCCAGCGCGCGGGCGATGGCGATCCGCTGACGCTGCGCCATCAGCATGGCGCCCGGCCGCTTGCGGGCGCAGTCGCCGACGTCGAGGCGCTCCAGCCACTCACCGGCGGTCCGTTTGGCGGCCCGGTGGCCGATGCCGCGCAGCAGCAGCGGCAGGGCGGCGTTCTCCCAGCCGCTGAGCTCCGGGACGAGATGGGGTTCGCTGTCGATCCAGCCGAACCGCTCCCGGCGCAGCCGCTCCCGGGCGGGGCGCGAAAGGGTGTGCACGGGCGCGCTGTTGAACCACACCTCGCCGGGCGTGGGCAGCAGCTGGCCCGAGAGGCATTTCAGGAGTGTGCTCTTCCCGGAACCACGTGTCCCGGTGACGGCGAGGATCTCGCCCTCGCGCACGCCCACGGAGACCCCGGCGAGAGCGGGAGAGCCGTCGTACGCGTAATGCAGGCCACGTGCCCAGAGCACGTCGTTGTCCGGCGGGGCCACCATATCGAGCACCTCGGGTCGCTTGAGAGGGTCCGTTCCCCTGTCCGGGTGAACGAACCGGAGGCCATTGGGTCACTGGCACCGTACGGAACCGGGATCCTAGCCCTCGCCCAGGCTCGGCGCTGGAGGGCCCCATTTCCTCCGGTCGGCCTCATCCTCGGCGCTCGCCCGTCCGTCGGAGCGCATACGCGCGGGACGTGCGAGCGGAGGTGCGGCCGGAGCGCGGTCGCTCCGGCCGGGAGCCGTGGCTCACGCGCGCGTGGAGCGAAGGGGGTCGCGCGGGGCCACGGCGGAGGGACGGGCCGGGTGGTGGGGTCCGGCCCGTCCTGGTCGCTCAGACCTTGGTCCACGCCTCCGTGAGGACGCCGCGGACTATCTGCTCGATCTCGTCGAACGTCGACTGGTCGGAGACCAGTGGCGGCGACAGCTGGATGACCGGGTCGCCGCGGTCGTCGGCCCGGCAGTACAGGCCGTTCTCGAACAGCTGCTTGGAGACGAAGCCGTAGAGCAGGCGCTCGCACTCCTCGGGCGTGAAGGACTGCTTGGTGGCCTTGTCCTTCACCAGCTCGATGCCGTAGAAGAAGCCGTTGCCCCGCACGTCGCCGACGATCGGCAGGTCGTTCAGCTTCGACAGAGTGGCGCGAAAGGCCGCTTCGTTGTCCAGAACATGCTGGTTGAGACCCTCACGCTCGAAGATGTCGAGGTTCGTCAGCGCGACGGCGGCGGAGACCGGGTGACCGCCGAAGGTGTAGCCGTGCAGGAAGGTCGCGTCGCCCTTGAAGAAGGGCTCGGCGATCCGGTCGGAGATGATGGCGGCGCCGATCGGGGAGTAGCCCGACGTCATGCCCTTGGCGCAGGTGATGATGTCCGGGACGTAGCCGAACTTGTCGCACGCGAACATCGTGCCGAGGCGGCCGAAGGCGCAGATGACCTCGTCCGAGACCAGCAGGACGTTGTGGCGGTCGCAGATCTCGCGCACCCGCTGGAAGTAGCCGGGCGGCGGCGGGAAGCAGCCGCCCGCGTTCTGCACGGGCTCCAGGAAGACCGCGGCGACGGTGTCCGGGCCCTCGAAGAGGATCTCCTGCTCGATCTGGTCGGCGGCCCAGCGGCCGAACGCCTCGGGGTCGTCACCGTGGATCGGGGCGCGGTAGATGTTGGTGTTGGGCACCTTGTGCGCGCCGGGGACCAGCGGCTCGAACGGCGCCTTCAGGGCCGGCAGGCCGGTGATGGACAGCGCGCCCTGCGGGGTGCCGTGATAGGCGACGGCCCGTGAGATGACCTTGTACTTGGTGTGGTTGCCGGTCAGCTTGTGGAACTGCTTCGCGAGCTTCCACGCGGTCTCGACGGCCTCGCCGCCGCCGGTGGTGAAGAAGACCTTGTTGAGGTCGCCGGGGGCGTAGTGGGCCAGTCGCTCGGCCAGCTCGACGGCCTTGGGGTGGGCGTAGCTCCACACCGGGAAGAAGGCCAGCTCCTGCGCCTGCTTGGCGGCGGCCTCCGCCAGCTCGGCCCGGCCGTGGCCGGCCTGGACCACGAACAGCCCGGCGAGGCCGTCGAGATAGCGCTTGCCCTTGTCGTCGTAGATGTAGGTGCCCTCGCCGCGCACGATGGTGGGCACGGGGGCGTTCTCGTACGACGACATGCGGGTGAAGTGCATCCACAGGTGGTCGTACGCCGTCTGGGAGAGGTCCTTGCTCACGGCTATCGGGTTCCCCATGTGTAGGTCTGCTTGCGGAGCTTGAGGTAGACGAAGCTCTCGGTGGAGCGCACGCCGGGGAGGGTCCGGATGCGCTTGTTGATCATTTCGAGGAGGTGGTCGTCGTCCTCGCAGACGATCTCGATGAGGAGATCGAAGGAGCCGGCGGTCATCACCACGTACTCCACCTCGTCCATCGCGGTCAGGGCGTCGGCCACCGGGTCGAGGTCGCCCTCGACGTTGATGCCGACCATCGCCTGCCGCCGGAATCCGACGGTGAGCGGGTCGGTGACGGCGACGATCTGCATCACGCCCTGGTCGAGCAGCTTCTGCACCCGCTGCCGGACGGCCGCCTCGGACAGCCCGACGGCCTTGCCGATCGCCGCGTAGGGGCGGCGGCCGTCCTCCTGGAGTTGCTCGATGATCGCCAGGGAGACGGCGTCGATCGGGGGCGTGCCCTGCACGCTCTTCGGGTCTGCGCTACGAGTGGCCACGGACTCCACTGTGCATGGGACTCGTCTGTGTGGCAACCCTTGGGCGATGAAATTCGTTGCGAGGAGGCTCTTGAATCACTGATTCCGTTGTTTCCGGGTGGTAGGTATGTCGAAAGCGTCGCCTCACTGACTAGGCTGGTGTCTCGCCCATCGGACAGCTGACAGAAAGGGTGGCGCACGTGACCACCGAGCTGCGACGTCTTCGCAACTACATCGCCGGAGAATTCCGGGACGCCGCCGACGGGCGGACCACCGAGGTGGTCAATCCCGTCACCGGCGAGGCGTACGCCACCGCCGCCCTGTCCGGTGCCGCCGACGTCGACGCCGCGATGGCCGCGGCCGAGGCGGCCTTCCCGGCCTGGCGCGACCTGGTGCCCGGCGACCGGCAGAAGGTCCTGCTCAAGATCGCCGACGCCTTCGAGGCGCGGGCCGAGGAGCTGATCGCCACCGAGTCGGAGAACACCGGCAAGCCGCTCGCGCTCACCCGCAGCGAAGAGATCCCGCCCATGGTGGACCAGATCCGCTTCTTCGCCGGCGCCGCCCGGATGCTGGAGGGCCGCTCCGCCGGTGAGTACATGGAGGGGATGACCTCCATCATCCGCCGGGAGCCGATCGGCGTCTGCGCGCAGGTCGCGCCGTGGAACTACCCGATGATGATGGCCGTGTGGAAGTTCGCCCCGGCGCTCGCCGCGGGCAACACGGTCGTCCTCAAGCCCTCCGACACCACGCCCGCCTCCACGCTCCTGATGGCCGAGATCATCGGCGGGGTGCTGGAGGAACTGGGCCACTCCAAGGGCGTCTTCAACGTGATCTGCGGCGACCGGGAGACCGGCCGCCTCATGGTGGAGCACCCGGTGCCCGCCATGGCCTCGATCACCGGCTCCGTGCGGGCCGGCATCCAGGTCGCGGCGTCCGCCTCCAAGGACGTCAAGCGCGTCCACCTGGAACTGGGCGGCAAGGCACCCGTCGTCGTCTTCGAGGACGCCGACATCGCCAAGGCGGTCGAGGACATCGCGGTGGCGGGCTACTTCAACGCCGGCCAGGACTGTACGGCCGCGACCCGCGTGCTCGTGCACGAGTCCGTGCACGACGAGTTCGTGACCGCGCTCGCCAAGGCGGCCGCCGACACCAGGACGGGCCTGCCGGACGACGAGGACGTGCTCTACGGCCCGCTCAACAACGCCAACCAGCTCCAGCAGGTGACCGGCTTCATCGAGCGGCTGCCCGCCCACGCCAAGGTGGAGGCCGGCGGTCACCGCGTCGGCGACCGGGGCTACTTCTTCGCGCCGACCGTCGTCTCCGGGCTCAAGCAGGACGACGAGATCATCCAGCACGAGGTCTTCGGCCCCGTCATCACCGTCCAGTCCTTCACGGACGAGGAGCAGGCCGTCGCCTACGCCAACGGCGTCGAGTACGCCCTGGCCTCCTCGGTGTGGACGAAGGACCACGGGCGGGCCATGCGGATGTCCCGGCGGCTGGACTTCGGCTGTGTGTGGATCAATACCCACATCCCGCTCGTCGCCGAGATGCCGCACGGCGGCTTCAAGCAGTCCGGCTACGGCAAGGACCTCTCGGGCTACAGCTTCGAGGACTACACGCGCATCAAGCACGTGATGACGTCGCTGGGCTGACCCCCTCGCCAGGCCACCGGCCGCGGCCCCCACCGGATCTCCGGCGGGGGCCGCGGCCGTTTCCCCGCCCGGCCGTTTCCCCGCGGCCGGGAGCCCCCGGCGTGGCCCCGCTCACGTCGCTCCCCGCGGGCTCGGCGGCGGCCCGGTCGCCGGTACCATCGAACGCCCGGACGATGAGCCCGGTGGAGCACGCCCGGCCCGGCACGCGGCCGGATTCCGCTCGCCCCGGCGGCCCGCCCCGTCAAGGTGTCGGGGGAGGGGAGCCGCTCCCGGACAGGCCGTACATTGCCCGCGAAGATCAGAACCGCCATGCTGCCGAAATGCGAGTGAGCCCCGTGAACACGCTGTCCCGCCGGTCCCTGCTGCGCGCGCTCGGCGCCGGCGCGGGGGCCGCCGCACTCGCCGGTTGCGGGGTGCCCGCCGCGTACGTCCAGCCGGGCGACCGGAGCGCGCAGGACCGGTCCGGGAGCGACAAGCGGCTCGTCTTCGCCAACTGGCCGCTCTACATCGACACCGATGAGAAGGACCCCCAGCGCAGGCCCACGCTGGAGGGCTTCGAGAAGAGCAGCGGGATCTCGGTGAAGTACACCGAGGAGATCAACGACAACGACGAGTTCTTCGGCAAGATCAGCCCCGCCCTGATGAACCACCAGGCGACCGGCCGGGATCTCGTCGTCGTCAGCGACTGGATGTGCGCGCGCTACGTTCGCCTGGGCTGGGTCCAGGAGATGGACCGCGCCCGCCAGCCGAACGTGGAGCGGCGGCTCGACCCCCTGCTGCGCAAGCCGCACTTCGACCCCGGGCGGCTGCACAGCGTCCCCTGGCAGTCCGGTATCACCGGCATCGCCTACAACCGCAAGAAGCTCGGCCGCGAGATCCGGCACACCTCCGACCTGTGGAAGAGCGACCTCCGGGGACGGGTCACCCTGCTCGCCGGGATGGACGAGGCGTTCTCGCTGCTCATGCAGGGCAACGGCGTGGACGTCACCCGCTGGACCGCCGACGACTTCCACACCATGGCCGACCAGCTCCGCGACCTGGTCCGCAAGCGCCACATCCGCCGTTTCACCGGCAACGACTACATCAAGGACCTCTCCTCCGGGGACGTCCTGGCGTGTCAGGCGTATTCCGGTGACGTCATCCAGCTCCAGGCCGACAACCCGGACATCGAGTTCGTCGTCCCGGAGGAGGGCGCGGAGCTGTGGGCCGAGAGCCTGATGATCCCCAACCTCGCCCGTCACAAGCGCAACGCGGAAGACCTCATCGACTACTACTACCGGCCCGACGTCGCGGCCCGGCTGGCGGCCGCGGTCAATTACGTCTGCCCGGTGCCGGACGCCCGCGAGGTGCTCGCCTCGTCCAAGGACAAGGACCTCGCCGCGCTCGCCGAGAATCCGCTGATCTTCCCCAGCCAGGAGATGCGCAAGCGGCTCGCCACCGCCCGCGACATGACGGCACGGGAGCGCCCCGGTTTCACCAAGGAGTGGAACGAGATCGTCGGTCTCTGAGGCCGGCCTTCCGAGGGACCCGGGCCGATCAAGGGGCCCTTGGCGCAAGGGGGTTGAGGGTGGCTGATTCCGTTTCCCCGGGTGAATTCCGCCACCGAATCCGTCGCCGGATCGGGTCTTGACCGGTGATCTCGCGGATGGTCAGACTGTCGAAATCGCCGAGAGGCCATCGGCGTGCAGACCACCGGGGGAGTGATCGCACTGAACGGCAACAGTTTCGGCATGCTCGCACAACCCTCCGTCGTCGAGGCCCTGGAAGCCCTGCCGCGGACCGCCCGCGGAGCGGGGCTCGGGGCGGACATCGACGCGGCGCACGAGGAGATGTTCGCGCCGGGCGCCCGGCAGGAGGCCCGGGAAGCGGCCCTGCTGGCCTGGCTCGAGCAGGCGCGGCCGTGCTCGTACGGCCGGTTCGTGGCGAAGATCGGCCATCCGTCGGCCGCCCGCAGGCGCAGGGGCCTCGACCTCTGCTGGATCCTGGAGGACGACCTCGCCAGGGGCCACGACCACGTCGCCGCCAAGGTGTGGACGGCCCGCGCCGCCTGGAAGCGGCGGGCGGTCAACGGCGAGACCAGCGCCTTTCTGATCGTCTTCAGCGACAGGCGGCTCGCGTTCGCGCGGCCCAGCCGCGAACTGGGCGAACTCTGCCGCGCTTTGGCCGGCACCTATCTCTCCGAATGCGCGCCGGTCGCATACGACACCGTCTACGCCGAAGCGCTGCCACTGCGGCGGCCCGACGGAAGCGTGTCCCTCTTCAAGGCGGGCACCCGGCTGCTCTACACGGGAGCGCACGGGAGCGCCCGGCCCGAGCGCCGGATCCCCGGGGGTGTGGCGATATCGGTCAACTCGCCCGGCCATTACGCGCATTCCCTCGGCCACCGCGGGTTCGTGCCGGGCCCGGAGGCCGCGTCCGCGTCGTACCACGTGGACGTGCTCGTGCCCCGCGGCATCGTCGGGGGCGACGGCGACCGGCGGGGGACAGGCGACGAGGCGCTGCGGCTGGACTGCCTCACGCCCAGGGAGTTCTCCGTGACCGACCCCGAGCACGGGTGGTCGAGCGGGCTGCCCATAGGGGATGACGCGGTGCTGACCAACCCCTGGGAGCCCGTGGGGGTGGGCTGAGCCCGGCGGGCCGTACGGCCCTCAGGCGCCGGCCGGGCCCGGCACCAGCGAGCGCAGCGCCGTGATGCGGTTGGTGGTGATGGAGTCCACGCCCGAGGCCAGCAGGCGGCGCATCGTGCGGCGCGTGTCCGCCGTCCACGCCGAGACCAGGAAGCCCTGGGCGTGGTGAGCCGCGACGAGCTCGGGGCTCAGCAGGCCGAAGCGGTAGTTGATCCAGTGCGGGCGCACCCGGTCGAGCAGGGCGGCGCGCGGCGGGGCGAGTGTGGTCCAGGTGAGCGCGATCTCGGCCTCCGGGTCCGCCCGGCGGACGACGAGCATCGACTCCGGGCCGCCGCAGTAGTACACCCGCCCGGCCGCCCCGCTCGCGTGGACCTCGGCCACGGCCGTCTCCGCGGCCGAGACGTCCGGCAGGTCGACGAAGAGCCGCCGGCCCGGGGCCGCCTCCGCCCCGGCGAGCGCGAGCGCCTCACGCAGCGTCGGCACCCCGCCGCCCGTCAGCCCCCGCAGCTCGTCGGCCGAGAGCGAGCCCAGGAAGCGGGAGTGCTCCCAGAGCCGCTCCAGCGTCGCGTCGTGCAGCAGCACGGGCACGCCGTCCCGCGTCAGCCGCACATCGACCTCGACCGCGTCCGCCCCCGCCCGCAGCGCCGAGCGGATCGAGGCGAGCGTGTTCTCGCGGTGCGCGTACGGGTCGCCGCGGTGGGCGACGGCGGTGAAGGCGGGAGGGGCGGAGCGCGGGGTGGGCATGCGGCCATTGTGACCGGAGAGCCACCGCTCCGGCGTCAGTTCAGGTGGCCCGCCGTGTAGGAGTCGATCTCCGCACGCAGCGCCGCCTTCCCCGCGGGGTCCATGAAGGACGCCTCGACGGCGTTCTTGGCCAGCTTGGCGACGCCCCGCGCGTCGAGGTCGAGCAGCCGGGCCGCGACCCCGTACTCCTTGTTGAGGTCCGTGCCGAACATCGGCGGGTCGTCGCTGTTGACGGTGACCAGGACACCCGCCGCGACCATCTCCTTGACGGGGTGCCGCTCCAGATCGGTCACCGCCCGGGTGGCGAGGTTGGAGGTGGGGCAGACCTCCAGCGGGATGCGGTGCTCGGCGAGATGGGCCAGCAGCTCGGGGTCCTGCGGCGCGCTCGTGCCGTGGCCGATGCGCTCGGCGCGCAGGTCCACGAGGGCGTCCCAGATCGTCTGCGGGCCGGTGGTCTCCCCGGCGTGCGGGACGCTGTGCAGCCCGGCCGCGATGGCCCGGTCGAAATACGGCTTGAACTGCGGCCGCGGCACCCCGATCTCCGGACCGCCGAGCCCGAAGGAGACGAGCCCCTCGGGCTTGAGCTCACAGGCGATCCGGGCCGTCTCCTCGGCGGCCTCCAGACCGGCCTCGCCCGGGATGTCGAAGCACCAGCGCAGTATCACGCCCAGTTCGGCCTCGGCCGCCTTGCGGGCGTCCTCGATCGCCTCCACGAACGCCGCGTCCGGGATGCCGCGCCGGGTCGAGCTGTAGGGGGTCACCGTCAGCTCGGCGTAGCGGATGTTCTGCCGGGCCATGTCGCGGGCGACCTCGTAGGTGAGCAGCCGCACGTCCTCCGCGTCCCGGATGAGGTCGACCACCGACAGATACACCTGGATGAAGTGCGCGAAGTCGCGGAAGGTGAAGAAGTCCGCGAGTGCCTCGGGGTCGGTCGGCACCGGTGAGTCGGAGTGGCGGGCGGCCAGCTCGGCGACGATGCGCGGGGACGCGGAACCGACGTGGTGCACGTGCAGCTCCGCTTTCGGGAGCCCTGCGATGAACGAGTCGAGTACGGACATGCGGGCCTCCACGGCTGTGCGGTCGACGAGTGGCGATCATCGTATGCGGGGCGGGCGCCGGGCCCGGGCTCAGGCCTTAGCATGACGGGGAGAACGACTGGGGAGGACTATGTCCGACAAGGGGTCCGAGACCGGGTCCGACAAGGGCGCCATGGCCGACGGGCGGCCGGAGTCCGGGGGCCGCGATCCCTGGGCTCCGCCGGAGCACCGCGCGCCGCTCGACGGGACCGGCGAACAGCAGGTGCCCCGGCAGCGCGTGCCTCTCGACAAGCCCGGCGCACGGACGGCGCCCGGCGCACAGGCAGCGCCCGGGGCGCACGGCGCCGTGCCGCCGAGCGCTCCCCAGGGCCCGCCTCCGTACGCCTTTCCCCCGGCCGGGCCGGCCGCCTCCGCCGTGCCGCCGGTGCCGCAGGCGCCCACCGGGCCGGGCACGCCGAGCGCGTATCCCCTGGGCCCGTACGGGCAACAGCCGTACGGTCAGCCGCCGTACGGTCAGCCTCCCTACGGCCACGCCGGCCCCTACGGGCAGCAGCCTCCCTACGGCTACGCGCCGCCCGGCTCCTACGGCTATCCCACGGCGCCCTACGGGCCCGGCTGGCACCAGCCCGTGCCCGCGGCCGGGAACAGCCTCGGTGTCGCCGCCCTCGTGCTCGGCATCATCGGGACCGTGCTGTCGCCGACGGTCTTCCTCGGGGTCGTCCTCGGCATACTCGCGATCATCTTCGGCGGCATAGGCCGGTCCAAGGTGAGCAACGGCGAGGCGGACAACGGCGGGCAGTCCCTCGCCGGTCTGATCCTCGGCGGTGTGGGGCTCGTCGCCAGCGTGCTGATGCTGATCTTCTACATCAACGTCGGCCACAGTGAGCACAAGTCCCCCGCTCCGGAGGACGACCCGGGCGCGACCTACGGGGCGTACCTGTCCGCCGCCGTGCGGGTCGTGGACCGCGCCCCGGGCCGCTGATCAGGCCGCCAGCCGCTCCCGGGCCGCCATCAGGGCGAAGCCCAGCAGATTCTCCCCGCGCCAGCGCGCGGGGTCCCGGGCCCGCTCGTCGTCGGCGGCCAGGCCGATGCCCCAGACCCGGTCGAGCGGGCTGGCCTCGACCAGCACCCGGTCACCCGTGCCGAGCAGATACGCGCGGAGCTCCGCGTCCTGCGCGAACTTGTGGACGCTGCCCTCCACCACGAGCGCGAAGCGGTGCCGCCGCCAGACCTCCTCGTCGAAGCCGCGCACCGTGCGGCCGGCGTCCTTCGCCTCCTTGGGGTGGCCGGCCGCGAGCACCCGGGCCAGCGCCTCCCCGTCGTCGAAGAGCCGGGCCTTGCCCGCCATCATCCAGTGCTCGGCCGTGGCGTAGACCGTGCCGTCCACCGTGAACGGCGACGGCCACCACTGGCTGAAACACCCCTGCCCCACGCTGCCGTCCCGCCGCGGCCGGTGGCCCCAGAAGCAGACGTACTCCACGTGCTCGCCGCGGGCGACCGCCTCCTTCAGCTGCTCCACCGACCGTGGTCCGCGCGCGTCCCCCTTGATCTTCATGCCCGTCATTCTGGCACCGGCCACTGACAAGCGGCCGGGAATATTCCGGTGGTCCTGGCGGCCTCGCGAGCGCACCGCTCCCGCACACTGAATTCGTCGCGCTTTCAAAACATTGCGACGGAATCCCTTGTTGCTCACCGACTCCTCTGCCAGGATCGGCATCCGAATCCGGTTGGAGCTACGCCTTCCACAGGTCTCTGCGGTCGGCGGAGGAGTGCGCGATGGATCGACGGTTCGACGGGGCGGAACGGTTCGCCGAGGGCGCGCAGTACATCGGCGGACGACTGAGGCCCGGGAGTTCGGGCCGTACGCACGCGGTCGTGGACCCGGCCACCGGAGCGGAGCTCCTGAGCTACGAGCTCGCCGGGCCCGCAGACGTCGACGCGGCCGTCGCCGCCGCGGCCGACGCCTTCCCCGCCTGGGCGGGAGCCACCCCCGGCGAGCGCTCCGACGCACTCCACCGGTTCGCCGGGGTCCTCGCCGAACGGGCGGCCGACCTCGCGCTCGCCGAATCGGTCCAGTGCGGCAAGCCCATCCGCCTGACCACCGGCTTCGACGTCCCCGGCACGGTCGACAACGCGGCGTTCTTCGCGGGCGCCGCCCGCCACCTGGAGGGCAGGTCGGCCGCGGAGTACAGCGCCGACCACACCTCGTACATCCGCCGCGAGCCGATCGGTGTCGTCGGCTCGATCGCCCCCTGGAACTACCCCCTCCAGATGGCCGCCTGGAAGGTGCTCCCGGCGATCGCCGCGGGGAACACGGTCGTCCTCAAGCCCGCCGAGCTCACGCCGCTGACCTCCCTGATGTTCGCTCAGGCGGCGACCGCCGCCGGGATCCCCGACGGTGTCGTCAACATCGTCAGCGGCGCGGGCCGGGACGCGGGCGAGCACCTCGTCGGCCACCCGTCCGTCGCCATGACCTCCTTCACCGGCTCCACCCCGGTCGGACGGCGGGTGGCCGGGATCGCGACGGCCACCGTCAAGCGGCTGCACCTCGAACTCGGCGGCAAGGCCCCCTTCGTCGTCTTCGACGACGCCGACCTGGAGGCCGCCGTCCATGGCGCGGTCGCCGGCGCGCTCATCAATACCGGCCAGGACTGCACGGCCGCCACCCGCGCCTATGTCCAGCGGCCGCTCTACGAGGCGTTCGTCTCCGGTGTCGCCGACCTCATGGCCGGCGTCCGCCTCGGCGACCCCCTCGACCCGGCCACCGACCTCGGCCCCCTGGTCTCGCACGCCCAGCGCGACCGGGTCGCCGGCTTCGTCGACCGGGCCCGCTCCTACGCCACCGTCGTCACCGGCGGCGAGGCCCCGGCCGGTGAGCTGGCGAAGGGCGCCTACTACCTCCCCACGCTCGTCACCGGCGCCGCCCAGGACAGCGAGATCGTCCGGGACGAGGTCTTCGGACCCGTCCTCGCCGTGCTGCCCTTCGACAGCGACGACGAGGGCATCGCGCTCGCCAACGACACGCCCTACGGTCTGGCCGCCTCCGCGTGGAGCCGCGACGTCTACCGCACCGGCCGCGCCACCCGGGAGATCGAGGCGGGCTGCGTCTGGATCAACGACCACATTCCGATCCTCAGTGAGATGCCGCACGGCGGCTCCAAGGCGTCCGGCTACGGCAAGGACATGTCCGCCTACTCCTTCGAGGAATACACCCAGGTCAAGCACGTCATGTCCGACAACACGGCCGTCGCGCGCAAGGCGTGGCACCGCACCGTCTTCACGGTGGGCTGACCCGGTGGCGGCGCGGCCGCCCGTGCCACGCCACGGCGATCGCGCCGCCCCGATTTCCGGCGACAATCTTCTGGTCCCTCCGCAACGCCCGTCACCAGCAGAACGCAGAATTCTCCGAGCTCCCCGGCGCCAGACCGCCATACGGGCCACCGGCGCGGCACCCGCCCCCGGACATATGAGAACGTACGCGGCTGTACGTGCCGTACGCGCTCACGCCCCCGACACCCCTGGACCAGACCCATGACAGCAACCGCCCCCACCGTCAGCAGCAGCGGCACGGACGTCCGCCTCACCGCCATCAGCAAGCGCTACGGCTCGTTCACCGCGGTCCACCCGCTCGACCTCGCCATCCCCGCCGGCTCCTTCTTCGCACTCCTCGGTGCCTCCGGCTGCGGCAAGACCACCACCCTGCGGATGATCGCCGGCCTGGAGGACCCCACCACCGGCAGCGTCGAGCTCGCCGGCAAGGACGTCACCGCCCTCCCCCCGCACAAGCGGCCCGTCAACACCGTCTTCCAGAGCTACGCGCTCTTCCCCCACCTCGACATCTACGAGAACGTCGCCTTCGGCCTCCGCCGCCGCGGCATCAAGTCGGTGCGCAAGCAGGTCGACGACATGCTCGACCTCGTGCAGCTCGGCGACTTCGCCCGCCGCAAGCCGCACCAGCTCTCCGGCGGCCAGCAGCAGCGCGTCGCGGTCGCCCGCGCCCTCATCAACCACCCGCAGGTGCTGCTCCTCGACGAGCCGCTCGGCGCCCTCGACCTCAAGCTGCGCCGCCAGATGCAGCTGGAGCTCAAGCGCATCCAGACCGAGGTCGGCATCACCTTCGTGCACGTCACCCACGACCAGGAGGAGGCCATGACCATGGCCGACACCGTCGCGGTCATGAACGGCGGCCGGGTCGAGCAGCTCGGGGCCCCCGCCGACCTCTACGAGACGCCCCGTACCACCTTCGTCGCCAACTTCCTCGGCACCTCCAACCTCATCTCCGCCGACGTACTCGGCACCTCCGGCGACGACATCCTTCTGCGCGCGTCCGATACCAAACTCACCCTTCCGGCGACCCGATGTACGACCACCGCCCGCACGGGCGAGAAGCTTCTGCTCGGCATACGGCCCGAGAAGATCACTCTCACCCACGCCGACGACGCCGGCTCCATCCCCGAGGGCCGCAACCGCGTCACCGGACGCATCGCCGACTCCAGCTTCATCGGCGTCTCCACGCAGTACGTCGTCGACAGCCCCGTCGGCCCCGGCCTGTCCGTCTACGAGCAGAACATCGAGCGCGACAGCCGCCTCGCGCCCGGCGCCGAGGTCGTCCTCCACTGGAACCCCGGCCACAGCTTCGGCCTGGACGCGGCGCAGAGCGTCGAGGCCGGCACGGACGCGGGAGAGGGCACGTGACGACCACGACCACGGCCTCCGCCGACACCGAAGCGCCCGCCGCGGGCGCGTCCGCCCGCCGCAAGAAGCTCGTCCCCTACTGGCTGCTGCTCCCCGGCATCCTGTGGCTCCTCGTCTTCTTCGCCGCGCCCCTGGTCTACCAGGCGTCCACCTCCGTGCAGACCGGGTCGCTCGAAGAGGGCTTCAAGGTCACCTGGCACTTCGCCACCTACACGGACGCCCTGAGCGAGTACTACCCGCAGTTCCTGCGCTCCGTGGCCTACTCCGCCACCGCCACCGTGCTCTGCCTCGCCCTCGGCTATCCGCTCGCCTACCTCATCGCCTTCAAGGCGGGCCGCTGGCGCAACCTGCTGATGATCCTCGTCATAGCGCCGTTCTTCACCAGCTTCCTGATCCGCACCCTCGCCTGGAAGACGATCCTCTCCGACGGCGGCCCGGTCGTCTCCACGCTGAACAGCCTGCACGTCCTCGACCTCACCAACGCCCTGGGCGTCACCGAGGGACACCGCGTGCTCGCCACCCCGCTCGCCGTCGTCTGCGGCCTGACCTACAACTTCCTGCCCTTCATGATCCTGCCGCTCTACACCTCTCTCGAACGCATTGACCCACGGCTCCACGAAGCGGCCGGAGACCTCTACGCCACCCCCCTCACCACCTTCCGCAAGGTGACCTTCCCGCTGTCCATGCCCGGCGTCGTCGCCGGCACCCTGCTCACCTTCATCCCCGCCACCGGCGACTACATCAACGCCGAACTGCTGGGCTCCACCGACCAGAAGATGATCGGGAACGTCATCCAGTCCCAGTTCCTGCGCGTCCTGGACTACCCGACCGCCGCCGCGCTGTCCTTCATCCTCATGGCCGCCATCCTCGCCATGGTCACGCTCTACATCCGCAAGTCCGGGACGGAGGACCTCGTCTGATGAGCGCTGTGACGCGCTGGGTGCGCCGCAACCTCGTGGTGATCGCGGGCCTTTGCACCCTCGGCTATCTGATCCTGCCCAACGTCATCGTGACGGTCTTCTCCTTCAACAAGCCCAACGGCCGCTTCAACTACGAGTGGCAGCGCTTCTCCACCGACGCCTGGACCGACCCCTGCGGCGTCGCCGACCTGTGCGGCTCGCTCTCGCTGAGCCTGCGCATCGCCGTCTGGGCGACCGTCGGCGCGACCGTGCTCGGCACGATGATCGCCTTCGCGCTCGCCCGCTACCGCTTCCGCGCCCGGTCCTCCGTGAGCACCCTGCTGTTCCTGCCGATGGCCATGCCCGAGGTCGTCATGGCCGCCTCGCTGGCCACCCTCTTCCTCAACATGGGCGTCACCTTCGGCTTCTGGACGATCCTCATCGCCCACATCATGTTCTGCCTGAGCTTCGTGGTGACGGCGGTGAAGGCGCGGGTGATGTCCATGGACCCCCGCCTGGAACAGGCCGCCCAGGACCTCTACGCCACCCCGTTCCAGACCTTCCTGCGGGTCACCCTCCCGATCGCCGCCCCCGGGATCGCGGCCGGTGCCCTGCTGTCCTTCGCCCTGTCCTTCGACGACTTCATCATCACGAACTTCAACGCCGGCTCGACTGTGACCTTCCCCATGTTCGTCTGGGGATCCGCGCAACGGGGCACACCCGTTCAGATCAATGTCATCGGGACGGCGATGTTCGCCGTCGCCGTGCTGTGCGTCCTCGCCGGTCAGCTGGTCGGCAGGCGCCGTAGAAGGAGCTGAGACCATGGCCTCTCGTGCCATGAACCCTGCACAATCACTTTCCGAAGCCGCCCCCCGGCCCTACTGGCTCGACGACCCCTCCCGGCCGGAGGCACTCCCCTCCCTCGTCGGCGACGAGCACACCGACCTGCTCGTCGTCGGCGGCGGCTACTCCGGGCTGTGGACCGCGCTCCGGGCCAAGGAGCGCGACCCGGCCCGGGACGTCGTCCTCATCGAGGCCCAGGAGACCGGCTGGGCCGCCTCCGGCCGCAACGGCGGCTTCTGCTCCTCCTCCCTCACCCACGGCTGGGCCAACGGCCAGGCCCGCTGGCCCGGTGAACTCGCCGCCCTGGAACGGCTGGGCCGCGGCAACCTCGACGCGATCGAGGCCACCATCGCCCGCCACGGCATCGACTGCGACTTCGAGCGCACCGGCGAGATAGACATCGCCACCGCCCCCCACCAGCTCCAGGAGCTCCGCGAGGCCGCCGACGAGGTCGCGGAACTGGGCCTGCCGCACTACGAGTTCCTCGACCGGGACGCCCTGCGCGCCGAGGTCGACTCCCCGACCTTCCTCGCCGGCCTCTGGGACCGCACCGGTGTGGCCATGCTCCACCCCGCCCGGCTCGCCTGGGGCCTCAAGCGCGTCTGCCTGGAGCTGGGCGTGCGGATCTACGAACACACCCCCGGCACCGAGCTGTCCTCGCGCTCCGCCGGTCTCGCCGTCCGCACCCCGTACGGCCGCGTCTTCGCCCGCCACGCCGCCCTCGGCACCAACGCCTTCCCCTCGCTCGTCAAGCGCGTACGGCCGTACATCGCGCCCGTCTACGACTACGCGCTGATGACCGAGCCGCTGAGCGAGGAGCAGCGCGCCGCCATCGGCTGGCAGCGACGGCAGGGGCTCGGCGACGCCGCCAACCACTTCCACTACTTCCGCATCACCCGCGACCACCGCATCCTGTGGGGCGGTTACGACATCGTCCACCACTACGGGGGCGGCGTCCGGCCGGAGTACGACCACCACCCGGCCACGTATCAGAAGCTCGCCGAGCACTTCTTCCGCTGCTTCCCCCAGCTCGAAGGGATCCGCTTCACCCACAACTGGGGTGGCGCCATCGACACCTGCTCGCGCTTCTCGGCCTTCTTCGGCACCGCTCACGGCGGGCGGGTCGCCTACGCGCTCGGCTACACCGGCCTCGGCGTCGGGGCGAGCCGGTTCGGCGCGGACGTGATGCTCGACCTGCTGAGCGGGGAGCGCACCGAGCGGACCGAGCTGGAGATGGTGCGCAGCAAGCCGCTGCCCTTCCCGCCCGAGCCCGTGCGGACCATGGGCATCGGCATCACGCAGTGGGCGATGACCCGCGCCGACGAGAACGGCGGCCGCCGCAACCTCTGGCTCAAGGCCATGGACAAGGTCGGCCTGGGCTTCGACAGCTGAGCCGTCCCACCGCCGCGCGCCGGAGTGTCCGGCAGCGCCCGGCGGTGAAACGTTCGCCTCAGGTCGTGCCGCGAACCCGTGTAATGATCCGCCCTCCCGGCCCTCTCATCCGTGAATGCAGAAACAGGCACTCACGGAACGGAGGACCTCATGAGCGACGGAGCGGGGAGGCGGAGCGCGGTGGAGTGGCTGGTGACGGCCGCCCCCGACCCCGGGACCTGCCGATGGGAGTGGGAGCGCAATCCGCTGGGGATCGCGCTCCTGCCCGCCGGGCGGGTCTGGGACGTGCTCATCCTCCCCAGCGTGCTCGGTCACCCCACCCTGGACGTCCTGTCGCGGTGCACCGACCTGATCGGTCCCGTCCTGGCCGACTACGGGGACAGCCGGATGGGTTTCTTCGTCCCACCGGGCACGGCCGCCGGCTGGGTCGCGACCGGCGTGCGGTCCGTGGGGAGAGGCAGTTGGGTCGTCGTCCCGCACCCCGGCCGGGCCGCCTCCGGCATCCGCTGGATCGTCCCGCCGGACGGCAGCGGAACCCTCACGGATCCGGCGGTCCTTGAGCTGTCGATGCACGAGGCGGCCGTGCTCCTCGCCGGTGATCCGCGCCGGGAGGACGGCTGAGTGCGCGTGCCAGGCCCCACAGCAACACCCCCGACAGGCACCAGCTGCCGAGTACGTCCAGGGGCCAGTGGAAGCCGCACCGGACGAGCCCGACGGCCACGCCCGCGTTGACGGCGGCATACGACGCCACCGCGAAGGCCCGTACGCGGCCCGGCCGGTGGAGCAGGAACAGCAGCGCGGCCGCTCCGTAGGCGACCGCCGCCGTGGCGGCGTGGCCCGAGGGGAAGAAGCCGTCCCGCACGCCCGCCATGGCGGCCGGTCCCGGCCGCCCGACGGCGTCCTTGACGGGCACGACCAGCGCGGGGACGGCGGCCATGGTGAGCGCCGCGCACAGCGGCGGCCACCAGCGCCGGGCGCCGGTGGCGCGCAGCGCCGAGACGGCCATGGCCAGTGCGAGCACGGGCAGGGCGACCGTCGCGTCGCCGAGGTCGGCGAAGAAGTGGGCGGCGCCGCCCGGCAGGGCCGAGCCGGATACCGCGCGGCCCGCCCGCTCGTCGAGGGCGCGCAGCGGTCCGTGGGTGACGACCTGCCAGGTGAGCAGCGCGAAGAGGAGGGCGCAGAGGCCGGGGAGGAGTCCGGAGCGGAGAGGTCCCCGGGCCGACGGCCCCGGAACAGGGGGGGAGGTTCCGAGGCCGCCGTGGTGACCGGGGTGCCGCGCGCCCCGGGGGGTATGGGGCGGGCGGCCGTCCGATCGGTGAGGATGCCCGGAGCCGAGGGCTCCGGTGATGCTGTGCGCGAAGGCACGACCGGGTCGGCGACGGGGATTCGCCGGCACGGCGGTGTCCGCAGTCCCCTGCGGACGGGGTGTTGCATTCATCTGCAGAAACCGTACGGCAGGGCGGGGCGTCCGGACAGCCGGATCACCCCTCCACCACCCGCCCCGCACAGGTTCTTCACCCCATGACGACCCCAAGCCGCGATTACCGCGGCATTACCGCCGGTTACAGACGTGTGAACGCGGTCTCGATGATGTCCAGGCCCTCGTTCAGCAGGTCCTCGCCGATCACCAGCGGCGGCAGGAAGCGCAGCACGTTGCCGTACGTGCCGCAGGTCAGGACCAGCAGGCCCTCCGCGTGGCACGCCTTCGCGAGCGCGCCGGCCGCCTCCGGGTTCGGGTCCTTGGTGCCCGGCTTGACCAGCTCGATCGCGATCATCGCGCCGCGGCCGCGGATGTCACCCACGATGTCGGTCTTCTCCCGCATCGTGGCCAGGCGGCCCTTCATGACCTCCTCGATGCGCTTGGCCTTCGCGTTGAGGTCCAGCTCGCGCATCGTCTCGATCGAGCCGAGCGCCGCCGCGCACGCCACCGGGTTGCCGCCGTACGTGCCGCCCAGGCCGCCCGGGTGCGCCGCGTCCATGATCTCCGCGCGGCCGGTGACGGCGGCGAGCGGCAGGCCGCCCGCGATGCCCTTCGCCGTCGTGATCAGGTCCGGGACGATGCCCTCGTCCTCGCACGCGAACCACTGGCCCGTACGGCAGAAGCCGGACTGGATCTCGTCCGCGACGAAGACGATGCCGTTGTCCTTCGCGAACTGCGCGATGCGCGGCAGGAAGCCCTTGGCCGGCTCGATGAAGCCGCCCTCGCCGAGCACCGGCTCGATGATGATCGCGGCCACGTTGTCCGCGCCCACCTGCTTGGTGATGGCGTCGATGGCCTGGGCCGCGGCCTCCTCGGCGCAGTTCTCCGGGCCGGTCGGCCAGCGGTAGCCGTACGCCACCGGCACGCGATAGACCTCGGGGGCGAACGGGCCGAAGCCGTGCTTGTACGGCATGTTCTTGGCGGTGAGCGCCATCGTCAGGTTGGTCCGGCCGTGGTAGCCGTGGTCGAAGACGACGACCGCCTGGCGCTTGGTGTACGCGCGGGCGATCTTCACCGCGTTCTCCACCGCCTCGGCGCCGGAGTTGAACAGTGCCGACTTCTTGGCGTGGTCGCCCGGCGTCAGCTCGGCGAGCTGCTCACAGACCTCCACGTAGCCCTCGTACGGCGTCACCATGAAGCAGGTGTGGGTGAAGTCGGCGAGCTGCGCGGACGCGCGGCGCACGACGGCCTCCGCGCTGGAGCCCACCGAGGTCACGGCGATGCCGGAGCCGAAGTCGATGAGGGAGTTGCCGTCGACGTCCTCGATCACACCGCCGCCGGCGCGCACGGTGAACACCGGCAGCGTCGAGCCCACGCCCGCCGCGACCGTCGCCGTCCGGCGGGCCTGCAGCTCCAGCGACTTCGGGCCGGGGATCGCGGTGACGACGCGGCGCTCCTGGGGGAGGGACGGGCCTCCGGTCAGTGCGGTCATGAGGGGCTCCAGGGGGATGAACGAGATCAGTCGGGCTTGCAGTCGCAGGCTAGGGGTGCCGGGCGGGGCCGGGCATGTTCCGTTCGGGAGAAGTGCGCGCGCCGCCTTGTCCGCGGCGGACATGGCGGGCCGCCCGCTCCGGCGGCGCGCCACCTGCGGGTGATCATGACCATACGGGGGCGTGGCATCCCGCGGGTCACCTGAACTCCCCGCGTACGCCTATTAGATTGAGCGGCGGCGCGCACGTCGGACACGCGGTACACGAGTTCTGGTGGGGGCAAGGCAGCGATGGACACTGAGGGCACGTTCGACTCGCCGGGCGCACGGGGGCCGCAGGAGCCGGCCGGGCACCGGGGTGTGCCGCCGAGGCCCGCCGCGCCGCCGCGCGTGCCGGCCGTCCCCCCGCAGGGCGCCCCGCCGGCCGCGCACCAGCAGGAATCGCCCTTCATGGCCTGGCTGCGCGCCCCGCGCGCCGAGGCCCAGCCCGGCGTCTGGGCCTTCGACCACCGGCCCAGGGCCCCCGAGGAGCCCGGCCGGGTGCCCGGCAGGCAGCTGATCAGCGGCGCGGTGATCGCCTTCCTGTGCGGCTGGCTGTTCTGGTCACTGCTGTGGCACGGCTATCTCGGCCCGTACTGGAAGTGGCCGCTGCGCGCCATGGCGCCGGGGTCGTGGCAGGACGGCACCGAGGAGTGGATGATCGCGTCGTACATCTACTACGCGCTCGCCGCCTGCGTCCTCGCCGTCGGCTTCGGCCGCGTCGGCCGGTGGCCCGAACTGTGGCGCCGCTTCGTCACCCCCCTGTGGGAGCGCTTCTGGCGCCGGATGCCGCCCTCCGTCAGCCCGCCCCGGCCCGAGCGCCTCGCGCGGGGGACACTCCTCGGCCGGGCGGCCGCGGCCTTCGCCGGCGTGTGGGTGGTGTGGCTGCTGTGCTGGAACGGCGCGGTGGGCAGCGCGTGGATCTGGCCGCTCGTCGCCTTCACCCCGGACTCCTGGGACCCGCTCTCCCGGCTCTACGCCGGATACACCTACTACGCCCTCTTCACCCTCCTGCTGCTGTCCATCGCCTGCCGCGTCGGCTGCTGGCGCGAGGTCCGGCGCCGCTTCGGCCCCGCCGACCAGCGCGGCCGCCGCCACGACCCGGGCCACCCGGCCCGCACCACCGCCCACCCGCAGGGCGACCCGGCCGAGTGGCCCGAACTGCGGGCCGCCGGGGCCCACGACGCCGCGCGGCTGCTGGCGGCCGAGGCGCGGTCCGGGGCGATGAACGACGTCGACCACTCCCGCATCCAGCGCGCCTGGGAGTCGGTGCGCGGCCGGCCCGGCCGGCTCGCCTCCTTCACCGAGGCCGTGCTCCGGCACGGCGCCGCCGCCTGCGCCCATCCCTCCGGGGCGCGCGACCTGCCCGTACGCGCCGCCCGGCACGACCTCGTCACCCGGCAGGTGCGGCTCGGCACCGCCGCCGACGACCAGCGCAACCCCTACGCGCACCGGGGCGCGGGCTGCGCCCTCGACCCGGAGCTGCTGGGCACCTCGCTGCTCGCCGTCGGCCCGCCCGGCAGCGGCAAGACCGACCGGCTGGTGCGCCCGGTGCTGGAGTCGCTCTGCCTCCAGGCGCTCGCCGGACGCGCTGCGGTCGTCGCGGTCGGCGCGGCGGGCGCGGGGCTCGCGCCCGACGAGGCGTTCGACATCGTGGTGCGGATCGGGCGCCCGGACTCGGCGTACGACCTCGACCTCTACGGCGGGACGGACGACCCGGACGAGGCCGCCGCCGTGCTCGCCGAGGGGCTCGTCGGCGACCTCACCGCCACGCTCCCCGGCGAGGGCGGCCGCCGCGCCGCGACCGCGCTCGCCCAGATCCTCGGCCCCTACCGCGCCGCCCACGGCCGCTTCCCCTCCGTGCCGGAGCTGCGCGAGCTCCTCGACGGGTCGGCCACCGCCATCGGCGCGCTGCGGAACGCGCTCGTGGCCGCCGGGCAGGACGCGCAGGTGCGCGAGCTCGACGCCCGCGAACGGCAGGCGCGGCGCGACGGTGACGCCGGGCCGCTGCTCGCCGACCGGCTGGCCCTCCTCGACCGGCCCGCCTTCGCGCGCTTCTTCGACACCACCCGGCCCGGCCGCACCTTCTCGCTCCGCACCCTCGAACACCCCCTGCGCGTGCGGATCGACCTGCCGGAACGGGGGCACGCGGAGGCGTCCCGGATGCTGGCCCGGCTCGTCCTCGCACAGTTCACCGAGTGCACCGTCGGCCGCGCCGACCGCTCGCTGTTCGCCTGCCTGGTGCTCGACGACGCGACCCACGCCGTCACCCCCGAGGCCGTGCGCGGGCTCGGCCGGCTGCGCTCGGCCAACGCGGGGGCCGTGCTCACCCTCCGCACGCTCGACGACGTGCCCGAGGCGCTGCGCAGCGCCCTGCTCGGCGCGGTCGGCTGCCGGATGGCGTTCTCGGGCGTGACCACCTGGGACGGCGCGCGGTTCGCGGAGGTCTGGGGCAAGGAGTGGGTGGAGGCCCGGGACATCACCGACCGTCAGGTCATCGCCCACGAACCGCTCACCCGGGCCACGCACATCCTGCGCCGCCTGGTCACCGGCCGGGCGGTCACCGCGCAGTCCGTGACCGTCCGCAAGGTGGAGCGCGAGCGCTGGTCCGCCTCCGAACTGGCGCACGCCGTGCCGGCCGGGCACGCGGTGCTGTCGGTGACCTCCGTACGGGGGGCGAGCGCGCCACCGGTGCTGGTCGACCTCATGAAGTGAGCCGGGGAGCGGAGGGAGCGCGAACGGAGGCGGTCCGGAATGCGACGTACGCGTTCCCCGCGAATCCTCCATTGAGGCAGAATCGGGAACAGCCGTTCATACGGGACGGCACAGTCGCCCTCTTCCGAAGGTGCCATGCCTCCCACCCTCGCCTCCCTCGTCCGCCACTCCGCGCTCAAGCTCGCCGTGCTCGCGGGGGCGGACCGGCTGGACACCCCCGTCCGCTGGGCACACGTCAGCGAGCTCGCCGACCCCGTGCCGTGGATGGACGGCGGCGAGCTCCTCCTGATCACCGCGATGAAGATCGACGCGGCCGACCCGGAGGTGACGCGGCCGTACGTGCGCCGCCTGGTGCGGGCCGGGGTGGTCGGGCTCGGCTTCGCGGTCGGCGTCAACTACGACGAGGTGCCGCGGGCGCTCGTCGAGGCCGCCGAGGAGGAAGGGCTGCCGCTGCTGGAGGTGCCCCGGAAGACGCCGTTCATCGCCATCAGCAAGGCGGTCTCGGCGGCCATGGCGGCCGATCAGTACCGCGCCGTGACCGCGGGCTTCGAGGCACAGCGCGAGCTGACACGCGCCGCGCTCGGCCCCGACGGCCCCGCCGCCCTGCTGGCCCGGCTCGCCGCGCACCTCGACGGGTGGGCCGCGCTCTACGACACCTCGGGCGCCGTCGTCGCCGCGGCCCCCGACTGGGCCGCGCGCCGGGCCGCCCGGCTGACCCGCGACGTCGAACGGCTGCGGGAGCGCCCCGCGCCGGCCACCGCCGTCGTCGGCGCCGATCCCGCCGAGGAGGGTGCCGACCGGGTCGAGCTCCAGTCGCTGGGCTCCGGCCGCCGGGCCCGTGGCGTCCTCGCCGTCGGCACGGCCGCCCCGCTGGGCACCGCCGAGCGCTACGCCGTGCAGTCCGCGATCGCGCTGCTCACCCTCGCCACCGAACGCTCCCGTGCCCTCCAGGACGCCGAGGCGCGGCTCGGCGCCGCGGTGCTGCGGATGCTGCTGGCCGGGGAGCCGGACCACGCGCGGGCCGTCGCCGGGGATCTCTACGGGAGCCTGCTGGACGCCCCCTTCCGGGTGCTCGTCGCGGAGGCGGCGACGGAGGAGAAGGAGCAGGCCGGCGACGCGCCCGGCCCCCTCTCGGTGCTCGCGGACGCCGTCGACACCGCGGCGGGCCGGGTGGCGGAGGCCGTCCTGGTCGTGCCGGACGGCGAGCGCCTCGTCGTCCTCGCCTCCGACGGCGGCGCGGCCGTCGCGGCCTGCGCGGAGCACGCACGGGCGATCGAGGAGCGGCGGGGCACGAAGGCCCGGCCGCGGGACCGCAGCGCGGCGGCGCCCGACGACGACCTGGTCGTCGGCCTGTCGGCCCCCGTCGGGACCGTCGCCGCCGCGTCCGCCTTCCGCCAGGCCGAACAGGCCCTGTCCGTGGCCCGCCGCCGGGGCCGGGTCCTGGTCGAACACGAGGAGGTCGCGGCCGGCTCCGTCCTCCCGCTGCTCGCCGACGACGCCGTACGGGCCTTCGCCGACGGGATGCTGCGGGCGCTGCGCGAACACGACGCGACGGGCCGCGGTGACCTCGTCGCCTCCCTGCGGGCGTGGCTCTCGCGGCACGGCCAGTGGGACGCGGCGGCGGCGGATCTGGGCGTGCACCGGCACACGCTGCGGTACCGGATGAGGCGGGTGGAGGAGATTCTGGGGCGCTCCTTGGACGACCCGGATGTGCGGATGGAATTGTGGCTGGCGCTGAAGGCGACGTCGTCGCCGGCGGAGTAGGCGGGGCGGTTCGCGCCCGCGGCGGGCTTTTTCCCTGCCCGCCCCTTCCCGGCTGCGTCTGATGTGCGGCTCCGCCGCGTGGGGGCTGCGCCCCGGACCCCGCAACACGGCTTCGCCGCGTTGTCCTCGATCGCCGGACGGGCTGATGGTGCTGGTTACGGTCCGCGCCATCAGCCCGTCCGGCGATCGAGGGCGCACCCCCAAGCGAACCCCAGCCCTACAAATCGGCGCGCCGCCGCACCCCGCCGCTCCACCAAGGACAATCCGCCGCCACCCGCCCCGCCCCTACCGTGGGGGAGCCACAATCATCCGTACCCCCCGGAGGGAAAACCGTGACTGCTCCCCACGCGTTCTGGCTGGCCGGCCGCGAGGCCCTCGGCGAGGAGACCTTCGACGTCACGAACTCCTGGGACGGCCGTCTCGTCGGCACCGTGAGCGTGCCCACCGAGGCGCAGGTCGAGGAGGCCGTGGCCGCCGCGCACGCCGTGCGGGAGGAGTTCGCCGCGACCCCCGCGCACGTACGGGCCGCCGCCCTCGACCATGTCGTGAAGCGGCTCACCGAGCGCACCGAGGAGATCGCCCAGCTGATCTCCGCGGAGAACGGCAAGCCCATCAAGTGGGCCCGGGGCGAGGTCGGCCGCGCGGTCTCCGTCTTCCGCTTCGCCGCCGAGGAGGCCCGCCGCTTCAACGCCGGTGACGCCCAGCGCCTGGACACCGACGCGGGCGGCACCGGCCGCCTCGCGCTGACCCGCCGCTTCCCCCGGGGCACCGTCCTCGGCATCGCGCCCTTCAACTTCCCGCTGAACCTGAGCGCCCACAAGGTCGCCCCGGCCATCGCGGTGGGTGCGCCGATCATCCTGAAGCCCGCCCCGGCGACGCCGATCTCCTCGCTGGTCCTCGGCGAGATCCTCGCGGAGACGGACCTGCCCGCGGGTTCCTGGAGCGTGCTGCCGGTCCCGAACGACCGGATGCCGGCCCTCGTCAAGGACGAGCGCCTGCCGGTCATCTCCTTCACCGGCTCCGGCCCGGTCGGCTGGTCGATCCTGGACTCGGCGCCGCGCAAGCACGTCACCCTGGAGCTCGGCGGCAACGGCGCGGCCGTCGTCCTCGCCGACTGGTCCTCCGAGGAGGACCTCGACTGGGCGGCGCAGCGCATCGCCACCTTCTCCAACTACCAGGGCGGCCAGTCCTGCATCTCCGTGCAGCGCGTCATCGCCGACGCCTCGCTCTACGAGCGGCTGCTGCCGAAGGTCGTGGCCGCCGTCGAGGCGCAGGTCACCGGTGACCCGTCCGACCCGGCGACCGAGGTCGGCCCGCTGGTCAGCGAGGACGCCGCCAAGCGCGTCGAGTCCTGGGTGGACGAGGCCGTCGCGGCCGGCGCCAAGCTGCTGGCCGGTGGCAAGCGCGAGGGCGCCACGTACGCCCCGACCGTGCTCGCCGACGTCCCCGCCGACGTGACGATCGCGTGCGAGGAGGTCTTCGGCCCGGTCCTCACCCTGACCAAGGCGGACGGCGAGGCCGCTGCCTTCGCCGCCGTCAACGACTCGCCGTACGGCCTCCAGGCGGGCGTCTTCACGCACGACCTCCAGACCGCCTTCCGCGCGCACCGCGCGCTGGAGACCGGCGGTGTGATCATCGGCGACGTGCCGTCCTACCGCGCGGACCAGATGCCGTACGGCGGCGCCAAGCAGTCCGGCGTGGGCCGCGAGGGCGTGCGCTACGCGATGGACGACTACACCTACGAGCGGGTGCTGGTCATGACGGGCCTGGCTCTGTAGGTCCGCGAGGCAGGTCCCGCGAGGCAGGTCCCGCGGGCGGTCGAGGACGGCCGGGGTGCGCACGGGGGCACCCCGGCCGTTCGCGTGTCCGGCCGCACCTCATGGCCCGATCCTTGCGAACCATGACAGTCAGGCCACTCGTCGGGGCGCGCCCCCCGCGACAGGCTGGACACGTCGAAGAGCACGATCGCAAGGAGCCCCACCGCCATGACCGCCACCTCCGCAGCCCCCGCCCGCATGCGCGCCGTCATCCAGGAGACCGCCGGCGGCCCCGAGGTCCTGAAGCTGGTCGAGACCGACCGCCCCGCGCCCGGCCCGACCGAGATCCTGGTCCGGGTGCACGCCGCGGGTGTCAACCCCACGGACTGGAAGACCCGCGAGCGCGGCTCCTTCTACACCGGCGACACCGTCCCCTTCACCCTCGGCTTCGACGTCTCCGGCGTGGTCGAGGCGATCGGTGACGGCGTCACCCTCTACGCCCCCGGCGACGAGGTCTACGGCATGCCCCGCTTCCCGCACCCGGCCGGTGCCTACGCCGAATACGTGACGGCGCCCGCGCGGCACTTCGCGCCCAAGCCGCGCGGCCTCGACCACGTCCAGGCCGCCGCCCTGCCGCTCGCCGCGCTCACCGCCTGGCAGGCGCTCGTCGACACCGCCGGTGTCCGCGAGGGGCAGCGGGTGCTGATCCACGCGGCGGCGGGCGGCGTGGGCCACCTGGCCGTACAGATCGCCAAGGCCCGCGGCGCGTACGTCATCGGCACGGCGAGCGCCGCCAAGCACGACTTCCTCCGCGGGCTCGGCGCCGACGAGCTGATCGACTACCGCGAGCAGGACTTCGCCGAGGTGGTCCGCGACGTCGACACCGTCCTGGAGGCCATCAGCGGCGACTACCCCGCCCGCTCCCTGCGCACCCTGCGCCCCGGCGGCACCCTCGTCTCCCTGCTGGCCCTGACCGACGAGGTGCGCGCGGAGGCCCGCGAGCGGGGCATCCGGGCCACCCGCATGGTGGTCGAGCCCGACCTCGGGGGCCTGAAGGCCCTGACCGAACTGGTCGAGACCGGGCGGCTGCGTACCGAGATCGCCGCGGCCCTGCCGCTGGCCGACGTCGCCAAGGCGCACCGGCTGGGCGAGACCGATCGCACGTCCGGGAAGATCGTACTGACGGTCGAGGGCTGAGGCGGCCGCCGTCGCCCGGGAGCGGGAGGCTCCGGGCCGGGGGCCGGAACGTTGCGCGAGGTCTGGTAGACGTCCCGCGGAACGGGTACATACGGTCGAGTAGCACCGGTCGGTAGCCGACCGGGACGGCCCCGACTGAAGCGGCGAGGTGCCTCTCATGACCGCACCATCCGTACGACCGGTCTCCGAGCGCGAAGCACGCCAGGTCGCCGAAGCGGCCCGGGAACAGGACTGGAAGAAGCCCAGCTTCGCCAAGGAACTGTTCCTGGGACGCTTCCGGCTCGATCTCATCCACCCGCACCCGACGCCCGCCATGGAGGACGTGCGGCGCGGCGAGGAGTTCCTCGCCAAGCTCCGCGACTTCTGCGAGACGCGCATCGACGGCGCGCTCATCGAGCGCGAGGCGAGGATCCCGGACGAGACGGTCAATGGGCTCAAGGAGCTCGGCGCCTTCGGGATGAAGATCGACACGAAGTACGGCGGCCTCGGCCTCACCGCCGTCTACTACAACAAGGCCCTCGCCCTCGTCGGCTCCGCCAGCCCCGTCGTCGGCGCGCTGCTCTCGGCGCACCAGTCCATCGGCGTACCGCAGCCGCTCAAGCTCTTCGGCACCCAGGAGCAGAAGGAAGCCTTCCTGCCCCGCTGCGCCCGCACGGACATCACCGCCTTCCTGCTCACCGAGCCGGACGTCGGCTCCGACCCGGCCCGGCTGGCGACCTCGGCCGTCCCCGACGGCGACGACTACGTCCTGGACGGCGTCAAGCTGTGGACCACCAACGGCGTCGTCGCCGACCTCCTGGTGGTGATGGCCCGGGTGCCGAGGAGCGAGGGCCACAAGGGCGGCATCACCGCCTTCGTGGTCGAGGCGGCGGCGGAGGGCGTGACCGTCGAGCGCCGCAACGCCTTCATGGGCCTGCGCGGCATCGAGAACGGCGTCACCCGCTTCCACCAGGTCCGGGTGCCCGCCGCCAACCGCATCGGCCCCGAGGGCGCGGGCCTGAAGATCGCCCTGACCACCCTCAACACCGGCCGGCTGTCCATCCCGGCCATGTGCGTCTCCGCGGGCAAGTGGTCCCTGAAGATCGCCCGCGAGTGGTCGGCCGCGCGCGAGCAGTGGGGCAAGTCCATCGCCCGCCACGAGGCCGTCGGCGCGAAGATCTCCTTCATCGCCGCGACGACCTTCGCCCTGGAGGCCATCCTCGACCTGTCCGGCCAGATGGCCGACGAGGACCGCAACGACATCCGCATCGAGGCCGCGCTCGCCAAGCTCTACGCCAGCGAGATGGCCTGGCTGATGGCCGACGAGCTGGTCCAGATCCGCGGCGGCCGCGGCTACGAGAGCGCCGCCTCCCTCGCCGCCCGCGGCGAGCGCGCCGTGCCCGCCGAGCAGATGCTGCGCGACTCCCGCATCAACCGGATCTTCGAGGGCTCCACCGAGATCATGCACCTGCTGATCGCCCGCGAGGCCGTCGACGCCCACCTCTCGGTGGCGGGCGACCTCATCGACCCGGACAAGTCGCTGGGCGACAAGGCGCGCGCGGGGGCGCGCGCGGGCGGCTTCTACGCCCGCTGGCTGCCCAAGCTCGTCGCCGGGCCGGGACAGCTGCCTCACACCTACGCGGAGTTCCACCCGGCCGGTCACCGCGACCTGGCCACCCACCTGCGCTACGTCGAGCGCTCCTCCCGCAAGCTCGCCCGCTCCACCTTCTACGCCATGTCCCGCTGGCAGGGCCGGATGGAGACCAAGCAGGGCTTCCTCGGCCGCGTCGTCGACATCGGGGCGGAGCTCTTCGCCATGAGCGCCGCGTGCGTGCGCGCGGAGCGGCTGCGTGCCGAGGGCGACCACGGGAGCGAGGCGTACGAGCTCGCCGACGTCTTCTGCCGCCAGTCCAGGATCCGCGTCGAGGAGCTCTTCGGCCGGCTGTGGACCAACACCGACGAGCTCGACCGCGAGCTCGTCTCCCAGGTCATGTCGGGTGCCTACGAATGGCTGGAGGCCGGCATCGTCGACCCCAGCGGCGACGGCCCCTGGATCGCCGACGCCACCCCGGGCCCGGCCCGGACGGAGAACGTCCACCGGCCCATCCGCTGACCCGCTCCCGGCCGGTACATGACCTCGCGGACGGCGGGCGGGGGGATCCCTGTCCGCCCTCCGGCCGGGAGAGGCAACAATGGAGTCCATGACGGACTCCCTCGCTGACCCGCATCTGCGCTACTCCGCCCCCACCGCCGCGGGCGAACCGCGCGAGATCGTGATCCTCGGTTCCACCGGCTCGATCGGCACCCAGGCCATCGACCTCGTGCTCCGCAACCCCGGCCGCTTCACGGTGACGGCCCTCTCCGCCGCCGGGGGCCGGGTGGGGCTGCTCGCCGAGCAGGCGCACCGGCTGCGGGTCCGTAGGGTCGCCGTCGCCCAGGCCGACAAGGTGCCCGCGCTGCGCGAGGCGCTGGCCGCGCGGTACGGCTCCGAGCGGCTGCCCGAGATCCTGGCGGGGCCCGACGCGGCCACCGAGCTCGCCCGCGGCGAGTGCCACACCGTGCTCAACGGCATCACCGGCTCCATCGGCCTCGCGCCGACCCTCGCCGCCCTGGAAGCGGGCCGGACGCTGGCCCTGGCCAACAAGGAGTCGCTGATCGTCGGCGGCCCGCTGGTCAAGGCGCTGGCCAAGCCGGGGCAGATCATCCCGGTCGACTCCGAGCACGCCGCGCTCTTCCAGGCGCTGCTGGGCGGCACCCGCGCCGAGGTCCGCAAGCTGGTCGTCACCGCCTCCGGCGGGCCCTTCCGGGGCCGCACGAAGGCCGAGCTGACCGCCGTCACCCCCAAGGACGCCCTGGCCCACCCCACCTGGTCCATGGGCCCGGTGATCACGATCAACTCCGCGACCCTGGTCAACAAGGGCCTGGAGGTCATCGAGGCGCACCTCCTCTACGACATCCCCTTCGAGCGCATCGAGGTCGTCGTCCACCCGCAGTCCTACGTCCACTCGATGGTGGAATTCACCGACGGCTCCACGCTCGCCCAGGCCACCCCGCCGGACATGCGCGGGCCCATCGCCATCGGCCTCGGCTGGCCCGAGCGGGTCCCGGACGCGGCCCCCGCCTTCGATTGGACCAAGGCGTCCACCTGGGAATTCTTCCCGCTCGACGACGAGGCGTTCCCCTCCGTCGGCCTCGCCCGGCACGTCGGCACCCTCGGCGGCACCGCGCCCGCGGTGTTCAACGCCGCCAATGAGGAGTGCGTCGACGCGTTCCTCTCCGGCGCGCTGCCGTTCAATGGCATTGTCGATACCGTCGCCGAGGTGGTGGCGGAACACGGCACACCCGCCGCGGGAACTCGCCTCACCGTCCCGGACGTCCTGCAAGCGGAGACCTGGGCCCGCGCCCGGGCCCGTGAACTGGCAGCGCGTACGGGCCCGGCGGCCCGTACCGCGCACACGACCTCGGAGGCCCGCGCATGACAACCCTGATGACGGTCCTCGGGATAGTCGTCTTCGTGGTGGGCCTGCTCTTCTCGATCGCCTGGCACGAACTGGGACACCTCTCCACCGCGAAGATCTTCGGCATCCGGGTGCCGCAGTACATGGTCGGCTTCGGGCCGACGATCTTCTCGCGGAAGAAGGGCGACACCGAGTACGGCATCAAGGCCGTGCCGCTCGGCGGCTACATCCGCATGATCGGCATGTTCCCGCCCGGCGCGGACGGGAAGATCAGCGCCCGCTCCACCTCGCCCTGGCGGGGCATGATCGAGGACGCCCGCTCGGCCGCCTTCGAGGAGCTCCAGCCGGGCGACGAGACGCGGCTGTTCTATACGCGCAAGCCGTGGAAGCGCGTGATCGTGATGTTCGCGGGCCCCTTCATGAACCTCGTGCTGGCGGTCGCGATCTTCCTCGGCGTGATGATGTCCTTCGGCATCAACACCCAGACCACCCAGGTCTCCACCGTCTCGGCCTGCGTGGTCAAGGCGACGGACAAGACCGACGCCTGCCCCAAGGGCGCCAAGGACTCCCCGGCCAAGGCCGCCGGCCTCCAGCCGCGCGACAAGATCGTCGCGTTCAACGGGCACCGCACCGACGACTGGGCCACGCTCCAGGCCGAGATCCGCAAGACCACCGGACCGGCCACGATCACCGTCGTGCGGGACGGGGCGCGAAAGACCCTGAACGCCGACCTGATCTCCAACCAGGTCCAGAAGTACGACGGCAAGGGCAGCCCCGTCAAGGGGCAGTACGTCACGGCGGGCTTCCTCGGCTTCACGCCCGCGACCGGTGTCGTACCGCAGTCCTTCGGCCAGTCCGTCGACCGGATGGGCGACATGGTCCAGTCCGGCGTCGAGTCGCTGATCGCCCTGCCCGGCAAGATCCCGGACCTGTGGAACGCGGCCTTCGACGGCGGCGAGCGCAAGGCGGACTCGCCCATGGGCGTGGTGGGCGCGGCCCGTGTCGGCGGCGAGGTCTTCAACCTCGACATCCCGCCGTCGCAGCAGGTCGCGACCATGCTCTTCCTGGTCGCGGGCTTCAATCTCTCGCTGTTCCTCTTCAACATGCTGCCGCTGTTGCCGCTGGACGGCGGGCATATCGCCGGAGCGCTGTGGGAGTCCCTGCGCAGGGCCTTCGCCCGGGTCTTCCGCCGCCCCGACCCCGGCCCCTTCGACGTCGCGAAGCTGATGCCGGTGGCCTATGTGGTGGCCGGGATCTTCGTCTGCTTCACGCTGCTGGTGCTGATCGCGGACGTGGTGAACCCCGTCCGCCTCACCTAGCCCACGGACCCGCGCGGCATGGCCGGGCGGGCGGGATTGCGCGAGCCCGCGTTTTCCAGCCCGTCCGGCCTTGCCGTAACCTCGAAGACCGGAGCCCGCCGATCTCGGGACCTTGATTCACACCTTGGGGTTGCTCGCCAGATGACAGCGATTTCGCTTGGAATGCCTTCCGTTCCGATCAAGCTCGCCGACCGCAGGGTCAGCCGCAAGATCCAGGTCGGTTCCGTGGCCGTCGGAGGCGACGCACCCGTCTCGGTGCAGTCGATGACGACGACCAGGACCTCGGACATCGGTGCCACGCTCCAGCAGATCGCGGAGCTCACCGCGTCCGGCTGCCAGATCGTGCGCGTGGCCTGCCCGACCCAGGACGACGCCGACGCGCTGGCCGTCATCGCCAAGAAGTCGCAGATCCCCGTGATCGCCGACATCCACTTCCAGCCGAAGTACGTCTTCGCCGCGATCGACGCGGGCTGCGCCGCCGTGCGGGTCAACCCCGGCAACATCAAGCAGTTCGACGACAAGGTCAAGGAGATCGCCAAGGCCGCCGGCGACGCCGGCACCCCGATCCGCATCGGCGTCAACGCCGGCTCCCTGGACGCCCGCCTGCTCGCGAAGTACGGCAAGGCCACCCCCGAGGCGCTGGTCGAGTCCGCCCTGTGGGAGGCGTCCCTCTTCGAGGAGCACGGCTTCCGCGACATCAAGATCTCGGTCAAGCACAACGACCCGGTCGTCATGGTCAACGCCTACCGGCAGCTGGCCGCCCAGTGCGACTACCCCCTCCACCTCGGCGTCACCGAGGCGGGTCCCGCCTTCCAGGGCACCATCAAGTCCGCCGTGGCCTTCGGCGCCCTGCTCTCCGAGGGCATCGGCGACACCATCCGCGTCTCCCTCTCCGCCCCGCCGGCCGAGGAGATCAAGGTCGGCATGCAGATCCTGGAGTCGCTCGGCCTGCGCCAGCGCCGCCTGGAGATCGTCTCCTGCCCGTCCTGCGGCCGCGCCCAGGTCGACGTCTACAAGCTGGCCGAAGAGGTGACCGCCGGCCTGGAGGGCATGGAGGTCCCGCTGCGCGTCGCCGTCATGGGCTGCGTCGTCAACGGCCCCGGCGAGGCCCGCGAGGCCGACCTGGGCGTCGCCTCCGGCAACGGCAAGGGCCAGATCTTCGTCAAGGGCGAGGTCATCAAGACCGTCCCCGAGTCCAAGATCGTGGAGACCCTCATCGAGGAAGCCCTCAAGATCGCCGAGCAGATGCGCCAGGACGGCGTCGCCTCCGGCGAGCCCGAGATCAGCGTCAGCGGCTGAGCCCGCCCCGCCCGTCGTCGCACCGTGCCCCGCTCCCCGGAGCGGGGCACAGCGCGTCCCGGGTGGTCCTCGAACGGCGAAGGGCAGGCAGGGGAGGTGTAAGGGGTACCAGAGAGGTACAGTTCCAAGACCTGTTCCCATGGCCTCCGGCCCGCGACGGTGAGGCATTCCGACACGTGTTGACGACGACCACCACCAAGGTCCTGGAGCCCGGCGAACTCGACGACGCGCTCGCCGTCCTCGACCGGGATCCCGTCGCCAACGCCTTCGTCACCGCCCGTGTCCAGGTCGCCGGGCTCGACCCCTGGCGGCTCGGCGGCGAGATGTGGGGCTGGTACGCGGGCGGCCGTCTCGAATCCCTCTGCTACGCCGGCGCCAACCTCGTCCCCGTCTGCGCGGGGCCCGAAGCCGTGCGGGCCTTCGCCGAACGCGCCCGTCGCGCGGGCCGCCGCTGTTCCTCCATCGTCGGCCCCGCCGACGCCACCGCCGAGCTGTGGTCGCTCCTCGAAGCCCACTGGGGCCCGGCCCGCGAGGTCCGCGCCCACCAGCCGCTGATGCAGACCCGGTCCATGCCCGCGGACATCGCCCCCGACCCGCTCGTCCGCCGTATCCGCAAGGACGAGATGGACGTGATCATGCCCGCGTGCGTGGCCATGTTCACCGAGGAGGTCGGGATCTCGCCGCTGGCGGGCGACGGCGGGCTGCTCTACCAGGCGCGCGTCGCCGAGCTCGTCGGCTCGGGGCGCTCCTTCGCCCGGATCGAGAACGGCCGGGTCGTCTTCAAGGCGGAGATCGGCGCCGCCACCGCCCACGCCTGCCAGATCCAGGGCGTCTGGGTCGCTCCCGAACACCGCGGCCGCGGCCTGTCCGAGACCGGGATGGCGGCGGTGCTCAGGTACGCGCTGACCGAGGTGTCGCCCGTGGTCAGCCTCTATGTCAACGACTACAACACCGCGGCCCGGGCCGCTTACCGGCGCGTGGGCTTCGAGGAAGTCGGCGCGTTCATGAGCGTGCTGTTCTGACGGTTCCGGTCGGCGTGCGGCGCGCGTTCAGCCCGTCCGGCGTTCGAGGACCCGTCGCGCGGCGGCGGTGCGGACGGTGCGGCCCGCGGGCCGGCGCACAAGACCAGCCGGAACCCAGGCCCGATCCGGCCGCCCCGCCCCGCGGGAGAGGTAGCCTCCCCGCATGGATGACATTGCGGTCGGGCCGCTCGACCTCGCCGCGCGCGTCGACGACGCGCTGGGCGTACAGGCGCTGGCCTTCGGGCTCACCGAGGAAGAAGTGGGCGTACGCCGCCACATCGTGCTCCGGCACCTCGGCTGTCCCGGCGCCCGCGCCCTCGGGGCGACGACGCCGGAGGGGCGGCTCGTCGGCTTCGTCTACGGCATGCCGAACAGCCGCGGCCACTGGTGGTCCAGCGTCGTCGAACCGTATCTGCGGAACACCGGCTCCGACGGCTGGCTCGACGACGCCTTCGTCATCACCGAGCTGCACGTCCACCCGGACTACCAGAAGCACGGCATCGGGCGCGCCCTCATCACCGCCATCACCGCGACCGCGGCCGAGCCCCGCAGCATCCTCTCCGCCATCGACACCGAGAGCCCGGCCCGCGCCCTCTACCGCAGCCTCGGCTACCGCGACCTCGCGCGGCAGGTCGTCTTCCCCAGCGCCCCGAGCCCCTATGCGGTGATGGGCGCGCCCCTGCCCCTGCGGGGCTGAGCACGCGAAACCCGTTTCTGTGCCGTCATCGCCTGCGGCTAACCTCCTGCCAGTCCACTACGCACGCAGGAGACCACGATGGCCCACGTCCAGCGCATGTCCACGACGATGCTCAAGACACTGCGCGACGATCCGGCCGACGCGGAGACCGCCAGCCACAAGCTGCTGGTCCGCGCCGGTTACGTCCGCCGCTCCGCCGCGGGGATCTGGACGTGGCTCCCGCTCGGCAAGAAGGTGCTGGACAACGTCTCCCGGGTGGTCCGGGAGGAGATGGACGCCATCGGCGGCCAGGAGGTCCTGCTGCCGGCGCTGCTGCCCAGGGAGCCCTACGAGGCGAGCGGGCGCTGGGAGGAGTACGGCGACCTGCTCTTCCGGCTGAAGGACCGCAAGGGCGCCGAATATCTCCTCGGCCCCACCCACGAAGAGATCTTCACACTCACGGTCAAGGACCAGTGCACGTCCTACAAGGACCTGCCGGTGATCCTCTATCAGATCCAGACGAAGTACCGCGACGAGGCGCGGCCCCGCTCGGGCGTGCTCCGCGGCCGCGAATTCCAGATGAAGGACTCGTACTCCTTCGACACCACCGACGAGGGCCTCGCCGAGTCCTACCGCCTGCACCGCGAGGCGTACATCCGGATCTTCACCCGGCTCGGCCTGGACCACCGCGTGGTCTCCGCCGTCTCGGGTGCCATGGGCGGCTCGGCGTCGGAGGAGTTCCTCGCCCCCGCCGCGGCCGGTGAGGACACCTTCGTGGACTGCCCGCAGTGCGACTACTCCGCCAACACCGAGGCGGTGACCGTACGGATCGAGCCCGCCGAAGAGGCCGGGCACGGCCCCGTCGAGGAGCTGGACACCCCGGACACCCCCACCATCGAGGCCCTCGCCGACCACCTCGGCGTGCCCGCCTCGGCCACCCTCAAGAACCTCCTCGTCAAGATCGACGGTGAGATCACCGCCATCGGCGTGCCCGGCGACCGCGAGGTGGACCTCGGCAAGCTGGGGGAGCACCTGGCGCCCGCCGTCGTGGAGTTGGTGACGGCCGAGGACTTCACGGACCGGCCCGACCTCGTACGCGGCTACGTCGGCCCGCAGGGACTGACGGTGCGCTATATCGCCGACCCCCGCGTGGCGCCCGGCACGGCGTGGATCACCGGCGCCAACAAGCCGGACACGCACGCCCGGAACGTGGTCTGCGGACGGGACTTCAAGCCCGACCGGTACCTCGACGTCGTCGTGGTCCGCGAGGGCGACCCCTGCCCCCGGTGCGGCGCGGGCCTGGAGATCGGCCGGGCGATCGAGATCGGGCACATCTTCCAGCTCGGCAGGAAGTACGCCGACACGTTCGGCCTCGACGTCCTCGGACAGCAGGGCAAGCCGGTCCGGGTCACCATGGGCTCGTACGGCATCGGCGTCTCCCGCGCGGTGGCCGCGCTCGCCGAACAGACCCACGACGAGGCGGGCCTGTGCTGGCCGCGCGAGATCGCCCCGGCGGACGTGCACGTGGTCGCGGCGGGCAAGGCGGCGCAGACGGAGCTGGCGTCCTCACTGGCCGAGCGGCTGGCCGAGGCGGGGGTGCGCGTCCTGCTCGACGACCGGGCCGGGGTGTCCCCGGGCGTGAAGTTCACGGACGCGGAGCTGATCGGGGTGCCGACGATTCTGGTGGTGGGGCGGGGGGCTTCCGCGGGGGTCGTCGAGCTCAAGGATCGGCGGACGGGGGCTCGCGAGGAGCTGCCGGTGGAGGAGGCGGTGGCTCGGCTGACGGGGGTTTGACCTTTGGCCGAGGGGGCCCGCGGCGGGAGCGGCCTGCGGCCGCGTCCTCGAACTCCCCCAGCTACCTCCCGCAGACTCCGTCCGGGGGTGCCCCCAACGGGCTGGTTGTGCTGGCTACGGTCCGCGCAACCGGCCCGTCCGGCGTTTGAGGACAACGCGCGAAGCGTGGTGCGGGGGTCCGGGGGCTTGCCCCCCACGCGGCGGAGCCGCACGTCAGACGCAGTCGGGAAGGGGTGGGCAGGGGGGGAAAGCCCGCCGCAGGCGCAATCGGCCCGCATTCCCCTACAGCAACCCCCCGAACTCCAGCAGGAGTTCACCCCGCGACCGCCGCCCGAAGGAAAGCTCGGCCACCCCCGACGACACCGCGCGGAAAACCGCCCACCCCCGCACCCGCTCCCCATCGACATCCAGCGAATCCGAAAGTTTCGACACCCGCCGCCGCGCGGCCGCCGCGGCCCCCGGTGAGGCCAGCAGCGTGTCCACGCGATCGCCGATCAGCCACGCCAGGTCGTACGCCCGCTCGCCCACCAGCGGCCGCGGGCCGATGGCCAGCCACGGTGACCGGTCGCCGGCCAGCACATTGCCCTGGTGGAACTCCCCGTGCAGCAGCACCGGTTCCTCCGCGGAATCCGTCGTCAGCGCGTCCCGGAGCTCCAGTGCCTCGTCGGCGAGTGCCCGCGCGTCGGCCGCCCACGGCTGCTCCCGGTGCTCCCGGAGACGCGCCGCGAGAGCCGCCGTGTGCTCGGCGACGCCGGCGAACGGATGGCCGTCACCCGCCGGCACCCACAGCCGCTGGAGCACCGCCGCGGCCTCCAGCTGAGCCTTCGGCTCCGCGAGCGAGCGCAGGCTGATGTCACCGTGCAGCCGTTCCAGCAAAAGCGCCCCGCCGTCCGGGTCCACCCGCAGCGGCCGCACCGCGTGCCGGCCGTCCCACCGGGTGAGCGCCGCGTGCTCCAGTGCCGCCGTGCCGTCGGGCGGGGTCAGTTTGAGGGCCGCGGGCGTGCCGTCGGACCGGCGGACAAGGAGGACCAGGCTGGTGCGCCCGCCGGGCTCCTGTACCCGATCGAGTGTCAATTCCCAGCGTCGCAGCCACTCCTGGGCGGTCTCGGGCAGGGCGGCCAGCCACCGGCGGGCAGGGCTGTCCGCCGGCTCGAAGCTCAGGGTCCGCACCAGCCGCTCCGGCGGTTCGAGGCGGTTGTTCGCGTGGGTCATCCCTGGGCTGTCCTTTTCGTCTTCGCTGGTCAGGTGCGGTCCGGCGAACCGCTGGGGGAGGCCCGCTCGACGAGCCCAGGGAAGGCTACGCTCCCCCCGCGCCAGCGCACCGCCCGCACCGCCGCCTCCCGCAGCGCGGCGGCCGCGTCCCGGCGGAGGGCGCCCGTGGCGTCCCGTACGAGATCGGCGTAGACGTCCGCGACCCGGCTCTCCAGCTCCGCGCCCAGCCGCACCGCGGCCGCCGCGTCGGACACCGCGAACGGCAGCGCGTACCCCGCGGCCGCCGCCTCGGGCGTGCCGCCCAGGTCCCGTACGGCCCGGCTCATCGCGTCGCGCCGTACGCGGTGCGCGTCGTACGCCTCGCGGGCCAGCGCGGCGTGCGGTTCGTCGACGCGCGCTCCGACCACCCCGTAGCCGTACACCGCCGCGTGCTCGGCGGCGAGGGCGGCCTGGGCCGCGTCCAGGGTCCGGGTCCGCGCCGTGGCGGACGGCGACCGCGTCATGAGCCGCCTCCGAGCAGGAAGACGTGACCGGCGCCCGCCGCCGCGACGGACGCGAGGAGCCGGGCGAGCGCGGGCGGCGCGCCGACGAGCGCGGCCGTACGGGCGTCCAGCGCGCGGCGCTCGGCCTCGGCGAGGTCGGCCAGGGCCTCCTTCTCGTCCCCGGGAACCTCCGGGGGAGCGGAAGCGGAGGGTGACGGCGAGGCGGACGCGGAGGTTCCGAACGCCTCGGCGTGCCGGGCGACTTCGGCCCGCAGCGGCAGCAGCCGGGGCGCGAGCGCTTCGTGCGCGCCGATCGTCGCGTCGTACCGCGCCAGCAGCTCCGCCGAGTCCCGGCCCGCGGCGGCCCGCAGCCGGTTCGCCGCGGACGTCCGCTCGTCGCTGCCCCCGGTCGTGTCCGAGCAGCCGGTCAGCAGCGTCGAGGCGCCGCCGGTCAGCAGGGCCGCGCCGCCCGCCAGTACCCCGCGTCTGCGCGGACCGGCAGCGCCCCGCGTCGTCGTCGTGAGCGCCACGAGCCCCTACTTTCTGTGTGTCCGCCAGGTCCCGCCATGATCACCGCCCGCGAGCGTACCCGCGCGCGGGCGCGAGGCCGGGGAGCGGGGACCGAATCGTCAGTCGGCTGCCGGAACAGATAGGCTTTGACCTGACACGCGACTTTCCCACAACAGCACACGCGGCCGAGGAGTCACCCGGATGAGCACCACCCAGAGCGAGAGGCTGCGCGAGCTGCTGGCCCCTCTCGTCAGCGCGCGAGAGCTGGATCTGGAAGAGGTCGAGGTGACCACCGCCGGCAAGCGCCGCGTGCTGCGCGTCGTGGTGGATTCCGACGCGGGCGTCGAGCTGGACGAGTGCGCCGATGTCAGCCGCGCGGTCTCCGAGAAGCTCGACGAGACGGACGCCATGGGCGGGACCCCGTACGTCCTGGAGGTCACCTCTCCCGGCGCCGACCGTCCCCTGACCGAGCACCGTCACTATGTGCGTGCCACCGGCCGCCTGATGAAGGCGCAGCTGACGGAGGGCGGCGAGCTCGTCGCCCGTATCGTCGCGGTGGACGATGCGGGCCTGGACCTGGAGGTTCCCGGGGTGAAGGGCCGCAAGCCCACCGCCCGCCGGATCGCCTTCGGTGAGATCGCCAAGGCCCGCGTCGAGATCGAGTTCAACCGCAAGTCCGACGACAAGGCCGCCAAGGCCGAAGACGAAACCGACGAGAGCCAAGAGGAGGCGTAGCCGTGGACATCGACATGAGTGCCCTGCGGGGTCTGGTGCGAGAGAAGGAGATCTCCTTCGACCTGCTGGTCGAGGCGATCGAGTCGGCCCTCCTCATCGCGTACCACCGCACCGAGGGAAGCCGCCGCCGCGCCCGTGTGGAGCTGGACCGGTCCACCGGCCATGTGACGGTCTGGGCCAAGGAGGACCCGCAGGACCTGGAGGAGGGCGAGGAGCCCCGCGAGTTCGACGACACCCCGTCCGGCTTCGGCCGGATCGCCGCGACCACCGCCAAGCAGGTCATCCTCCAGCGTCTGCGCGACGCCGAGGACGAGATCACTTTCGGTGAGTTCGCGGGCCGTGAGGGCGACGTCGTCGCGGGCATCGTCCAGCAGGGCAAGGACCCGAAGAACGTCCTGGTCGACATCGGCAAGCTGGAGGCCATCCTGCCGGTGCAGGAGCAGGTCCCCGGCGAGGAGTACAAGCACGGCACCCGCCTGCGGACGTACGTCGTCCGGGTGGCGAAGGGTGTCCGCGGCCCGTCCGTGACGCTCTCGCGCACCCACCCCAGCCTGGTGAAGAAGCTGTTCGCCATGGAGGTGCCGGAGATCGCCGACGGTTCGGTGGAGATCGCGGCCATCGCCCGCGAGGCCGGCCACCGCACCAAGATCGCGGTGCGCTCGACCCGCTCCGGGCTGAACGCCAAGGGCGCCTGCATCGGCCCGATGGGCGGCCGCGTCCGCGCGGTCATGGCCGAGCTGCACGGCGAGAAGATCGACATCGTCGACTGGTCGGACGACCCGGCCGAGCTCGTCGCCCACGCGCTGTCCCCCGCACGGGTGAGCAAGGTCGAGGTCGTGGACCTCGGCGCGCGCTCCGCCCGGGTGACCGTGCCGGACTACCAGCTGTCGCTCGCCATCGGCAAGGAGGGGCAGAACGCCCGCCTCGCCGCCCGCCTCACCGGCTGGCGCATCGACATCCGGCCCGACACGGAGCAGTCCGACCAGGACTGATCCTCATGAGGCCGGCGCCCCTGGGCGCCGGCGACAAGACTTCGGGGCCCGCCGCGGCGGGCCCCGGAAGACGGCCGCGCAGGGTGGCCGAAACGTATTCGTGCCCGATCACGGCCCCCCAGGGGTGAGGTCGGCGCGGGGAGGTAGACTTAATCAGTGTCTGGCCGGACGCATGCCCGCGCATGCCCTGAGCGAACCTGTGTGGGATGCCGGGAGCGAGCGGCCAAGGGCGATCTGCTGCGGATCGTGATGATCGAGGGCGCCTGCGTCCCCGACCCTCGCGGTACGCTGCCCGGCCGGGGTGCCTCCGTGCACCCCACACTGGTCTGTCTCGACCTGGCGGTCCGCCGCAGGGCGTTCCCCCGGGCCTTCAAGGCCCAGGGCCCGCTCGACGTGACGGAACTGCGCCGATTCATCGAGCGGATCGATGAGTAAGGGCAGCACCGACAGGCAACACCGTAAGAAGAACGGCACGGGAAACCGTGCGGTCAGGTACCTCGCGAGTTGGAAGTAGGTCGAGATTGCGATGAGCACTCGATGAGTACGCGATGAGTACGCCCATGAAGTAGCGACGGTCCGGTGGACACCCCGGACCTAGAAGGAGCGAAGTGGCTAAGGTCCGGGTATACGAACTCGCCAAGGAGTTCGGAGTAGAGAGCAAGGTCGTCATGGCCAAGCTCCAAGAACTTGGTGAATTCGTCCGTTCGGCGTCCTCGACTATCGAGGCGCCGGTCGTCCGCAAGTTGACTGACGCATTGCAGGGTCCTGGCGGCAACGCCAAGTCCGCTGCGAAGCCCGCGGCGCCGCGCAAGGCCGCGCCCGCGAAGCCGGGTGCCCCCACTCCGGGCGCGCCCCGTCCCGCTGCCCCGGCCCCCAAGCCGGCCGCGGAGACCCCCTCCACCCCCAAGCCCGCAGGCGGCGCGCCGACCCCCGGTCCGCGCCCCGGCCCGAAGCCCGCTCCGGCGGCTCCGGCCAAGCCTGCCCCTGTCACCCCGGTCCCGGCCGCGGAGTTCTCCGCCCCGGCCCCGGCCCAGCAGGCCCCCTCCGGTCCGCGCCCCGGCGCCACCCCCGGCCCGCGCCCGGCCCGTCCGGCGCCCGCCGGTCGTGACGGCGGTCAGCGTGACGGCGGTCGTCCCGAGCGCGCCCCGCGCCCCGGCGGCCAGGGTGCCCCGCGCCCCGGTGGCGCCCGTCCGGCCGGTCCCCGTCCGGGCAACAACCCCTTCACCTCCGGTGGCTCCACCGGCATGGCCCGTCCGCAGGCCCCCCGTCCCGGTGGCGCCCCGCGTCCCGGCGGCGAGCGCCCCGGTCCGGGTGCCCCGCGTCCGCAGGGCGGCCCCGGTGGCGCCCCGCGTCCGCAGGGTCAGGGCGGCGCCCGTCCGACCCCGGGCGGCATGCCCCGTCCGCAGGGCGGTCCCGGTGGCGCTCCGCGTCCCGGTGGCGCCCCCGCGGGCAACCGTCCGAACCCCGGCATGATGCCGCAGCGTCCGGCCGCGGGTCCGCGTCCGGGCCCCGGCGGCGGCGGTCGCGGTCCCGGCGGCGGCGCCGGTCGTCCCGGCGGTGCCGGTCGTCCGGGTGGCGGCGGCTTCGCCGGCCGTCCGGCCGGTCCCGGTGGCGGCGGTCGTCCCGGTGGCGGCGGCGGCTTCGCCGGTCGTCCCGGTGGCGGTGGCCCCGGTGGCGGTGGCGGCGGCTTCGGCGGCCGTCCCGGCTTCGGCGGCCGTCCCGGCGGCCCGGGTGCCCGTGGCGGCACGCAGGGTGCCTTCGGCCGTCCCGGCGGTCCGGCGCGCCGTGGCCGCAAGTCGAAGCGGCAGAGGCGCCAGGAGTACGAGGCCATGCAGGCCCCGTCCGTCGGCGGCGTGATGCTGCCGCGCGGTGGCGGCGAGACCATTCGCCTGTCCCGCGGTGCCTCCCTCACCGACTTCGCGGAGAAGATCGGCGCCAACCCGGCGTCGCTCGTCGCCGTGATGATGAACCTCGGCGAGATGGTCACGGCCACCCAGTCGGTCTCCGACGAGACGCTGACGCTCCTCGGCGACGAGATGAACTACACCGTTCAGATCGTCAGCCCCGAGGAGGAGGACCGCGAACTGCTCGAGTCGTTCTCCATCGAGTTCGGTGAGGACGAGGGCGGCGAGGAGATGCTCGTCTCCCGTCCGCCGGTCGTGACCGTCATGGGTCACGTCGACCACGGTAAGACCCGACTGCTGGACGCCATCCGCAAGACGAATGTCGTCGCGGGCGAGGCCGGCGGTATCACGCAGCACATCGGTGCGTACCAGGTCGCCACCGAGGTCAACGGCGAAGAGCGCGCGATCACCTTCATCGACACCCCGGGTCACGAGGCGTTCACCGCCATGCGTGCCCGTGGTGCGAAGTCCACCGACATCGCGATCCTCGTGGTGGCGGCGAACGACGGTGTGATGCCGCAGACGATCGAGGCGCTGAACCACGCCAAGGCGGCCGACGTGCCGATCGTGGTCGCGGTCAACAAGATCGACGTCGAGGGTGCCGACCCGACCAAGGTGCGCGGTCAGCTCACCGAGTTCGGTCTGGTGGCCGAGGAGTACGGCGGCGACACCATGTTCGTCGACATCTCCGCCAAGCAGGGCCTGAACATCGACAGCCTGCTGGAGGCCGTGGTCCTCACCGCGGACGCCTCGCTCGACCTGCGCGCCAACGCGGAGCAGGACGCGCAGGGTATCGCCATCGAGGCCCACCTCGACCGTGGCCGCGGCGCCGTGGCCACCGTGCTCGTCCAGCGCGGTACCCTCCGCGTCGGTGACACGATGGTCGCCGGTGACGCCTACGGCCGTGTCCGCGCGATGCTCGACGACAAGGGCCAGAACGTCGAGGAAGCGGGTCCGTCGACCCCCGTCCTCGTCCTCGGTCTGACCAATGTCCCGGGCGCCGGCGACAACTTCCTCGTCGTCGACGAGGACCGCACGGCTCGCCAGATCGCCGAGAAGCGCGCCGCGCGTGAGCGCAACGCCGCCTTCGCCAAGCGCACCCGCCGGGTGTCCCTCGAGGACCTCGACAAGGTGCTCAAGGCCGGTCTGGTGCAGGACCTCAACATCATCATCAAGGGCGACGCGTCCGGTTCGGTGGAGGCTCTCGAGTCCTCGCTGCTCCAGCTCGACGTCGGCGAAGAGGTCGAGATCCGGATCCTGCACCGCGGTGTCGGTGCGGTCACCGAGTCCGACATCAACCTGGCGACCGGCTCCGACGCCATCGTCATCGGCTTCAACGTCCGCGCCGAGGGCCGTGCCACGCAGATGGCCGAGCGCGAGGGCGTCGACGTCCGTTACTACTCGGTCATCTACCAGGCGATCGAGGAGATCGAGGCGGCCCTGAAGGGCATGCTGAAGCCGGAGTACGAAGAGGTCGAGCTGGGTACGGCGGAGATCCGCGAGATCTTCCGCTCGTCCAAGCTGGGCAACATCGCGGGTGTTCTCATCCGCTCCGGCGAGGTCAAGCGCAACACCAAGGCGCGACTCATCCGCGACGGCAAGGTCATCGCGGAGGAGCTCAACATCGTCGGTCTGCGTCGTTTCAAGGACGACGTCACCGAGATCCGCGAGGGCTTCGAGGGCGGTATCAACCTCGGAAACTTCAACGACATCAAGATCGACGACGTCATCGCGACGTACGAGATGCGCGAGAAGCCGCGCGGCTGATCCGCGTAGCGACTGCCGCGGGTCGCGCGTCCACCAGGGATGGTGGCCGCGCGGCGCGCGGGACGGGGCCGGTCGGCGGGAGAAATTCCCGTCGATCGGCCCCGGCCGTTGCATGTACGGTTCTAGGAGCTCGTACACAACAGCTCATGCCTCACGCCTCCCGGGTGGGCCTCACCCGTCACGCATGTATGTAGGGACACTGTCCTTCGACCTGCTCCTCGGCGACGTCCGGTCGCTGAAGGAGAAGCGCTCCGTCGTCCGCCCGATCGTCGCCGAGCTGACCCGCAAGTTCGCGGTCAGTGCGGCGGAGGTCGGTGACCAGGACCTCCACCGCAGGGCCCGGATAGGGCTCGCGGTGGTCTCCGGGGACCCGGGGCACCTCACGGATGTACTGGACCGCTGCGAGCGGCTTGTCGCCGGGCGGCCGGAGGTGGAACTGCTGTCGGTCAGACGGCGGATCCACGGCGACGACGACTGATGACTGAACCGAAGAAGAAAGAAGTAGGCGCATGACCGACAACGCGCGGGCGCGCAAGCTGGCCGACCGTATCCGGGAGATTGTCGCGGAGACGCTCCAGCGCCGGATCAAGGACCCGCGGCTCGGCTATGTGACCATCACGGACACCCGGGTCACCGGCGACCTCCGCGAGGCGACCGTTTTCTACACGGTCTACGGCGACGACGAGGAGCGCGCCGCCTCCGCGGCCGCCCTGGAGAGCGCCAAGGGCATCCTGCGCTCCACCGTGGGCCGGGAGACCGGGGTGCGCTTCACCCCGACCCTGACCTTCGTGGCGGACGCCCTGCCCGACAACGCCCGGACGATCGACGACCTGCTCGCCAAGGCCAAGGCCAAGGACGCGGAGGTCCGTGAGGTCTCCTCCGGCAAGACGTACGCCGGCGACGCGGACCCGTACCGCAAGCCCGGTGAGGACGAGGACGAGGACGCGGCGTCCGAATGAAGCAGAAGGCACCGGCTCCGCCGGACGGTCTGATCATTGTCGACAAACCGGCCGGCTTCACCTCGCACGACGTGGTCGCCAAGATGCGCGGCATCGCGCGGACGCGGCGCGTCGGCCACGCGGGGACGCTCGACCCGATGGCGACGGGCGTGCTCGTCCTCGGCATCGAGCGGGCGACCAAGCTGCTCGGCCACCTCGCGCTGACCGAGAAGGAGTACGTCGCGACGATCCGCCTCGGGCAGAACACCGTGACGGACGACGCGGAGGGCGAGATCACCTCGTCCACCGACGCCTCCGGGGTCACCCGCGAGGCGATCGACGCGGGCGTGGCCAAGCTGACGGGCGCCATCATGCAGGTCCCGTCGAAGGTCAGCGCGATCAAGATAGACGGCAAGCGGTCCTACGCCCGGGCCCGCGAGGGCGAGGACTTCGAGATCCCCGCCCGCCCGGTGACGGTCTCCTCCTTCGCGGTGCACGCCGTGCACCCGGCCGAGGCGGAGGACGGCACCCCGGTGCAGGACCTGCTGGTCTCCGTCGTGTGCTCCTCCGGCACCTATGTCCGGGCCCTCGCCCGCGACCTGGGCGCGGACACGGGCGTCGGCGGCCACCTGACCGCGCTGCGGCGCACCAGGGTCGGCCCGTACGGCCTGGGCGAGGCCCGGACGCTGGAGCAGATCCAGGAGAAGCTGGACGTCATGCCGGTCGCCGAGGCGGCCGCCGCGGCCTTCCAGCGCTGGGACGTCAATGAGGAGCAGGCGCGCCTGCTCGGCAACGGCGTGCGGATCAAGATGCCGCTCTTCGAGCGCACCGGCGCGGTCGCGGTCTTCGGGCCGGACGGCCGCTTCCTCGTCCTGGTCGAGAGCCAGGGCGGCAAGGCCAAGAGCCTGGCCGTCTTCGGCTGAGGCCGGACGGCCTCACCACGGCGCCGGGGCCCGGGCTCCGGCACGATCGTGGGACGGGGCGCGCAAGCACGCGCCCCGTCCCAACGATGCCCTTCTCCTCGCTCCCCATCCGCCGCATGCCGAGGATTCACCCCATTGGGCAGGCGCTCGGAGTGAACCGAGGGGGTGGAAGGGGGCGCGTTCCGGGTGCGATCTGTCCTGCCGATCATCCGCTGCCTACCGTCGACGTAAGTGCACGGCGGGGAGGTTCGACGGATGAACGGTCGGCGGACCGATGCGGACGAGTACCTGGTGCGCATCAGAGACCTCGCCGGGCGACCGCGCGGCACGGGGTTCCTCGCGGACGACCGCGGCACGATGATCACCAGCCATGAGGCGGTCGACGGGCTCGCGCGCCTCGTCCTGCTCGCGCCGGGCGACCGCACCTGCCTGGTCGGCGCGGACGCCGTGACCCAGCTGCCCGGCTGCGACCTCGCGCTCGTACGGACCGAGGGGCTCGGCGTGCGGCCGCTGCCCATCGCCGCGGCCGAGTGGATCGAGGACGGCACGGAGGTGCGGCTGCGCGCGGGCCGCTGGCAGACCGCGCGGATCGTCGGCGAGGCGCTGGTGACGTACACCGCCACCGACCGCTTCCACCTGCTGGACGCCGCCGTCGAGCTGTCCCTCGGCGAGCGCGACGGCCTGCGCCTCGGCGAGGAGGCCACCGGCGGACCCGTCATCGACGCCCGTACGGGAACGGTGGCCGCCGTCCTCGGTACCGCGCTGCACGCCGAGCGCCGGTCGGGCGGATTCGCGATCCCGCTCCGGGCCGCCGCCGGTGCCACCCCGGACGGCCCGCTGGCGGCCCTCCTGGAGCGCAACGCCGCCACCGTCCCGGCCTACGGCCCCGACCTCAATCTCGCCGGCGCCCTCCAGCTCACGGCCACCTCCCTCGGGCAGGTCACCACCGCGCGCGCCTGGCGCGACCCCGTTCCCCGGCCGGAGATCGCCAGGGAGTTCGAGCGCTTCCTGGCGGTCCCGCGCGCGCCGTTCACCGACGCGGACGGCGGGCCGGATCCCGCGGGCGGCGCGGACGCCCCGGAAGGCGGCCTCCCGTGCGGAACCGACGCGGCCGAGCCCGCGCCCCCGCCCGGTGACCCGGAAGCCGGCACCGAAGCGGACGCCGCTTCCGGGCCGGAAGCGGAACCGGAGACCCGCCCGCCGCTCGGGCCCCTGGTCCTGGGGCTCGTCGGCGGGCCGGGCACCGGCCGTACGACCGAGCTCGGCGCGCTCGCCTCCCGGCGGGCCCTCGGCTCGGAACCCGCGCCCACGATCTGGATCCGCGGCGCCGACCTGCGCGACGGCGACGAGAGCGTACGGGACGCCGTCGCGCGTGCCCTGGAGGCCGCCGCGCGGATCGTCACCGCCTCGGCGGGCACGGCCGGCACGGTGGGGGATCCGGCCGAGGCCACCCCGGAGGCCGTCGCCGCGCTCGCGCACCGCGTGGGGCGCCCGCTGCTGATCGTCCTCGACGGGCCCGAGGAGCTCCCCCCGGTCCTCGCCCACGGGCTGCCCGCCTGGACGGCCGCCACCGCGGAGTGGCTGGGGGAGGTGTCGGCGCGGATCATCGTCGCCTGCCGCCCCGAGCACTGGGAGACGGCGGGCGCCCTCTTCCCGCCGTCGGCCCTCTACGTGCCGGACGACGCCCCCGCCCCCCGGGGCCTGCCGCCCTGCGTCCGCCTCACCGACCTCACCCCCCGGCAGGCCGCCGAGGCCAGGGCCGTCTACGGCGTCCCCGAGGAGGCCATCCAGCAGGCGGACGCCGCCCACCCGCTGGCCCTCCGGCTGCTCGCGGAGGTCCGTGCCGCGCTCCCGGACGCGGCCGCGTCCGGGGAGGACGAGGGCGCCCGGCCGCCCGACCGCTGGGACATCTTCTCCGCCTTCCTCGACCTGACCTGCCTGCGCATCGCCGTACGGCTCTCCGCCGACCGCAGGCCACCGCTGCGCGGCACGACGGTGCGCCGGCTCGCCGCCCGGGTCGCCGGGCAGGTGCACGAGGCGGCCCGGCGCTGCCTCGGGCCCGGCCAGGGGGAGCTGGAGCGCGAGGCGTTCGAGGAGCTCTTCCCCTGGCGCAACGGCTGGGCCTCCGCCGTGCTCACCGAGGGCCTTCTCGTCCCCGCCGGCAGCGGCTACCGCTTCGCGCACGAGGAGTTCGCCGACTGGCTCCAGGGCGCGCACCTCGACCTCGACGCGGCCCTGCACGCGCTGGTCCACCGGTGGTACGAGCACGAGAGCGCGGGCCTGGAGGCGGAGGAGAGGCTTCCGTCCCGGCCGGGCACCGGGGCCGCCCCCGAGGGCCACGTCCCGCCGCCCCCCGGTTCCAAACGGCCGCCCCGCACCGGCGCGGGCCGCCGCCGCACCAAGCGCGGTGCGGCCGAGCAGGAGAAACCGAAACCCCTGCCCGTGCCCCGGCACCGCATCGGCCCCGTGCTCCAGTCGCTGCTCCTGCTCGCCCGGCGCTCCGGCCCCGCCGCCCTGGCCGAGCGCCTCTGCGCCCTGGTCCACGCCGTGGAGGCGCTCTCCCCGGCCGGGCGCTCCGCCCTCGGGCAGACCGCCGCCGTCACCGACGCACCGGCCCCCGCCCTTCCCGACCCCGCCTGGTGGGCCGCGCACCTGCTCGGCGAGACGCTGCTCCGCGTCCCCGACGCCGCCCCCTATCTCGGCGCGCTGCGGCTGCTCGCCGAGCGGATCACCGCCCGCGCCGTCGACCTCGGCGGCTTCGACAGCGACGCGAGCCGGGCGCTGGGCGGGCTCGCCGAGTTCGGCCCCTGGTTCTGGCTCCGGCTGCCGCTCGGCCTCGCCGACCGCCTCGACCTGCTGCGCCTGCTGCTCCCCGCCGACGGCCCGCCGCCCGGGGCCGCCCCGCACGTCCACTCGCAGCTCGCCCCGCACCAGGGCGCCCACGCGCCCCAGAGCGACCGCTTCCTGCCCGCCGTCGCCACCGTCCTCGCCGAGGACCCCTGCGCGGCACAGACCCTCATCTGCCGCTGGTTCACCGACGAGCGCCCCCTCCAGGCCGCGCCCTACCCCGACAGCGCCCGCCTCACCGTCTCCACCGCCGCCCAGGTGCTGCTCCACACCCACCGCCACCGCGCCGTCGACGACCTCGCCGAGGCCCTGGTGGAGGCCGGGCACCCGCGCGCCGACGAGCTCCTCAACGCCCTCGCCGAGGACGAGCCGTCCGCGCTCTGCCGGGCCGTCGACCGCTGGGCCCACGACGACCGCCTGGAGCGGCACGTGGCCGCCGCCGCATACGCCCTGCGGACCGCGCCCCACGTCACCATCGACGCCGACCGTGAGCTGCTGCGCTACTCCGCGCTCGCCCTCCTCGCCCGCCCCGCCGAGGGCGCCCTGCACGGCACCGCGCTCGCCCTCCTCGTCCGGGACACCGAGACCCGCGCGAAATATCTCCCGCAGGCCATCGTCCGCTTCGCCGCCGGTGATCCGCACCTGCCCGCCGAGGCCCTGGCGGCCGCCCTGACCACCCACCCCGAGCCCGTCTTCGCGATCTTCCGGGCGCGGCTGTACGAGCCGGGCGACGGCCCGGCCCTGGTGCTGCGCGCCCTCGCCGGGGTCACCGCCCCCGCCCTGGCCCGCCGGGCCGCCGCGCTCGTCCAGGAGCACATCGAGCACCGCCCCGAGGGCGCCGTCCACGCCGCGGCCTTCGTCGACCGGCGGCTGGAGGAGGGCCCCGCCGCCCGGTCCGTGCTCTTCCCGCTGGTCGTGCACCTGCTGAGCAGCCGCCCCGCGCAGGTGCGCCGGGCCCTCGCCCCCGTCCTGGCGGCCCCCGGCACCGCGCTGTCCCGGCCCCTGCGCCAGGAGCTGCTGGAGGTGCTGCTGGAGCGCGAGCAGTACGGGCCGTACGAGCGCGACGTCACCGTCCTCGACGCCCTGCTGCGGGCCGTCGCCGCGGGGGCCGGCGAGCGCACCGAGGCGCGCACGCGCGACCTCGTGCACCGCACCGGCCTGCTGATGGCGCGCACCGCGGAGGGGGCGGCCTGCTTCGACCGGCGGCTGACGCAGCTGGCCCGCGAGGTCCCGGTCTTCGGCGAACAGGTGCGCCGCTGGCTGAAGTCCGCGCCCGCGCAGTGGGCCGTGGTGGTGGGGCCGCGGGCGCGGATCAGGCTGACCGCCGGGGCCGGGACGGACGGGGCGAGCGCCGGTGGACCGGCCGATGCGGACCGCCGCGAGCCAGCATGGCACTCTTAGTCCTGCGTATATCGACAGACAACAGTTCGGGTTCGGGCGAGGAGCGGGCACAGTGCAGCGCTGGCGTGGCTTGGAGGACATCCCCCAGGACTGGGGGCGCAGCGTCGTCACCATCGGCTCGTACGACGGGGTGCACCGGGGGCACCAGTTGCTCATCGGGCGCGCGGTGGAGCGGGCGCGGTCGCTCGGCGTCCCCGCCGTCGTGGTGACCTTCGACCCGCACCCCAGCGAGGTCGTGCGGCCGGGCAGCCACCCGCCGCTGCTGGCCCCGCACCACCGGCGCGCGGAGCTGATGGCGGAGCTGGGCGTGGACGCGGTGCTGATCCTGCCGTTCACGGCGGAGTTCTCCAAGCTCTCGCCCGCGGATTTCGTGGTCAAGGTGCTGGTCGACAAGCTGCACGCGAAGCTGGTCGTCGAGGGCCCCAACTTCCGCTTCGGCCACCGGGCGTCGGGCGATGTCGACCTCCTCAAGGAACTCGGCGTCACCTACGACTACGACGTCGAGGTCATGGATCTCTATGTGACCGGTGAGGCGGGCGACGGACTGCCGTTCTCCTCCACCCTGACCCGGCGCCTGGTCGCCGAGGGCGACGTCGCGGGCGCGATGGAGATCCTCGGCCGCCCACACCGCGTCGAGGGCGTCGTCGTCCACGGCGCGCAGCGCGGCCGCGAACTGGGGTACCCCACGGCCAACGTCGAGACCCTCCCGCACACCGCGATCCCGGCGGACGGCGTCTACGCGGGCTGGCTGACCGTCGACGGCGAGGCGATGCCCGCGGCCATCTCGGTCGGCACGAACGTGCAGTTCGACGCGACCGAGCGGACGGTGGAGGCGTACGCCATCGACCGCACCGACCTGGACCTCTACGGCCTGCACGTGGCTGTGGACTTCCTCGCCTATCTGCGCGGCATGGAGAAGTTCGACTCCATCGAGGCGCTGCTGCAGTGCATGGCCGGCGATGTGAAGCGGGCGCGTGACCTGGTGGCGGCGCACGCCGCCGCGCACGTCACGGCGTGACCGGCTGACGGAACGACGGAAGGGCCCCGGGCGACGAACGCCCGGGGCCCTTCGCCATCCGCTCAGGTCTGCTGCGGCGGATACTGCTGGGGGTAGCCGTAGCCGCCACCGGGCTGCGGCTGACCGCCCGCGGGCGGGTAGGCGCCGCCCGGCTGCGGCTGGCTGTACGGATACGGCTGCTGCGGATACGGCTGGGCCTGCGGCTGTCCGCCCGCGTACGGGTCGTACGGCTGCTGGTACGGACCGGGGACGTACGCGCCCGGCACCGGCGGCGCCTGGTGCGCGGGCGGGTTCTCCCCGGTCCACAGCCCGTGCTGCTGCTGGGCCCGGGTGAAGTCCTCCGCGACCAGCGCGGACAGGTGGAAGTACGCCTCGCGCGTCTTCGGCCGCATCATGTCCAGGTCGACCTCGGCACCCGCCGCCAGGTGCTCGTCGAAGGGCACGACCACGACACCGCGGCACCGCGTCTCGAAGTGGGAGACGATGTCCTCCACCTTGATCATCTTGCCGGTCTCGCGGACCCCCGAGATCACCGTGACGCTGCGCGAGACGAGATCGGCGTAACCGTGCGCGTGCAGCCAGTCCAGCGTGGTGCTGGCGCTGCTGGCACCGTCGACGGACGGCGTGGAGACGATGATCAGCTGGTCCGCGAGGTCGAGGACGCCGCGCATCGCGCTGTAGAGCAGGCCGGTGCCCGAGTCGGTGAGGATGACCGGATACTGCTTGCCCAGCAGGTCTATCGCCCGCCGGTAGTCCTCGTCGTTGAAGGTCGTCGAGACCGCCGGGTCCACGTCATTGGCGATGATCTCCAGGCCGGACGGGGCCTGCGAGGTGTAACGCCGGATGTCCATATAGCTGTTCAGGCTCGGGATCGCCTGGACGAGGTCGCGGATCGTCGCCCCCGTCTCCCGGCGCACGCGGCGGCCGAGCGTACCGGCGTCCGGGTTGGCGTCGATCGCCAGGATCTTGTCCTGCCGCTCGCTCGCCAGCGTCGCCCCGAGCGCGGTGGTGGTCGTCGTCTTGCCGACGCCGCCCTTGAGGCTGATGACGGCGATCCGGTAGCAGGACAGCACGGGAGTGCGGATCAGCTCCAGCTTGCGCTGCCGCTCGGCCTCCTCCTTCTTGCCGCCGAACTTGAACCGGCTGGTGCTGGGCTGCTTCTTCGGCTTCGGCTTGTTGCGCAGCAGCCGCTCCGACGACAGCTCCATGGACGCCGTGAACCCCAGCGGGGCCCCGTGCACGGACCGCTGCCGCTGCTCGGGCGTCACGGTCGGCCAACCGCCGGACCGTGGGTCCACGGGGACGCCGGGCTGCGGCTGCTGGGGCTGAGGTTGCGGCTGTTGCTGCTGCTCGGCGAGCGGCGGGAGGGCACCGTTGTCCGGCGCGACAGCGGGCGGCAGCGCGTAACCGCCGGGCTGCACGCCCGGCTGCGCCTGAGGCGTCTGCGGCGCTTGAGGTGCCTGCTCACCGGGCCGCACGCCGGGCTGAGCCTGCGGTACCTGCTCGCCCGGCACGCTCTGCGGCTTCGGCGCGGGCACCTCGCCGGAACCCTCCGGAGCGACGGGTGCCTGAGGCGGCGTCACAGGGGAGGTCGGCGGGGCGTACGGGGAGGGCGCGGCCTGCGGGGTGTACGGGACGGGGGCGCCCTGCGCGTACGGATCCGGGTGGGCAACTCCCGGGTGCGGAGCGGGCATCGGGGCGTACGGCGAGGGTGCCGGGGCCGCGTCGGGACGGGGGTAGCCGTAACCGCCCTGCGGCGCGCCCGGCGGCTGCGCGTACGGGGACTGGGGTGCCTGGGGCATCTGGGGTGTCCGAGGTGCCGGCTGGCCGGGATAGCCGTAGCCGCCTTGCGGCGCGGCGGCAGGCGCGGGCGGGGGAGTGGGCGCCGCGGGGGCGACGTCGGGACGCGCCGGCAGGGACGGTGCGGGCGCCGGTGCCGGTGCGGGTGCCGGGGGAGCGTCGGGGGCCGGGACGGCGGGCTGGAAGTCCGGGGGCAGCGGCGGCAGCGCGCCCTGAGGCACGGACGGCGGTGCCCACGGCTCGGGGGCCGGTGCCTCGGGAGCCGGTGCCTCGGCGGTCTGCTCCGCGATGCCTTCCGGCGGCGTCACGGCGGAGAACCGCATGGTTCCCTCGCTGCGGACACCCGGCCCTTCCGCGCGTCCGGCGGCCTCGTCGCGCAGCGCGGCCGCGGAGAAGCGCATGGTGCCCTCGGCGCGGGGCGCGTCGGTGGGAGGCTGCGGCTCCTCGGCCCGGTCCGGGGCGGCGTCCCGCGGGGCGACGGCGGAGAACCGCATCGTCCCCTCGCCGCGCACGTCACCCTCGCGAGCGTCACTGTCCGCTTCGCCCTGCGGGACGCCGGGGGAGAACCGCGTCGTCCCTTCGTCACGCACGTCGCCATCGGCCTCGGAGGCGTCCGCTCCGAACGGAAGAGGGTCGGCGTCAGCGGTGTCCACCACGCCGTTGTCGTCGGACACTTCAGATACATCCGACGCGGTGGCAGCCGCCGCGGCGGCCGGGGAACGGTCCGCACCGTGCTCCGCGAGCGCGTCGGCCGCGGGTGCTTCGCCGTCGGTGTGCGCGTCGGCCGCGTCCGGCGCCTCGGCCGACGAAGGTGGCGTGCTCTCCGTCACCGGCGGCCCGGTCGCCTCCGCCCCGAACGGCAGCTCGTCCGCGGAGGATTCGCCCTGCGAGGCGGCGGGCGGGAGCCCGGCCGCCGCACCGGCACCGAGGGGCAGGCTGTCCGCCACCGGCGCACCGGCGGGCTCCTCGGCCGGGGTCGCGGCCGCAGCCGGCTGCGGCGTCCACACGGGCGGCAGACCAGGCGGAGCCGACGGCGGAACCGGCGGAGCCAGCGGTTCACCCGAAGGCGGGGGCGGGGCCGTCCGGCTCGCGTCACCCTCGCCGACGGCCGGGCCACCGGCGGAGCCGGCCGCACCAGTGGCCTGCGACACCGCGTTCTGCGTGTACCAAGCCGGTGGTGTGTAGTCGATCGTGAACTCACCCGTGTGGTCGGGTTCGTTCTCGTGGCCCGCGTCGGACCGGTCCTCGCCGGCTGTGGTCCCGCCCGCGCGGAGCTCGTCCCGATCGCTGCTCACATTGCCTCCTGCTGATGTGGTCTGACGCCCATGTGCTGCCTGTCGGGCCCGACCGTTCCCGTCGTCCGACCGCCCGGGGTTCCCCCTGTTCCGACGGGAGGAGTCCGGTCCGCGGTTCTCCCGTACGTACACCCGTCAAGACTAATCGTCATACGCGCCGCGACGGCAGGGCCGCCCCCACCTCCTCAACAGCCCCGTGGCAACCGGCCCCGGGTGGCGCCGCGACCGGGTGATAGAAAGATTTCCCGCTCGAAAGCCGTAACGGCGCGGGATCCGCGCCCGATTCGCTCCTTTTCGTTGGAATGCTGACGTTCCATCGGATCGCGGGGGGAGGCAGAACGGACGCCGGGCCCGCACAGCAAGAGGTATGCGCTGATGGTCCAGCCGCCCCCACCCCCACCGATGCCGCCGAACCAGCCCTCCGAGGGCGGCTTCGGGGCACCGCAGGATCCGGCCGCGAACGCTCCGCAGGCGCCCCACCAGCCCCCCACCGCTCCGGCCGGACCCCCGGCTCCCGCTGAACCCCCGGCTCCCGCCGGCCCCCCGGCTGCGGCCGGTCCTTCGAATCCGGCCGGTCCTTCGGTTCCGCTGACGAAGCCCGCGGCACCCCCGGCACAGCCGCCCGCGCCCCCGGCCCAGGCCCCCGCCGCGCCCCCCACGCCCGCGGCCCCGCCCGCCTGGGGCGCCCCTCCGGCGCCGGGCCGGCAGGGTCCGGCCGGTGGCGTGCCGTATCCGCCGAACCCGTACACGCGACAGCCCGGCGCGCAACAGCCGAACCCGTACGGTGCCTTCCCGCCGCCCCCGGGCCGGCCCTTCGGTGCCCCGGGCCCCCAGCCCTCCGGCGGCCCGGACAAGAAGCGGACGGCCCTTGTCATCGGCGCGGCGTTCGCGGTCCTGGTCGCGGCGGCCGGTGGTGTGTGGGCGCTGACCGGTGACGACAAGGGCTCGGACAAGCCCAGCGCCCACGGCGGCACTGCCCCGGCCAAGCGCGGCGAGGGCGGTGGCGACGAGGGCACCGCGGGCCCGCGCGACGGGGGCGAGAGCGACCCGAACGACGCCCGCCAGGCCGGCGAGGCGAAGGTCCTCATCGATCAGAAGGGCCCCGACGTCGACCGGGCGGGCGCCGATGTCCCGGGCATCTGGGTGATCGGCGACCACGTGGTCAAGACCGTGCAGGACAAGGTCGTCGCCTATTCCACCGACGACGGCAAGGAGAAGTGGTCCGTCCCGCTGCCCAAGCGGGTGTGCGCGGCGCCCAAGGACACCACGGACGACGGCAAGGTCGTCGTGGCGTACGAGGGCGACAAGAAGGACGAGTGCGGCAACTACGCCATGCTCGACCTGAAGGCGGGCAAGAAGGTATGGGACAAGCCCATCCCCAAGTCGGGCGGCTTCGCCGAGAGTTTCATCGGCCTCGACATGGCCATCAGCGGCAACGCCGTGGGCGCCGCCTGGTTCGGCGGCTCCGGCATGATCCGGGTCAGTGACGGCGAGACCATCGCCACCCCCGACATCCAGTCGGGCTGCGGCATCGACGGCTACGCGGGCGGCAAGGCGCTGCTGCGCTCCTGGAGCTGCGTGAGCGACAACACCTCGCACATCGAGAAGGTCGACCCGGCCACCGGCAAGGCCACCTGGACCTGGGACGGCCGCAAGGGCCTCCAGACCAAGAAGATCTACTCAAGCGAACCGGCCGTCGTCTCCCTCCTGTCGGACGACAAGAAGTCCGGCGGCGTCATCGCGCTCAAGGACGGCAAGGAGCGCTCGGTCATCGACTTCGCCGGCCAGTCGTACGCGCCGACCTGCGGGCTCTCGATCGTGAACCACGACCTCGGCGGCTGCCAGGGCGTGGCCGTCACGGACAACACCCTGTATCTGCCGACCGAGGGCAACTACTCCTCGGGCAACGAGATCCACGCCTTCGACCTCGACAGCGGCAAGCGCAAGTGGGCCGCCAAGAACACCAGCAAGCGCGAGCTGATGCCCCTGAGGGCGGACGGCGACAAGGTCATCGCGTATCAGAAGGCGTCGTACGACAAGGCGGGCGCCGTCGTCAGCGTCGGCTCCGACGGCGACCCCAAGGTGCTGCTCCAGATCCCGGCGTCCATGACGTCCGCCGAGAACAACTTCTTCAGCGCGCGCTACCTCTACGACAACGACCGCTTCTACATCGCCACGACGCGGCTGTCGGGCGGCAATTCGGGGGACGGCAACAGAATGCTGCTGGCCTTCCGCAAGTGACCCCCCGGGGTGGGGCGGGGCAAGCACCCGGCCCACCCCCGGCTCAGTCCATCCGCCGGGCCGCACCCAGCAGCCCGGCCTCCGGTCCCGTCGCCCGGGTGTCGACATACATCCGCGACCGACGGCCCGCGCACCACAGCGTCACCCCGTCCTGGAGCGTCGGCAGCGCCGCGACGTCCTCCGGCGGCAACCCCAGGAGCCGGCCGAGCTGTGCCGCCTCCTCCGGGGAGACCTGCTGGACACCCACCAGATCCGCGCTCGCCATCAGGCGCGGCGCCTCCGGGCCCACGAACGGCAGCAGGGTGAGCACCGGCTGCCAGGGCGCCGCGACGACCCGGCCGCGCGGCGGCCGCGCACCGCAGTCACGGACGACGAGCACCGGGCTGTGCACCGACGCCCCTTGCGGCGGCACCCTCCCGACATCGTGCAGAGTCACGCACGGCTGACCGCTGTTGGCGGCCTGCGCGAGCGACGTCCACAGCTGGCGGCGGCCGGTCTCCACGGCGACGCGGGCCCCCGTGCCGACCGTGCGCAACGCGATCACCTGTGCCGTCCACGCACCGCCGACCAGGACGGCGTCGAAGGGGGCGGGGCGGCCGATCCCGAGAACGGCGGGCGAGCCCTGGGGATCGGTGCCGATCACCACGCCGTCGTCCCCGACCGGCAGGGCCAGCGCCTCGAACTGCTCCGGCGCGATCTCGTGCCGCCCGCGGCGCGGACCCAGCAGCCCGAAGCCGGGACGCCGCCGCGCGGACGCGGGCGGCGGGGGAGCTGTGGTCATGAGCGCGTCCCTCCCAGGGGCAGCGTGGCGAGGACACCGGGCACCTGCTCGTGATCCAGCCGCACCAGAGATGCCTTCGCGCCGCGCGCGGCCCGCTCCAGCTCCCGCCGGGCATCGGCCAGTTCGTCCGAACTGCGGCCGGTGACCCGTACGTGCGCGGCCACGCTCGGCGCGTGCCGGCCGCCCGGTGTGCGGCCACGCCCGAGGGTCAGGCTCAGTGTCGTCGACAGCGCCGGCAGCGAGGTGAGCAGTGCGGCCAGCTGCGGCAGCGGAGTGGCCTCCGGCCCCAACTGCGGCCAGCGGGAGACCCAGTACGTGCTGTGCCAGCGGTCGTCGCACCGCCAGGCCCGGGAGCTCTCCGCGGTCCGCCGCACCGGCGTGCCACTGCGGCCCGCCTGCGCCGAGGCGGTCGGATTGACGTTCGCCGCGGTCGCGACGGCCGCCGTGAGCCCCTCCTCGGACAGCAACTGGGCGCGGAAACCCGCCCCCTGCAAGCGGCTCGCGAGCTGGTCCGCCGCCCGCAGCAGACAGCGCCGCGCACCCTCCACACCCGAACCACGCGCCTCGACGGCCTCACGGCACAGCTCCGGGTCGAGCTTGAGCGCCACCCACGTCAGCCGTACGGCGGGGGTCCCGGCCATCGCCTGGAGCGGCGCGTAGTTACGGGCCGCCAGGGCCTCCGACGACAGGTGCGGAGCGGGCGCGGGCAGCGTGCTCTGCACCACCTGCACGGACTCCAGCCGGATCCCGTCCACGTCCATCGCGTCCCGCAGCAGCGCCAGCGGCAGCGCCTTCTCGGCCCGTAGCGGACGCAGCGGGGCGTCGACGGCGTCGATGCGCATCACCACCGTCAGGAATGTGCCGTCCCCGACCAGGCCCACCTCGCGCCGCTCACGGTCGGTGAAGGAGCCGGTCCGCAGCGCCGGTTCGCACTCCAGGACCGGGGCCAGCCCTGTGTCCGTACCCACCGGGGCGGACGCCGCCCGGCCCGCGCGCCGCCGCAGCGACACCGCCGTGGCCAGCCAGTCCGCTATCGGCCGCTGCCCGCGGCGCACGAGCGCGAGGAGCACCAGCACCGCGGCCACCACACCCGCCGGCACCAGCCACACCGGGCCCGCGGCCCACGCGGCCAGCACGAGCGCCGCCGCCACCTCGACCAGCACCAGCTGCTGCACCCGGACCGGCCCCACGCCGCCGGGCCGCGACACGGCCCGTGGCACGACCGCGCCCGGCTGCGCGGTGACCTCCGGCGGCCGTACGCGCGTTGCGGCACCCATGCCTGACAAACCCCCTCGCCTCACGCTGATCCCCTACCGGCATAGTAGGGGGCCGGTACGACAACCGGACCGACGGCAGGGTCCGGCAGCACCCCGTCAACCGAAGCCGACCACTGGGGAGAAGCGGCGACACATGGCATCACGCCGGGATCAGCTCAACGCGTACACCTTCGCGAAGAAGCGAACGGTCGCAGCTTTCCTGCAACCTTCCCCCAGCGGTACGGAGGAAGGGGCCCCGCGCCCGCTGCGCGCGGTTCTGCCCGGCGTTGTCGTCGGGGCGCTGCTCGTCGCCGGATTCGGCGCCTGGGGCCTGTTCCGGCCGGTCGCGCCCAAGGGCTGGGACGACACCGCCGCGCACGTCATCGTCGGCAGTGAGTCGACCACGCGCTATGTGGTCCTGGAGACGGACAACAAGAAACAGCTGCACCCCGTCCTCAACTTCGCCTCCGCCAAGCTGCTCCTCACCCCCGACAAATCCACCGTCATCAAGGTGAAGGAATCCGAGCTCGACAACGGCCACATCCCGCGCGGCCCGACCCTCGGCATCCCCTACGCCCCCGACCGCATGCCCGGCGCCGCCGAAGCCGGCCGGAAGAAGCAGTGGGCCGTCTGCGAACAGCCCGGCGGCACGAACGGGAACACCACGCAGAAGGCCGTCTTCCTTTTCGCCGACCGCGACCCGAAACTCAGGAAACTCACCGGCCCGGACCGCCTGCGGGGCAATCAGGCCCTCTACGTACAGGGCCCCGACGACGCCCGCTACCTCATCGATCCGCAGGGCACCAAATACCTGCTCGGCGGCCCGGAGTGGAAGGCCCTGGACACCTCGGACTACAACCTGCTGTTGCGCTCCCTCTTCCAGGACGGCGCCCGTCCGCAGCGCGTCACCAAGGACTGGCTGAGCACGTTCAACGACGGCGCCCCCATCGTCTTCCCCGAGATCCGCGGCGACATCGGCCAGAACGCCGGTGTCACCACCCTGCCCGGAACGGCCAACCGCGTCGGCACGGTCCTCGAAGCCCCCACCGGCACGGGCACCCAGCACTACGTCGTGCTCCAGGGCAAGGTCCAGCGCGTCTCCGAATTCGTCGCCAAGCTGCTCCTCAACAGCAAGATGCTCACCTCGCTCGGCCAGGCGGGCACACCCCAGCACGTCAGCGCCGCCACCTTCACCCCGGACGACGAGGAGTTCTACGGGAAGTACCACTGGCCCTCGCGCGTGCCCCAGCAGGCCAACGCGCAGGAGGCGCCCGCGGGAGGCGCTGCCAAGACGACGGTGTGCAGCATCTTCGGCGGCCTCTCGGCCGGCGGCACCCCCGACCTCGCCACCTGGGCGGGCACGGAATACCCGGCGACCATTCCCGACGGGGCGACGAGCGCCTATGTCACCCCCGGCTCCGGGCTGCTCTACCGCCAGGTGACCGGCCACCAGACCACCAGCGGCTCCATCTTCCTCGTCACCGACACGGGGCTGCGCTATGCCGTGCAGTCCAATGGCGACAGCGGCACCGGAAAGTCGAAGATCGGTGAGAATTCCGCGCCGTCCCCGGGCGCGGACGGAAGCGCTCCTGAGAGCTCGCCCTCGGCCGCGCCCGAATCGGGAACGGCCCGTGCCCGGCTCGGCTATCAGAACGTGAATCCCATGGCCGTACCCGCCAATTGGTCGCAATTCCTCCCCACGGGGCCGCGTTTGGACGCCAACAGTGCCCTGCAGCCCCAGGGATCGTGAGGAGCGGCATGCGACGCATCACCACGGCGCTGGCGGCCGCCGCGCTCATGACCCCCTTGACAGGGGCGTCGGCCGTATCCGCCCCGCTCCCCGTCACCCTCGACGGCAGCGGCGAGTGCACCTACCCCGCGAAGCCCATCAAGGGCACCCCCTGGTCGCTCCAGCGCGTCCTCCTCGACCAGCTCTGGCAGGACACCAAGGGCAAGGACAGCGACGGCAAACCGGTGCGCGTGGCTGTCATCGACACCGGGGTCGACACCCACAACCCCCAGCTCAAGGACGCGGTCGACGCCAAGAGCGGAGCGGATCTGCTGACCGGCAAGCAGGCGGCGGCCGCGGACGGCGTGGGGGTGCGCGAGGCCACCGAGGACCGCCGCGAGGCAGCCTCGAAGGACCAGGCGAAGAAGGAGCCCAAGCCCGCTCCGAAGACCACGCCCAAGCCCTCGGAGCAGCCCAAGGCGGCGCCGACTCCCAAGCCCTCCGCCTCGGCGTCGGCTCCGGCCACCCCGAAGCCCTCGGAGAAGCCCACACCCAGACCCGAACCCGAGAAGCCGGCCGTCCAGCTCGACCCCACGCTCGACCTCGTCGGCCACGGCACGAAGGTCGCCGGCATCATCGCGGCCCGCCCGTCCGCCACGAGCGGCTTCGTCGGCCTCGCGCCGGAGTCCGTCATCATCCCGATCCGGCAGAACGACGAAAAGGGCACCGGCGACTCCCGGACCCTCGCTCAGGGCATCAACCTGGCCGTCGCCGCCGGGGCCCAGGTCATCAACATCTCCCAGGACACGGCGAAGGCGCTCAAACCCGATTCCGATCTGGAACTCGCGGTGAAGGACGCCCTCGCCAAGGACGTCGTCGTGGTCGCCTCCGCGGGCAACGACGGCCTCGACGGCAGCGTCAAGGAAACGTACCCCGCCGCCTACAAAGGCGTTCTCGCCGTGGCCGCCTCCGACCGCAACAACGAGCGCGCCGCTTTCTCCCAGCCCGGCGAATTCGTGGGCGTCGCGGCCCCCGGCGTGGAAATGGTCTCCACCGTCCCGCTCGGTGGCCAGTGCGTCGACAACGGCACGAGTTTCTCCGCCCCTTATGTGGCCGGCGTCGCCGCCCTCATCCGCGCCAAACACCCCGACTGGAAACAGCACCAGGTCGTCGCCCAGATCGAGCAGACCGCGGAACGCGCCACGAACGGCCATGACCGCTACGTCGGCTGGGGCGTGGTCGACCCGGTCCGCGCCCTGACCGACGACGCCCACCCCCTGGACAGCGTCACCGCCGCCCAACCCACCACCCGCCACGCCAAGCCCCCCACTCCGGCCCCCCTGGCCACAGGAGAATCCCCGTCCCAACGCCAGGAACGCCTCGCCACGTACGGCCTGGGCGGCACGGCGCTGCTGGTGGCGGCGATCGCGGGGGTGGCGGTGGTGCTACGGGATCTGCGGCGGCGCCGGGCGGCTTGAGCGGCTAGGTAGCGATACCTAGGGAACATGAGTGCGCTTGCTCGTATTGACGCCCTAATCCTTGCGTAGAGTTGCGCCTCGTAGCGGAGAGCACTGCAAGGGTTTAGATAGTCAGGGAGACACGGCTGCCCATGAGTTCCGAGGATGTTTCAGGACACCGGCTGCGACTCGCCCAGGTGAACGGCGCTGGTGGGCAGACCGGTGACGGGGCATTGGCGAGCTCCGCGGGGGACAAGAAGCGCGCCGCGGCGTTCATGGAGGAGCACCTGCTGCCGGACACCCAGGCCGCAGCCCGGATGGGGGAGGGCGGCGGTGCGGCGCATCCCCCGCTGGTCGCTCCCGCGGGCTCATTGCCGGGTCTGCTGAAGCCGGATACCGGGTTGCAGGGGCTGTCGGCCTGGGCCACACAGAAGGGCCTGTCCGAGGCGATGTCCACCTGGCAGGGGCAAGCCGGCCGCCTCATGGGCAAGCTGCACGGTGAGCTGACCGCGCTGCGTGGCACGGGCGCGCTCTTCCAGGGCCAGGACCTCTCCACCGGGACGCAGTTCAGCTCGGGTGGTCTCGCGCAGATACCTTTCCGCAGTCGTATCGACGAGATGTGACCGAGGGAAGACAACCGTGTCACTGAGCTACCACGACGTGATGGCCGCCGATCTGTCGCCGCTTTCGGCCGTGTCGGAGGTGTGGCGGAAGATGGGCGAGCGTTTCGGCGAGCTGAAGTCCGCTTACGAACAGCAGGTGCAGGGGGCCCTGGCCAACGGCAACTGGCAGGGTCAGGCATTCGGCGCGCATCAGATCAGAGCCAGAGCGACGGCCGTCGAATACGCGGCGGCCAAAACGGAGGCGCTTGCTGTCGCCGGCCTCTTGAAGCAGGCACACGCCGAACTGACCCGCCTGCAGAAGGCCGTGAAGGACCTGGTCACCGACGCCGAGACCAAGGACTACAAGGTCGACAGCTCCGGCAAGGCCACCTATATCGGCTTCGACAAGCTCTCTGCGAAGGACCAGGCCACTCTCCGCCACGACCCGGATTACCCGGCCTTGCAGGCCCAGGCCGCCCGAGGCGCCCGGGAATGGACCGACAGCCTCGCCGCGGCGGTCAAAGCCGTCGACGAAGCGGACCAGGGCGTGCAACGGGCCTTGTCCCGCGCGTCCAGCGCTGCCTCACTGGACAGTACCGGCGTCGGCGGATTCAACGCACATGCCGAGAGCGACTTGGCGAAGGCCGGGGCGCCGGAGGCAGCCAAGTCCGGCACGACGACTGACGGGTGGACCGGCGGCGGCACGATCACGGCGACGGGGCCGGGAGGGGGCTTTTCCACCTCCGGCCCTGGTTACGGAAAAGAAGGCACGGCCAAGGCGTATTTCGACCTCTTTCACCTGACCGAAAAGGGCTCGGCGAGCAATGGTTCGGTGAAGCTCTCCGGAGTTGTCGATGCCAATGCGGGAGCCAAGGCCAACGCGAGTGTCGGCATTACGGAAAAGGGTATCTCCGGGAGCACCGAGGCATCCTTGGCGGCACGGGGCCTGGCCGAGGAGCGAGTCGGAGCTGGGCCTGTCAGTTTCTATGGAAGGGAATCCTTGTTCGCCGGTGGCGAGGCCGGCGTCAACGCCAAGGCGACCAGGGAGGAGTTCACGGTCGGAGGCAAGGCGTTCGCCGGAGGGAAGGCCGCCTTCGCGACGGGTAGGGAGTTCGCCGGGATCAGCATCGGCGCGTCCGGCGAGGGGTGGGTCGGCCCCGGCGCGGAGGCATGGTGGGGTTACAAGAAGGACAAGGACACTGGTGTGTGGACGATTGGTGGCCACATGGGCGCCTCCCCTATCGTCGGCCTCGGTACGGGATTCGAGATCACTGTTGATCCGGACAAGGTAGCTAAGTCCGTCGGCGATGCGGCCGACGCGATCGGTCATGCCACCAGCTCCGTCAAGAAAACTGTCAGCAGTTGGTTCTGATGCACCTCCCTGTGAAAGGAGGGGGCCAGATGCCCTCGACATTGCCGGTTCCGATTGAATTCCGCCTGCCAGAGGGCTGGCGTCCGGCTCGACCGGAAGGGGGCGAGGCTTCGGGGGTGGCCTTCGCCGCGGTGCATCCCCAGGCAGATACCGAATTCACTGCCAACATCACCATCCACGGAGACATCCTGTCGGACACAGTGACGTTGGCCGACCTCGCCGTGGAGTCGACGGAACGCCTGCGCGAGGCCACCGAATCGGTGGTGGTGGCTGAGCGTCGCGAGCTCGGTTCCGCCGAGGCACCGGCCCTGACACAGCGGCTGGCCTTCTCGACAGTCCTGGGCGGCGTAACCCTGGATCTGATCCAGTCCCAGGTGTACCTGTCCCTGATGGACACCGAGGTTCCATACGAGCGTGCGGTGATCCGGCTGACCCTGACTGCCACCGCGCCCCAGCACGACAGTGTGCTGAGAGACTTCCAGGACTTCGTGCGCACAGTACGTCCGATCACCGCAGCGGGGGCCTGACAATGGGTCGTCTATGGGACAAGTACATCGGCACCAAGTACCCGGACAGCGGTGTTACGCCGCTTCTCGCCGCTGATGTCCGAGTTGCGTTGCTGGCGCTCAATGGTCCGGACGTGCCCTGGTCCGTTCGCAACGCCTTTCCTGCGGAGAAGGCTGACCTGGTGGCAGAGTGGCAGATCCGGGACCCTGTCACGAGCTCCCTCGTCACCCATACCCGGCTGGACCGAACCCTCAAGACACGGATGCGCTTGGTCCCGTCCAAGCACGAGGTGAGGGCTCTCGATGAGCAGTGGGAGGTGAGGCGCGTCGGGAACGCGCCCGGGACGACCACATCGCGGACGTACTCCCGTGGGCAGGTGACCTCGCTCTCGCGGGAGTGGACGTACGAGCGGGGGTCTGACGGCCGTCGGCACAAGGTCGAGACCTTCCGCTTCGACTCGCGGGCCATGAAGAATCCGCTGCGGGACGCGGTCCTCGCCGCGGGATGGACCTGGCGCGGAGTGATGCGCAAGCTGTGACGTGGCGGTGGAGTGCCGCGTGCCCCGCGTTCCGGCGTGATCGTGAGGGAGCGCCCGGCGCCGCCCGTCGGCCCCGATTGAGTACGCGTACTCAGGCGGCGAGGGGATACCGGGCGGCACCATGTAACTCATGCAGGGAGTGGCTGGAGTGGCGTAGTGTCGCGCTGGATGCCACAGGGGAGGGGCAGGGTGCAGCAACAGGGTTCGGGCGATCAGGACCAGAGGCCGTTCGGCAACGGCAATCTGGTGAAGGAAGCCGAGACGCTGGCGAAGTTCAAGGGCCGGATCGACACCATCGTGTCCGAACTGGAGAAGTCGCCCGCCTCGCAGAAAGCCATCGCCCATCAGACGATCGCCAAGGGCGCTTACGGCACCGGATTCGGCTCCGCCGACGACCTCGCCAAGCTCTATGACAAGGTCCACGACCAGCTGAAGACGCTGTCCCAGACCTTGGGCGACCAGGTCGAGGCGATGGGGATCGCCGCCGTGGTCGCCGAGCGCGGATACGACGGGATGGACGCCGAACAGGCCGCCCGGCTGAAGGCGATCGAAGAGCGCGTCCGCAAGAACTACCACGACCCGACGACTGGAAAGCCCTCCCCGGCCAAGGGCGGACACGAGCCCAAGCCGGAGCGCAGCGGTGCCACCGATCTCGGGTCCGAGACCGCGTAAGGGGGGCGGCACACGGATGGGCAAGGGGAAATTCGACGACGCCACGCACGAAGAGCTCTACGCCATGGTGGCGGGCGGTCAGCCGCAGCAGATCAATGACGCCGCGGACGCGTTGCTGAAGGCGTTCACCGACATCTATGACCTCGGCGGGGAACTCCAGGCACATGTCGAGCGCGTGAAGTGGGAGGGCGAGGGCGGCGAGGCATTCCGCAACTGGGGTGCGGAGCTGGCAAAGCAGACGCTCAAGCTCGCCGACTACACATTGAAGGTCGGCATCAACATAGGCTTCGCGGGCCAGAGCCTGAGCGACGCAAAGAAGGCGATCCCGGCACCGGAACCGTGCTTCGCGGACCCGGACAAGGAAAAGGCGCGCTTGAAGGGCGCGGAATCCAACCGGCAAGAGGCCATCAATCAGATGGAGCGGCTGGATTCCTACTACCGGACGGTGCATACGGATGTGGCGGGGTTGGAGGTGCCGCGGTTTCCGACGTTGCCTGCTGGTCTCGTACCTGTATACCAAGACTATGAGTTCCCCGACGGGGGCTCGGCGCCGACAGGGGGAGCGGCAGCAGGCAGCAACGCGTCAAGGCCGAGCGCCGAAGGCGTGAGGGGCACGGCTCGTAATGAGGTCTTGCACCCTTCTGATGAAGGACGACACGGACCGACAGGCGCGGTGGTGGGGGCTGACGGGCACGCGAATACCGCGATCGACGCTGTGGCATTCCCGCAGTCTCCGGACAGCGCAACCAAGCATGTCGTCAAGCACCCTGCTATCGATGGTCCGGATCCAAGAGGCCCCGGGCTTGCCATGCCAGGCCCCCTGGTGCCCGCCAGCCCGTCCGCCCCGCGACGTGGCATCGAAGTGCCACGTGGACCCGCTGCTGGTCGCCCCGAAAGGGTGAGTACGCCGCGGCCCGGAGGTATCCCTCGGGCAGGAGGGAAGGACGGAATCGTCGGCGGTATGCCCACCCGGTCGGGCAGTCAGCCCGCGATCCCACGATTGCCGCGAGGGACGGTCGTGGGCGAAGAGCGGACCGTTTCGGGGCCTCAGGCGGGCGCAGCGACGGCACCACGGGGGCCGGCTGGGGCTCCAGGTGCGCGGGCAGGAGGCCCCATGGGTATGGGGGGTCATCCTGTTGGCGGTAACACTCCCGGCCCGAGGAACGGTTACACCGGCCGAAGGTTGGCCACAGAGCCAGGTGGTACTGCTGGTGGCCTGCGTGCACCGCGTGAAGGACGCTCCGAGTTCACACCGGGTGGCTCAGGTCTCGTACGAGGAAATCAGCCGCCGGGTGTGATGCCACACTCGGGAACCAACTCTTCCGGGGGTAATCGCCGTCGCTCCACCAGACCCGACTATCTGGTGGAAGACGAAGAGACCTGGACCAGAGGCCGCGGAAGTGTCGTGCCTCCAGTCATCGAATAGCTCACGAGACCTCACGAAGGGGACCACTGCCTCATGCGATTTCCGGCTCAGCGCGTCCTGCTGGCCTCGGCGTTGCTCGGGGCGATGCTCATGCCTCTCGAATGCGTCGTGGCCCCTGCCGTGGCGCAAGACGAGCACTCGAGGCAGTGGTTCTTGGACGATATGCAGGCCGAAGAGATGTGGAAGGTGAGCAGAGGGCAGGGCGTCACAGTTGCTGTGATCGATACGGGCGTAGACGGATCGCTTCCCGAGCTGCGCGGACAGGTACTGGAAGGCACAGACGCCTCTAACCACCCCACAGACCCGCATGTGGATACTGCAGGCCATGGAACTAACATGGCCACCTTGATCGCCGGTTCAGGGGTTGACGGCGGTATACAGGGCTTGGCTCCTGAAGCAAAGATCTTGCCCATCAAGGCCGTGCCCGACCAGAGAGTCGATGCCGTTGACGACTTGGTGAGTAGGGCCATCCGATATGCGGCGGACCATGACGCCAGGGTCATCAATATCTCTGCTGGGCCTCTGGGCGTTCCTGCAAACTTCCCCAAGATGCAATCTGCTGTCAACTATGCACTTGGAAAAGGAAGCTTGATCTTCGCCAGCACTGGAAACGACGGAGACAAGAAGAACGAGCCGGCCTTTCCTGCGGCCCTCCCCGGTGTCGTCGGCGTAGGAGCAATCGACCGCCAGGGAAAAATCGCCAAGTTCTCCACCTACGGCAACCAGGTCGGCCTCGTCGCCTTCGGTGACGAGATCGTCCAGCACTGCGAGAAGGGCCCCGGCTACTGCGTAGCAGGTGGCACCAGCCAAGCCACAGCCATCGCCTCAGCCTCAGCCGCCCTCATCTGGGCCAAGCACCCGGACTGGACCAACAACCAAGTCCTCCGCGTGATGATGGAGACCGCCGGCAAGCCCGCAGGTGCCAAGATGCCCAGCAAATACCTCGGCTACGGCAGCGTCCGCCCCCGCAAGGTGCTCGTCGACGGTGAAGGCGACCCCGGCCCGGCGGACGTCAACCCCCTTCTCGCGGCCAACGCACCCAAGTCGTCCCCCTCCGATTCGAATTCGTCCGCGGTCGGCAAACCCATCGCCGCAAAGTCCGGTTCGGGCGGAGGAATCGGCACCACCACCTGGGCCGCCCTCGGCGCGGGCGCCGCAGTGGTCCTCGCCACGGCCATCGGCTTTGTCGTCGTACGCCGCCGCACCAGCCAGCCCTAACAACAAGAAAGGCGAAGCATGTCGGACACTCAGAAGATCAGTGATCCCGCATTCACCAAGTTCGAAGGCAAGATCCGGGAAACCAGCGAGGCCCTTTCCGCCAACCTCCGGTCCCTGGCCGATGCCATCGCCACGGTCGAGGCGGCCTGGACCGGTGCTGGCGCTCAGGCATTCCGCACCGCGCAGACCGCGCTCAACGAGGACCACGACGCCCTGCGCCGGCTGATCGACGGCATTCACGACGCCGTGGCCCTGACCCGTAAGGCCAGCCACGCGAACGACGCCGACATCATGGCGACCTTCAACAAGATCGACGTGAACGGCTCGGCCGCGGGCGGACACCTCGGTTCCCTGGGTGCCGGCGCGGGCGTCAGCGCCGGTCTCGAAAGCAAGATCAGCAGCTACTAGCAGTACTTCCGCATTCCACGAAGCAATCACCACCACGAGGGGGGTACATGTCCGGGGCGAATGACGACCTCAAGGTTCATTACAGCTCGGTCGAGAAGACCGCCGATGACATCAGCAAGGCGGCCGGCGTCGTCGACCAGCAGCTGAAGGACATCTGGGCCGCGGTCAACGAGGTCACCGAGGGCTGGCAGGGCGAGGCCCACCAGAAGATGCTCCAGGCGAAGGCGCAGTTCGACGCGCGCGGTACGCACATCCACTCGATCCTGACCGAGATCGCATCCAAGATCAAGCAGGGCAGCATGGATTACCGGCACACGGACCGCAAGGCTTCCCAGCTGTTCGACATCAGCTACTGACGGTCGACGGGGGTAGGGCGGGCGGGTAAAGGCCCGCCCCACCCCCAGGCTCAGGTCAGATCGAACTCGCCGTCCCGCGCGCCGAGTACGAACGCCCGCCACTCGCTCTCCGTATAGCGCAGCACGGTGTCCGGATCGGCCGACGACCGCATTGCCACCGCACCACCCGGGAGATACGCGATCTCGACGCGCACCTCGGTCGTGGCATCCGGCGCGCTCAGCCACTCGACGCCGGAGATGTCCATCGCGTAGAGCTCGTCCTTCTCATGTGGGTCCATGACGCAGGGGCCGCCTTTCGGAGTGCGCGATCGCCGTCATATCGCGGCGCGCGAAGGTGAGTTGGCGCCGCGGAGTTCCTCGTGAGCAGCGTACTCCCGGCGGCGCCGCGATATCCCTGGATCACCGATCACGCTCACCCCTCAGAGCCGCTCGTAGTTCCGTGCCGTCTTCCGCGAGAACGCCACCCACATCTTGTTCCCCGCCAGCGGGCCGCCGACTTCGTCCAGACCACAACAAAGGCTCTCGCACGCGGCCAGTGCCGCATCCAGGGTCGAAAGCGCCGCCCGCCGCCGTGCTTGACAGGCATCCCGCACGTTCCGAGGGTGCCGGGGATGCTCGTCGAACACAGTGAGGCGGAGTACGCCGAACCGCCACCGGATGGACAGGCTCGTCGGCTTCCCGGGAGTGAACAGGTAGGCGTTGGTGAGCAGTTCGGACGTCGTGAGCACGGCGAGTTCGGCCATGTCGGCGAGGTCGTGTGCGCGCAGAAGGCGATCGACGGTCTTACGGGCCATGCTGAGGCAGTACGCGCCGCCGGGGAGCCCGAGGGTGTAGTCGAGGTTACTGGGGACGGGATCAGCGGAGGACACGTCCGACGAATCGGGCATGCAGGGTGCGAAGTTCATGCGTGGTCACTCCAGACGCTAGGCAGGGGAGAGCCCTCGCACGCGGAACGGGCGCCGGTGGCCTGCCTCCCTGGGCGTGAGCGCGTCCACTCCAGGGAAGGTGGGCATGCTCGCGCGGTGCACTTCCGGCTCCACGGCGTGTGAGCTTGGCAACACTGACGGTAGCGCAGTCGGGAAGCCCTGTGCTACCTCCCTTGGGGAAGCCCTGTGCTCCGAGGTGATCACTGGAACTCGCCGCTACCGGCGGGCAGACTGGTCGCCGGTTCGAGAGAGGGGTCCTATGCCGCCGAGGAGCAGTCCGACGATCCGCCACCGTCGATTGGGGGCGGCGCTACGCCACTTGCGAGAGCAGGCAGGCATGTCAGCTTTGGACGCGGCAGCGGTGCTCGGCGTCGACCGGACGCGCATCTCCAACACCGAGGCAGGGCGCTTCGGTATCAGCCCGGCCCGCGTCCGCATGCTTGCCTCCAACTATGGGTGCACGGACGACGCCTTGGTGACTGCTCTTGCCGCGATGGCGCAGGATCACACCAAGGGCTGGTGGGAGGCGTACAGAGCTTCCCTGCCCGCCTTCTTCCTGGACATTGCCGAACTTGAGTGGCATGCGGCCAGGATCCGCAACGCCTTGACGTCCCACATTCCCGGTCTGCTTCAGACGGCTGACCATGCGCGAGCCATCTTCGACCTGGTGATTCCGGAGATGCCGGCTGATGAGATCGAACTCCGCGTGGCCCACCGCTTGGAGCGGCGCCGGGTCCTCGACCGTGACGACCCGCCCGCTTACGACGCGATTGTCCACGAGAGCGCTCTGCGTATGCAGTTCGGCGGCCGTACAACTGCGCGCGCACAGTTGAAGCACCTCCTGGAGGCGAGCGAGAGAGAGGGCGTCAGCCTCAGGGTGATCCCATTCGCGATGGGCGGCTTCCCCGGAGCAGGACAGACGATCCTCTATGCCTGTGGGCCGGTTCCCCAACTCGACACCGTTCAGTTGGACACGTCCCATGGGTCTGTCTTCGTGGATTCTGAAACGCAGCTTGCCAACTACCGATTGCTCTTCGACATGATGGAACCCTGCGTGCTCGACGAGAACGAGTCACGCGAGTTCATACACGAGATCGCTCGGCAACTTTGAAGGGCTCGTCATGTCCGAAATTCGTTGGCAGGAACCGCTCTGTGCCAATGGAGGTAATGCCTGCCTCCAAATTGGCCACACCGCAACCGGAGCCCCCATACTCCGTGAAACAACCCGCCCCGACGAACTGATCACCACCACCCGCGAGGGCCTCCGCAACCTCATCGAAGCCGCCAAGCGAGGCGAACTCGACCACCTCGTCCAGTAGCCCGGGCGACCGGCAGTACGGCCAGTGCGCCACCCAGCAGAAGTGCCGCCCCGTGGATGTTCTGAGCAACCGCCAGCGCCGCTCCGACGATCGGCACGACGAGGGCCGCGGGCCGGTGGACCGAGATGCCCCGCTCCTTGCCGACGCTGACGAGCGCTGAGGCGACGGCGCAGGTGACGAACGCCGGTATGAGGGCGCCCGGCCAGAGGGTGCCGAGCATGGCAGCGCTCCAGAGCAGCAGTATTTGCGCGGCACTGCCGGGCAGCCGCGGGTCGGCGCGCCAGAGGGCCGGGGCGGCGGCGCCGGCCAGCGCGCAGATCGCGATGGAATTGCCGCCGCCCGTGGGCTGCCAGGCATAGGCGACGAACTCGCAGACGACGCCGACCCCGAAGTAGTGCGACAGCCAGCGCGACCTGGACAGGACCTGCTCCGCGACCGCCCCCACCAGCAGGAGGAAGAGCAGGTTGCTCACGGTCCCGAGCGCCCCGCCGTCCTGGACGAACAGCGACGTGCCGGAGCGCCACCACTCCCCGTGCAGTCCGGCGGGGGTCCGCTGCAACTCCCCGAGTACCCCGTGCACGGCGAATTGCAGGAGATTCACCGTGGCCGTCGCGGCGAACACCACGACAGTCACCACGGGGAACCGCCGCAGACCTGCGCGTTCAGTGATCGTCATGATCAGAAGTATCCGGTCCGGCACCCCAGCCCTACCAGTGAGCTAGCTCATGTATCCGTCATGACAAATGTCCCGCGACGAGCACGAAAGTGGCGAACCCGTCCCAGCGGAAGGGACGGGCCGCGAGGGCGAAGGAAGGCCACTCTCAACCCGTGACGCGGCGGCGGAACTCGTTCATCGACATCGTCTTGTCGTCGGACGGCATGGTGATGCTAAACGTGTCGCCGAACGAGTCGTACGTCGTGGTGCTCGTCCGACCGTCACGAGTGGACCGCAGTTGGAGCAGGTAGGACTTGTCTTCTGCCGCTATTTGATAGACGTCACTTGTCGGTCCGGCGGCAGCAACGACCGCATGCGTTTTGGTGCCATTGACCGAGCCGTCCTGGTCGGGAGCCCGTTGGGCTGTCTCCGCGATCGCGTAGAAGCTGCTGCACCCCTGCTGCCCCGGGGTCCCCAGAACGTAGACATCCGTGAGAGCAGGCGGAAGCGTGATGTTCTGCCCGGACTGCCGCAGGCTGTCTGCAAAGAGGGGCGCACTCGTATAGGTCGCGCCCTCCTTGCAGAACATCTCGCCGCTCTGCCCCGACTTGCTCGACGTGGCCTTCAGCCGCAACCCCTGCCCAGGATCAGACCACATCTCCAGACTCCCGCCACCGAGAGTGGTAGTGGTCCCTGATGCGTGAAACGACGTGTTCCGCATAAGTAGATTCGTACTCTTGATTTTCAACGTATCCCTGTCGTTACCGACATCGGGCGTGGGCCTGTCCGCCGGGGCGGAGGGAGTATCAGGCGCTGCGTCCTTCGACGCGGAGCTGCTACCGCAGCCCGTCACGGCCATGCCGAATACGTCCAGGAGAGCCGCTGATTGGGTGAGCATCTTCTTGGACACGAGCGATCCCTCGATCGGTATTCGATGCGCTATGCGGGTCAGCACGCACCTTTGCGTGCTGTGGGAAGCAGGCTGAAGTATTGCACTTCTTCCGGAGCGGACTCCGGGCCGATGCCCGTGGTAACGGACAGGCAGTAAGGATTTCCGGTTGCCCGGGACGACAGGGTGAACTTCTCGCTGCCGTCCTTTGTTTTCCCCTTGAGATCGATCTGTAGATCGCTGAGCGGGCCTCCGGTGACCTGCTGCACCGCGGCGTTCACGGATGTGTAGTAGTCGGGCGACAGAATCTTGCTCTGTGGAACTTTGTCCTGCTCCAGCAGACTGACTACCTTGCTCACAGCCGTTTCCATGTCGCCGGCGTCGTAGGTGTCGCTCTTCTCCTGCTCGTACAGAACCCAACCCCCGATCCCGAGGACGAGGGCGCCGACGAACGCCCCGACTCGCTGAAATGCGTAGAACGCTTCTGAGGGTTCGTTCGCTTCGGGTTTGCGGTACTGCCAGGCGCGAGTTCCCCAGTAGACGGCACGCGGATTGATGCACCCGAGCAACAGGAAAACCCCGGCGAGTACCCAGCAGAAGGTGGCCAACTTCATGGTCGGGGTCATGGCGTTACGTTCCCGCAGCCAAGTTTTCTGCTGGTTGTGCTGATGAATGAAGTGAAGAGGGACTGGGAAGCAGCCTCATCCCATCCCGCCTTTGTATCGGAAAGATGCATGGAGAGATAGGTGTCCTCGCCCTTGCACGAGGTGACGAGCCCTGTCCGCATGTCGCCACGGGCCTTCCAGCCATGCGGCGGTTGGACACGCAAGTGGTCGATGCTTTGCGTGAGGGCGGACACCAGGGTCTTGTCACGCACCACGGCAAAGCTGACGGAGGGGGATCGTGCCTCACGAGGCAACAAGTCGCAGGTCCATACAGGAGCATCGAAGTTTCCCGACCTCTCGCGCGAGCCGCTCCGCTCTACTCCTGCCACAGTGGGCAGAGAGAATCCTTCGATTCCACATGTATCGGAAAACTTCGTGGCCTTGGGCTCGGCCACCGGCGTAATATAAGCCGGGGCCTTCAGCTTCTGATCGGAGCAGCCATCGAGGCGGGCAGCATTATTCGCAGCTTCCACCAGGAGACGGGCCATCTCCAAACTTTCCAAGCGGTGGCCGGGCGAGCTCACCTCCACCGTACGTACGTGCGGAACTGCGGTGCCGTCATACCTCGTTGGTTGTCGCCAGCAGGATTCGGGCAGCAGAATCCAGCCGTCGGACGGTGATACCGCCCCCGTTGCGGGACCGGAAAAGAACGACATCTCGGCCGGATAAGCCCAGCGCGGCTGAACGAAGGGGAAGTTCGCCAGTTGCTGGTTTCCGTCTACCCATAGATAAGAATTATCGTGCCCGAGCAGAGCGGACCTCTGCTCGATCTTGCAGTGAAACTCTGGCGCGCTCCCCCCGGTGGCGAACCCGTTGTCTGCCAGCCGGCCGGTGTGTCCGAGGGTGCGCTGAGCTTGTTTTGCCGATATCAGCCCCCCGCAGAGGTCGTCGGGTCCCAGGGCGTTGGTGTTCAATGCGAGGTTGAGGGACCCGGCCAGCAACGTCAGGGCGGCACCTGCGAATGATATCTTCTTCCACAGCGGAAGGTTCTCAATCCTTTTCATCAGGACTGCGTCCTCAGTGCAGTGAGGGCCGCGTCCCGGCCGGCGGTATAGCTCTGCTCCGCCTCGTGCCTCATGGAGTTCACGGCAACGACGTCCTTGTCCATTTTTCGCCCGTCAGCCCAATTGTTGATGAGTTCATAGGTTCCGTCGATACCGATTGCGTAGTTCCTGCTGCTGTCCTTCCTCGCCTCATTGTTGGCCTCGGCGATGGCATCCTTGGACCATTCGTAAGTCATCGTGTCAACCAGGCGTTGGGCCTCATCACCAACTATCGGTACCTTGTTCGCGAGCGTGCCCAGCCCGTGATATCCGTAGCGAGCGGCATCGTTGGCCCACGTGACCTTGTTGTCCCGCTTGTCGAGGATTGCATCCGCTCCGATACTGTTGTAGACGCCACGTACCTTTCCGACCTCGGATGCTCGATTGTTCCAGTCGCCGATGCTATTGCTGGTGTCGCCGTCTCGGGTTCCGTGGGCAAGAACGTCTGCCGAGTAGGAATTCTCCGACTTGTAGAGCATGGCGAATGTTTCGTCGTCATCGGAGGCACCTCTGAGGACGCGAATCAGGCTGGCCTGGCTGTTCGCTATGTGTGAGTTGTTTCCTGACCCTCGGATTCCGTCCGAACCCTGAGTGCCGTCTTGCCCGTGCAAAATATAATGGGTGTCCGCTACATAGTCATTGAGAGCGCGACCGATCGGTTTCTGTAGATTGCTGGAGATCGAGTCGCCCTTTCCGTCAGTATCCAGAGCGCTGACGGTCTGTTGCAGCACGCGCGCCTGCCCCTCGGAATGGGGTCCAGGCTTCCCCATGGCCGCGTTCGGTTCGTGACCGGTAGCGGCTGCTTCGATTGCCAGCCCTAGACCGGCCTTGCTGTCGGGGTCGTCCTTGAAGCTCAACATTCCCGGCCCATTTACGGCCTCCTTGGGCCAGGTGCGATCCATCAAGAGGTACTTGAGGTGATCGTTCTTCCCCTCCGCCCCCGGGTCCAGGAATGACGTCGCCGCGTCCGGGTTCTTGCTCATCACGCCCAGCAGGTGGTCGAGCGGGTCGCTCGCCGTGCCGGGGTGGTCACGCCACTTCGTCCAGACGTCCTTGTCCTTCTTCTCCGCGGCGATGATGTCGTCGCCGAGGTCATTGAGGAACTGCTTCCCGTACCGCTTGTTGTGTTCCATAAGGCCGACGAACGACTGGTAGCCGTAGACCGGGTCGGTCTTGCTGCCGAAGTTCTTGGTGCCGGCCTTGCGCAGGCCGTCGCGCCACTTCTCGTAGAAGGGCGACCTCGGGTCCGAGGTGGCGGCCGACACCGTGCCGGCCAGGCCGGACCTGATGGCGTCGTACGCCTCTTTGTGGCTCTTGTCGCCCGACCCGGCCAGGCCGTTGAGCCGGTTCGTCAGCTCGATCGTTCCGTCGGGGCCGATCGTGTCCAGGACGAGCCGGCTGGCCTTCTTGTCCTGAGCGACATCGCGGAAAAGCCAGGGGGCCGCGGCGAGTTCATCCGGGTCGAGCTTTTCGCCGGACTTGAGCTTCTCGGCCAGCCTGATGGTTTCCTTGGCCTCGGCCTTTCCGAGATCGCCCTCGGCCTTCGCGTTGAAGCCATTGGGGGTGCCGTCCCAGAAGTCCGTGTCCTGGACGGCGGCGGTCAGGGCCATCCTGACCCCGTGATCGGCATCGTCGAACATCTTGACCATGTCGGTGATGTTCTGGGCCCAGTCAGCCCGTTTGGCCGCTTCTTTGGCAAGCACGGCCTGGTAGTCCGGATCGTGAAGTGCGGCGCTGTTGACGGGGGTGGTGGAGGAGACAGTGCCGTCCTCGCTCACCTTCAGGCCGTTCTTCTCCGCCTCGGCGACCACCGACTTCAATTTGCCGCGCAGCTCGGTGAACTGTGCCTGCGCGTCGCGCAGAAGACCGGCGACCGCACGTGCCTCCTTCGCCGCGGCGACGTACTGGTCGGACGTCTGCTGCATGTTGGGCCGGGCGCTCAGGTTGGCCTGACCGGTCCAGGTGCCGTCGAATCCGACGCTCTTCACCTGGCCGTCATAAGCCTTCTGCACGCCCTCGAAGTCCTTCGCCGCCGACTCCCACTTCGCCGCCGCTGTGGCCAGGAGGGACAGATCCGTGGTCATGGCCTGGTGGTACGTGAGCATGCCGTGCCGACTTCCCCTCAGTATTCCGACAGCCGCGACTGGAAGGGCGGTTGGATGCCCTTTCCGTCCTGCGGGACGAGCAGCGGGATCTGGTTGCCCGTGTGGATGTCCGTGCCCTGGAACAACCGGTTGGCGCCGCTCAGTGCCGCCTTCTCCGCGGAGAGCCGCCCCTGCAACGCCTTCACCGAGGCCCGCCACCCCTTGAGCGCCTCATTGATTCCGGCCCCCGTCGCCCACTCCGTGAATCCCTTGGCCGCGGCTTCCGTCGCCTCGTCCATGGAGCTGCCCGCCTTCTGGACGTCGGGCTGTATGTGCTGCTCCAGCGCGGAGACGGCCGACTGCTTCTTCGCCGCGGAGGACTTGAGCTCCGCGTCGCCTCCCGGGCCCGGCAGGCTGTTGAGTCGTGTCCGCGTCGCGTCACCCTGCAACGCGGCCCATTCGTCGTGGAATGTCACCGCTGCCTCCTGCCTGTCGCACCCACGAGTGCCCTCGAAAAGCCTTTGCACCAGGCACTTTTGCGTTCGAACCTAACAACAGGACCTCGCCTGGCGCAGCCGCTTCTTGATCTCTTGGCGTGCTTCTGTCGTGACCCTACGCACGCATATGTGGAAGGGGCATGAGTACGCGTACTCATGCCCCTTCCACGGCGAACAGCCGGTCCCTGCCTACTCCTCCGGCAGCCACCCCACCTGCACCAGCGGAGCTCCCCTCTTCCGCGATACGAAGAAGCCGCGGCCCGGCGGCATCGGGCGGGGGCGTACGCCGCCCAGCAAGTCGCCCTCGCCCGGGTCGCCGGAGAGGACCACGCCCTGGGCGCCGAGTTCCTTCACGCGTTGCATGAAGGACTCGAACATCGAGCGGGACGCGCCGGCGGAGCTGCGGGCGATGATGAAGCGGATGCCGACGTCGCGGGCGAAGGGGAGGTTCTCGGTCAGGACCGAGAGGGGATTTCCGCTGCTGGTCGAGACGAGTTCGTAGTCGTCGACGATGACGAAGAACCGCGGGCCCGACCACCAGCTCCGGTCGCGCAATTGCTGCGGGGTGATGTCGGGCTGCGGAGCGCGCCTTTCCATCAGGCCGTTGAGGGCGTTCGCGTGGACGGCCAGCGCAGAGGCGAGCGGCGCGTACTCCAGCAGATGGGTGTCGGGAATGACATCGAGGAGGGTGCGGCGGAAGTCGCCCACCACGATCTTCGCCTCCTCCGGCCCGTAGCGCTCGGTGATCTGCTTGGCCAGCAGCCGCAGCAGCGCCGTCTTGCCCGATTCGCTCTCGCCGAAGACGAGGAAGAACGGGTCGGTCTCGAAGTCGACGTAGACCGGCTCCAGATTGGTCTCGTCGATACCGATGGCGACGCCCTGCTGCGGATTCTCGAAGCCCTTGGGGAGCTCGTCGGCGCGCAGCTTGCGGGGGAGGAGCCGGACCCCGGGAGCGTGGGGCCCGGTCCACGCCTCGTCGACGGCGCGGACCAGTTCGGCGGTCGCGTCCGTCAGGGTCTCGGGGTCGTTCTCGGCGTCGATGCGCGGCAGCCCGGCCATGAAGTGGAGCTTTTCCGGGAGCTGGCCCCGGCCGGGCACCCCGGCGGGGACGTTCGCGGCGACCTTGCGGTCGAATTCCGAATCCATGGTGTCACCGAGCCGCAGCTCCAGCCGGTTCAGGAGCTGGTCCTTGAGCGAGGCGCGGACCTCCATATTGCGGGAGGCGGTCACCACGACATGGATTCCGTAACCCAGGCCCCGCCCCGCGATATCGGTGACGACGCCTTCCAGCATGTCGTATTCCTGCTTGAAATTGCCCCAGCCGTCGACGATGAGGAAGACATCGCCCCACGGCTGATCGGAGAATCCGCCCGCCGCCCGCTGCCGTCGGTAGGTCGTGATCGAGTCGATGCCCTGGGCCCGGAAATACTCCTCGCGCCGGGCCAGGATGCCCGCCACCTCGGCGACCGTACGGCGCACGCGCTCCGGGTCGAGGCGGGACGCGACCCCGCCGACGTGCGGCAGTCCCGCGATGGCGCTCATGCCGCCGCCGCCGAAGTCGAGGCCGTAGAACTGCACCTCCGCGGGCGTGTGGGTCAGCGCGAAGGACGCCACCAGCGTCCGCATGAGCGTGGACTTGCCCGACTGGGGGCCACCGACGACGAGCATGTTGCCGGCCGCGCCCGAGAAGTCGCGGTGCAGGACGTCGCGCCGCTGCTCGAAGGGCTTGTCGATGAGACCGATGGGGACGACGAGACGGCCGAGGCGCCCGTGCCCGGGGGCGGTCAGCCCGCGGCCCTCCACCGTGGACAGCGGCGGCAGCAGCTCGTCCAGGGAGGCCGCCCGGTCCAGCGGCGGCAGCCACACCTGGTGAGCCGGCGGCCCCTGGCCCTCGATCCGCCGGACAACGACGTCCAGGACCGTCTCCGCCTGCGGTTCCTCGCCCGTACGGACCGTGGGCCCGGCCGTGGGCTCGGGCGCGGTGTAGGTGACCGGCACGGGATCGGCGGTGAAGAGCACCGGGCGGCGCTCGATGGGCAGCGCGCTCCCCCCGGCGCCCGCGGCCGGAGCCGTGCGGTACGGGCCGGAGACGTACGCCGCCTTGAAGCGCGTCATCTCGTCCGTGCCGAACTTCAGATAGCCCGAACCCGGCACCGACGGCAGGTGGTAGGCGTCCGGGACGCCCAGCGCCGTACGCGACTCGGCGGCCGAGAACGTCCGCAGGCCGATGCGGTACGACAGATAGGTCTCCAGGCCGCGCAGCCGGCCCTCCTCCAGGCGCTGCGACGCCAGCAGCAGATGCACACCCAGCGAGCGGCCGATGCGGCCGATCTGGATGAACATGTCGATGAAATCCGGCTTGGCCGTCAACAGCTCGCTGAATTCGTCGATCACCAGGACGAGTGAAGGCAGCGGCTCCAGCGCCGCACCGGCCGCGCGCGCCTTCTCGTAGTCGTGCATGTTGGCGTAGTTGCCCGCCGAGCGCAGGAGTTCCTGCCGCCGCTGGAGCTCACCGGTGATCGAGTCACGCATGCGGTCGACCAGCGTCAGGTCGTCCGCCAGGTTGGTGATCACGGCCGCCACGTGCGGCAGCGCCGACATGCCCGCGAAGGTCGCACCGCCCTTGAAGTCCGCGAGGACGAAGTTCAGCGTCTCCGAGGAGTGCGTCACCGCGAGCCCCAGGACCAGCGTGCGCAGCAGCTCCGACTTGCCGGAACCCGTCGCGCCGACGCACAGCCCGTGCGGGCCCATGCCGTCCTGCGCGGCCTCCTTCATGTCCAGCATCACCGGCGTGCCGTCCTCGCTGACGCCGATCGGCACCCGCAGCCGCTCCGCCGAGGACCGCGGGCGCCAGGTGCGCGCCACGTCCACCGAGCCCGCGTCGCCCAGCCCCAGCAGATCCGTGAAATCGAGGTTGGCGAGCAGCGGCTCGTCGCCGTCACCGCCGCCCATGCGCAGCGGCGCGAGCTGGCGCGCGAGCGCCTCCGCGGCCTCCATGGACAGCGTGTCCGGCACACCGTCGTACGCCGCGACCTGTGACAGCAGCCGCAGCTCGCCCGGCTCCACCACGACAGACAGCCCGCCCCGCGGCTCCCCGAGATCCCCCGGCACCACCTCGACGATGGTCACGCCCTGGAGCCCCTCGGGCGCCGCGAAGACCGACTCGGCCGGCACCGTACCGCCGTCGAGCACGAGCACCACGTGCGGCTGGTCGAGCACCGGCTGCCCGTCCCGGCTGAAGCGCGTGCGCCCCTCCAGCCGGGGCCGCAGCAAATCCTCCAGCTCGCCGAGCTCGTCACCGATCAGCCGGCGCGCGCCCGCCCCGTCGACCGCGCCCGGCACCTGCACGTGCGGCAGCCACTTCGTCCACTCCCAGTACGACGCCGCCCCGCGCGCCGCGACCACCGCGACCACCAGGTCGTCCGGCGAGTGCAGCGTCACCAGCTGCGCGACGAGCGCGCGGGCCGTCCCGTGCACCGTCTCCGGGTCGCCCGAGAGCGTCACGTGGTAGAAGGCGCGCAGCGACAGCGCCATCGGCATGCCGTCCAACGACCCGTGCGTGGCCAGGAACTGCTGCATCGCGCCCGTCGTCAACGGCTCCAGGTCGTCTATCGGAGCGGTCTCCGGAGCCACCAGCGGCGTCGCGAGCTGCTGCGCCCCCAGCCCGATGCGGACCTGCCCGAAGTCGTCGTCGCCCGCACGCCGCTCCCACAGCCGGGTGCCCTCGGCGACCACCGACCACAGCTGGTCGGGGGAAGGGTGCAGATAGAACTGCGCGTCCCGCTGCGCACGCGCCGTCCGGCGCACGGTCCGCCGCGTCTGCGCGAGGTATTTGAGGTAGTCCCGGCGCATGTCCGCGGTCTGCCCCTGGGAGCCCTGACGGTGCCTCACGACCATCGCGATCGTCATGCCCAGCGTCGAGCACATCATCATGACGCCCATGATCTTCATCATGGGAGCGGCACCCGGCATGAAGAAATAGACCATCGACGAGGCCATGCCCAGCGTCGGCAACAGCTGCATCAGCACACTGTCCTGACGCCCGCGCGGCAATTCGGGCGGCGCCTCCAGCCGGATCTCCTCACCGGGCACGTCCGGCGGCAGACTCCGGGGCGGGCGATGGACGACGACCTGGCTCACCGGATGCCTCAACCCCTCCACGCGGTGGGGAATCTCCGAGCGGCACCCCTCCGGCACCGGCCTCCCCTCCGCGGAACGGCGATCCTATCGACGTGCGCCGACGGGCTCCCGATAGGGTGGCCGCCGCGCGTATGCATGAGCGAAGGCTCGGAGTGGAGCAGGGGGCCCCGACAGGTGAGTACGTCCACTGGGACAGGTTTCTGCCGGGTGACCGTCGTCGCTCCGGACAGCCGGATCGACGTCGCGCTGCCGGACGACATCGCGGTCGCCGACGTCTACCCGGAGATCCTCCGCCTCACCGGCCAGACCCAGCCGGTCGGCACCCCCACCGGCTACCACCTCGTACGCCGCGACGGCACGGTCCTCGACAGCGCCCGCTCGCTGGCCGCCCACCGGGTCCTCGACGGCGAGCTGCTCTCGCTGCGTCCCTTCGCGGAGTCCCTGCCGCCCGCCGTGCACGACGACGTGACGGACGCCGTGGCCGCCGCGGTCACCCGCGACCGGACCCTGTGGAACGATCAACTCCTGCGCGCCGCCGGACTGTTCGGCGGCGCCCTGCTGCTCGCCCTGATGGCCTTCGCCCTGTGGTTCGCCGATCCCGTCCGGCACGACATGCACGGCACCCCCGGCGCGGTCGCGGCCGCCGCCGGCGTGCTGCTGGCCGCGCTCGCGGGCGTACGGGCACGGGTCTACGGAGACCGCGCCTGCGCCGTCGCCCTGGGACTCGCCGCCATGCCGCACCTGATGATCGCCGGCTCAGGGATCCTCGCGCCCGACCCGGGGCAGGGCGCCGGCCGGCTGCAGTTCCTGCTCGGCTGCGCGGCCGTCCTCGTCGCCGCCGCGGCCCTGGTCGCCACCGTGCCCACAGGCGACGCGCCCTTCGTCGCCGCCCTCACCGCGGCCGTCACCGGCACCCTCGCCGCCTTCGGCCTGATCCTCGGCGGTGGGAGCCCCGCGGGCGCGGCCGCCGTCTGCGGCGTCGTCGCGATCGGCGCCATCGCCTTCCTGCCGGGCCTCTCCGCCCGCGTCGCCCGGCTGCCCATCGGCTACGCCGCCCCCCACTCCGCCTCCGGCGGCGACCCCGATCCGGCCGCCCGCACCACGCCCGACCCGGTGGACGCCGAGCGCGTCGCCGAGCGCGTCCGCCGCGGCCACGAGCTGCTGCTCGGCCTCGTCGGCGGCTGCGCGGCCGTCGTCACCGCCTCCGCCGCCGTCCTCGCCTTCTCGGCCGGCGGCGGCCCCTGGGCCCGCCTCCTGGCCCTGGCCGCCGGGCTCACGATGCTGCTGCGCGCCCGCCTCTTCCGCTACACCGCCCAGGTCGCCGCCGTCCTGGCCGCCGGGCTCGCCGCCCTGGCCCTGCTGGTCCTCGGCATGTCCCTGAACCCGCCCGCCGGCGGCTCCACCGACATCCGCACGGTCTGGCTCGCCGCGGCCGTCACGCTCGGCGGCGGCCTGCTCACCGCCGTCGCCCTGATCGTCCCCCGCAAGGGCCTGTCACCCTTTTGGGGGCGCGTCTCCGACATCTCCGAGAGCGCGCTCCTCCTCGCCCTCGTACCGCTCGCCCTCGCGGTCCTCGGCATGTACGGGAGGGCCCGCGGCCTGTCGGCGGGCTGACGGGCCCCGGAGCGGCCCCGGGGCGGGGCCCGGGAGCCGGGCTGGTACTGTGTGCAGTGGCCGTTTGTGTACGCGCCTCCGGAAAGCCCCGTGGGGCTTCTGGGGACAGCGCCCAGCGGACCCCGCCTCCCGAGTAACGGAAGCTCCCCTGAGACCAAGACCAGGGGCACTCGGTGGCTGAAAACGAGAATTCCAAGGAGTACGCGTGTCGCTCGACGCCGCTACGAAGAAGCAGATCATGGCCGAGTTCGCCACCAAGGAGGGCGACACCGGCTCCCCCGAGGTCCAGGTCGCGATGCTCACCCGTCGCATCTCGGACCTGACGGAGCACCTCAAGCAGCACAAGCACGACCACCACTCGCGTCGTGGCCTGCTGCTGCTGGTCGGCCAGCGCCGCCGCCTGCTCCAGTACCTGGCCAAGAAGGACATCACGCGCTTCCGCGCCCTGGTGGAGCGCCTCGGCATCCGCCGCGGTGCCGCGGGCGCCAAGTAAGACATCGTGAAGGGAGCGGTTCCCACCTCTGGGGGCCGCTCCCTTTGCGTATCTCGTGCGACGCCGAAGCTTTGTAGTCTGGTGTCCACGAAGGACTGAACAAAAGAACAGCATGAGGAGGAGCGCTCCGCTCGCCGCCGGTCCTCGGTAGTGGCCCCCGGATCAGGGAAATCCGGGTGCTTCGATCGAAGACCGGCCAGCCCGGCGCACCTCCGCCAACGTCCCCGCCACACGGGCGGGGACGCAGACGAGGAGATATCCCTGGTGGAGAACGAGACCCACTACGCCGAGGCCGTCATCGACAACGGCACCTTCGGCACCCGCACCATCCGCTTCGAGACGGGCCGCCTGGCCAAGCAGGCCGCCGGCTCCGCCGTGGCGTACCTGGACGACGACACCATGGTGATGTCGGCGACCACCGCTTCCAAGAAGCCCAAGGACCAGCTCGACTTCTTCCCCCTGACGGTCGACGTCGAGGAGCGGATGTACGCGGCCGGCAAGATCCCCGGCTCCTTCTTCCGCCGCGAGGGCCGGCCCTCCGAGGACGCGGTCCTCACCTGCCGCCTGATCGACCGCCCGCTGCGCCCCTCCTTCAAGAAGGGCCTGCGCAACGAGATCCAGATCGTCGAGACGGTCATGGCGCTCAACCCCGACCACCTCTACGACGTGGTCGCCATCAACGCCGCCTCCTGCTCCACGCAGCTCGCGGGCCTGCCCTTCTCCGGTCCGATCGGCGCCACCCGCGTCGCCCTGATCAAGGGCCAGTGGGTCGCGTTCCCGACCCACACCGAGCTCGAGGACGCCGTCTTCGACATGGTCGTGGCCGGCCGTGTCCTGGAGGACGGCGACGTCGCGATCATGATGGTCGAGGCCGAGGCCACCGAGAAGACCATCCAGCTGGTCAAGGACGGCGCCGACGCCCCCACCGAGGAGGTCGTCGCCGCCGGTCTCGAGGCCGCGAAGCCCTTCATCAAGGTGCTCTGCCGCGCCCAGTCCGAGCTCGCCGCCAAGGCCGCCAAGCCCGAGGGCGAGTTCCCGGTCTTCCTGGACTACCAGGACGACGTCCTGGCCGCCCTGACCAAGGCTGTCCGTGACGAGCTCGCGCAGGCGCTCACCATCGCCGGCAAGCAGGAGCGCGAGACCGAGATCGACCGCGTCAAGGAGATCGCCGCCGAGAAGCTGCTCCCGCAGTTCGAGGGCCGCGAGAAGGAGATCTCCGCCGCGTACCGCTCGTTGACGAAGTCCCTGGTGCGCGAGCGCGTCATCAAGGAGCGCAAGCGCATCGACGGCCGTGGCGTGACGGACATCCGCACGCTCGCCGCCGAGGTCGAGGCCATCCCGCGCGTGCACGGCTCGGCGCTGTTCGAGCGTGGCGAGACCCAGATCCTGGGCGTCACCACCCTCAACATGCTCCGCATGGAGCAGCAGCTGGACACCCTCTCCCCGGTGACCCGCAAGCGCTACATGCACAACTACAACTTCCCGCCGTACTCCGTCGGTGAGACCGGCCGCGTCGGTTCGCCGAAGCGCCGCGAGATCGGCCACGGCGCCCTGGCCGAGCGGGCCATCGTGCCCGTGCTGCCGACGCGCGAGGAGTTCCCGTACGCCATCCGCCAGGTCTCCGAGGCGCTCGGCTCCAACGGCTCGACCTCCATGGGCTCGGTCTGCGCCTCCACCATGTCGCTGCTGAACGCCGGTGTGCCGCTGAAGGCCCCCGTCGCCGGTATCGCCATGGGCCTGATCTCCGAGGAGATCGACGGCAAGACGCACTACGTCGCCCTCACCGACATCCTCGGTGCGGAGGACGCGTTCGGCGACATGGACTTCAAGGTCGCCGGTACGAAGGAGTTCGTCACCGCGCTCCAGCTCGACACCAAGCTGGACGGCATCCCGGCCTCCGTCCTGGCCGCGGCCCTCAAGCAGGCCCGCGACGCCCGTCTGCACATCCTCGATGTGATGATGGAGGCCATCGACACGCCGGACGAGATGTCCCCGAACGCCCCGCGGATCATCACCGTCAAGATCCCCGTGGACAAGATCGGTGAGGTCATCGGCCCCAAGGGCAAGATGATCAACCAGATCCAGGAGGACACCGGCGCCGAGATCACGATCGAGGACGACGGCACCATCTACATCGGTGCCGCCGACGGCCCGGCCGCCGAGGCCGCCCGCGCCACGATCAACGGCATCGCCAACCCGACCATGCCGGAGGTCGGCGAGCGCTACCTGGGTACGGTCGTCAAGACCACCACCTTCGGTGCCTTCGTCTCCCTCATGCCGGGCAAGGACGGCCTGCTGCACATCTCGCAGATCCGCAAGCTCGCCGGTGGCAAGCGCGTGGAGAACGTCGAGGACGTGCTCGGCGTCGGTGCCAAGGTCCAGGTCGAGATCGCCGAGATCGACCAGCGCGGCAAGCTCTCGCTGATCCCGGTCATCGAGGGCGAGGACGGCGACGACGCTAAGGACGAGTCCGCCAAGTGACGTCCCGTAGTACACGGAAGACGGCCCGCACCTCTTCGGAGGGGCGGGCCGTCGCCCGTACCCAAACGCTTCTCAAGGGCGAGCACGGCATCGGCACGGTCCGCCGCACCACCCTGCCCGGTGGGCTGCGCATCGTCACCGAGACCCTGCCGTCCGTCCGCTCCGCGACCTTCGGTATCTGGGCCAACGTCGGCTCCCGCGACGAGACCCCGACGCTGAACGGCGCCACCCACTATCTGGAGCACCTGCTCTTCAAGGGCACCGCCAAGCGCAGCGCGCTGGACATCTCCGCCGCCATCGACGCGGTCGGCGGTGAGATGAACGCGTTCACGGCGAAGGAGTACACCTGCTACTACGCCCGTGTCCTCGACACCGACCTGCCGCTCGCCATCGACGTCGTCTGTGACATGCTCACGGGCTCGCTCATCGACGCCGCCGATGTCGACGCCGAGCGCGGTGTGATCCTCGAAGAGATCGCGATGACGGAGGACGACCCCGGCGACTGCGTGCACGACCTGTTCGCGCACACCATGCTGGGCGACACCCCCCTCGGCCGGCCGGTCCTCGGCACCGTCGAGACCATCAACGCCCTCGGCCGTGACCAGATCGCGCGCTTCTACAAGAAGCACTACGACCCGACCCACCTGGTCGTGGCCGCCGCGGGCAACGTCGACCACGCCAAGGTCGTCCGCCAGGTGCGGGCCGCCTTCGAGAAGGCCGGCGCGCTCGGCCGCACGGACGCGGCCCCGGTCGCGCCGCGCGCGGGCGCCCGTACGATCCGCACCGCCGGCCGCGTCGAGCTGCTCGGCCGCAAGACCGAGCAGGCGCACGTCGTCCTCGGCATGCCCGGCCTGGCCCGCACCGACGACCGCCGCTGGGCGCTCGGCGTGCTCAACACCGCCCTCGGCGGCGGCATGAGCTCGCGGCTCTTCCAGGAGGTCCGGGAGAAGCGCGGACTCGCCTATTCCGTCTACTCCTACACCTCGGGCTTCGCCGACTGCGGCCTCTTCGGCGTCTACGCCGGCTGCCGCCCGAACCAGGTCCACGACGTCCTCAAGATCTGCCGCGACGAGCTCGACAAGGTCGCGTCGGACGGTCTGACGGACGAGGAGATCACCCGCGCCGTCGGGCAGCTCTCCGGCTCCACGGTCCTGGGCCTGGAGGACACCGGCGCGCTGATGAACCGCATCGGCAAGAGCGAGCTGTGCTGGGGCGACCAGATGTCCGTCGACGACATGCTGGCCCGCATCTCGGCAGTCACCCCGGACGAGGTCCGCTCGGTGTCCCGCGATGTACTGGGGCAGCGTCCTTCGCTGTCCGTCATCGGCCCGCTGAAGGACAGGCAGGCGGCCAAGCTCGACGAAGCCGTGGCCTAGAGCAGTCTCCGAGCCCGAGAGAAGGAAGCACCAAGGATGAGCAAGCTGCGCGTGGCGGTCATCGGCGCCCACGGCCGTATCGGCTCCGAGGCCGTACGGGCTGTGACGGCCGCCGAGGACATGGAACTGGTGGCCGCGCTGGGCCGGGGCGACAAGCTGGAGACGCTGACCGAGGCGGGCGCCCAGGTCGTGGTCGAGCTGACGCACCCCGACTCCGTGATGGACAACCTCGAGTTCTGCGTCGCCCACGGCATCCACGGCGTCGTCGGCACGACCGGCTGGACCGAGGACCGCCTCGCGCGGCTGACCGGCTGGCTCGACGCCAAGCCGGGCACCGGAGTGCTCATCGCGCCCAACTTCTCCATCGGCGCCGTGCTCACCATGGCCTTCGCCCGGCAGGCGGCCCGCTTCTTCGAATCCGTCGAGGTCGTCGAGCTGCACCACCCGAACAAGGCGGACGCCCCCTCCGGCACCGCCACCCGCACCGCCCAGCTGATCGCCGAGGCCCGCCGGGAGGCGGGCTGCGCCCCGCAGCCCGACGCCACGACGACGGCCCTGGAGGGCGCGCGCGGCGCGGACGTCGACGGCGTGCCGGTGCACGCCGTACGGCTGCGCGGCCTGCTGGCCCACCAGGAGGTGCTGTTCGGTGACACCGGCGAGACGCTCACGATCCGGCACGACTCGCTGCACCACAGCTGCTTCATGCCGGGCATCCTGCTGGGCGCGCGGCGCGTCGTCAGCACGCCGGGGCTGACGTTCGGCCTGGAAAACTTCCTGGATCTGGACTGAGCACCGTGCGCGCAAAGATCGTCTATTTCGCCCTGGCCGCCGTCCTGGTCGTCTACTTCGTCCTGGTCGGCAGCCGTGGCGTCATGCTCATCGAGCAGGGCACGGCCATCACCGTCACCTTCGGTGCCGCGGTGCTGGTGCTGCCGTTCATCGGTGCCTGGTTCCTCTACCAGACCACCAAGTTCGCGCGGGACGCCAACCGGCTGGCGCGGGAACTGGAGGCCGAGGGCGGCCTCCCCGTCGACGAGCTCGTCCGCACGCCGAGCGGTCGCATCGACCGCGACTCGGCGGACGAGGTCTTCGCCCGCCGCCAGGCGGAGACGGAGGACGCCCCCGGTGACTGGCGCACGTGGTTCCGCCTCGCGGTGGCCTACCACGACGCCCGCGACACACCCCGCGCCCGCAAGGCGATGCAGCGGGCGATCGCCCTGCACGACGGCAGGCCGGTGCGCGCGGACGCGTGAGGCGAAGGGGCTCAGGCGGGGGAGTCCGCCCGCTGTCCCCGCGTGCCCGGCCGCACCAGCCGCAGCGCCGCCGCGATCACGACAGCCGCGACGATCACGCAGACCCCGCCGACCGGCAGCGAGCCGGCCAGCACGATGATCAGCGCCGAGAAGAGCAGATACGCGGCGAGGAGCAGCAGCAGGGCGGCGCCGCCCACCTGCCAGGAGCCGGGCCGATGAGCACGGTGCCCGAGCGGGGCCTCCTCGTGCGGCAGGGGCTCGGCGGCGGTCGTGACGGAGGCACCGTCGCGGGCGGCTGTCATGAAGGGCAGGGGCATTGGGCGAGGCTATCGATGCGCGAGAGGTCCGGCCACGTCAGGGTGGCCGGACCTCGGTCGTGTCGCTGATCGGCGCGCGTCAGCGGCTGTCCTTCGCCTCCGACTGCTGCGTGTGGTGCGTGCTCTGCGCACCGGTCTGGAGCGAGGGCATTCCGAACAACAGCGCCCCCACGAGCCCCGCCGCGACCGTCAGCCCCACCAGCGCGCGGCCGGCTATCTGCGAGCGGCTCGCGCGGTCTCGGGGCGGCGGCGTGACGTTGCTGCGGTAACGCTCTGCCTCGGCTACAAAGGCGAACGGCACGGGCTCTCGCCGGCGGAACATGAAGCGCTCTCCTAGGAAGCTCGAGTGTGTGCTCTGTCAGTGCTGTCACACATAAGGACGTTCGAATCGCTTCGGTGGTGCCCGATTTCTGTGACTTCTGTGAAAAATCTCAACCGGGGCCACCGCATTCCCCGCGGCCCCGCTCTGCCGGAGCCCGAGTGTCAGTGGCGGCCCGTAGGCTGGGCGCCGCCCCAGCAACGCGATTGGAAGGACCCCGCCGGTGACCGACAGCCCCACCGAGAACGCCAAACCCACATTCCGTGGCGATGTGACCGTCGAGCTGGTCAAGCACAGCGCTGCCGACTCCGACGTCCTGTGGGCGGCTCGCGTCTCCACCGCCGGTGAGCAGTCCCTGGAGGAGATCACCAAGGACCCCGAGCGGTCCAAGGGGCTCATCAATTACCTGATGCGGGACCGCCACGGCAGCCCCTTCGAGCACAACTCGATGACGTTCTTCATCAGCGCCCCGATCCTCGTCTTCCGCGAGTTCATGCGCCACCGCGTCGGCTGGTCGTACAACGAGGAGTCCGGCCGCTACCGCGAGCTCCAGCCCGTCTTCTACGTCCCGGGCGCGGACCGCAAGCTGGTCCAGGAGGGCCGCCCCGGAAAGTACGTCTTCGTCGAGGGCACCGAGGCACAGCACGAGCTGACCACCCGCGCCATGGAGGACTCCTACCGCCAGGCGTACGAGGCGTACCAGGAGATGCTCGCCGCGGGCGTCGCCCGCGAGGTCGCCCGCTCGGTGCTGCCGGTCGGTCTCTTCTCCTCGATGTACGCCACGTGCAACGCCCGTTCGCTGATGCACTTCCTCGGGCTGCGCACCCAGCACGAGCAGGCGGCCGTCCCCTCCTTCCCGCAGCGCGAGATCGAGATGGTCGGCGAGAAGATGGAGGCGGAGTGGGCCAAGCTCATGCCGCTCACCTATGAGGCGTTCAACAAGAACGGCCGCGTCGCGCCGTAGCGCCCGGTACGCGCGGTAGTGGGGGCACCGGAGAGGGTGACGCCCGGGCCGCGTACGCACCGGTAGCAAAGGTGTCCGTATTGCGGCTTTTCGTTACCTTCATCTAGGCTGAACAAACGGACCCGGTACTGCTTGAACCCCCGAGCAGGCAGTGCCGGGCTCCCTTTCCCACTCCCCGAGGGAGCACCTCACGGTGAGCAACGAGTAGCGTGGCCCCCATGGCTCCGACCTCCACACCGCAGACGCCCTTCGGGCGGGTCCTGACCGCCATGGTCACGCCCTTCACCGCAGATGGCGCCCTTGACCTCGAAGGTGCCCAGCGACTCGCCGCGCACCTGGTGGACGCCGGCAATGACGGCCTTGTCGTCAACGGCACCACCGGCGAGTCCCCGACCACCAGCGATGCGGAGAAAGCGCAGCTCGTACGTGCCGTGGTCGAAGCGGTCGGAGACCGCGCCCACGTCGTCGCCGGAGCCGGCACCAACGACACCCAGCACAGCGTCGAGCTCGCCCGCGCCGCCGAGAAGGCGGGTGCCCACGGCCTGCTGGCCGTCACCCCGTACTACAACAAGCCCCCGCAAGAGGGCATCTTCCGGCACTTCACCGCGATCGCGGACGCCACCGGCCTCCCGGTGATGCTGTACGACATCCCCGGCCGCAGCGGCGTCCCGATCAACACCGAGACCATCGTCCGGCTGGCCGACCACCCCCGGATCGTCGCCAACAAGGACGCCAAGGGCGACCTGGGCCGCGCCAGCTGGGCCATCGCCCGCTCGCGCCTCGCCTGGTACTCCGGCGACGACATGCTCAACCTGCCGCTGCTGTCCGTCGGCGCCGTCGGCTTCGTCTCCGTCGTGGGCCACCTGGTCACCCCCGACCTGCGCTCCCTGCTCGGCGCCTACCTCGACGGCGACGTCGCCAAGGCGACCGCGATCCACCAGCAGCTGCTCCCGGTCTTCACCGGCATGTTCCGCACCCAGGGCGTGATCACCACCAAGGCGGCCCTCGCGCTGCGGGGCCTGCCCGCCGGCCCGCTGCGGCTGCCGCTGGTGGAGCTCACCGCCGAGGAGACGGAGCAGCTCAGGCGCGATCTCTCCGCCGGCGGGGTCGAGCTCTAGCGGCCGCGGGCACCCCCGGGCGCCCGCCCACACACTTCACAACTGAACATCGACAACAACTGCAAGTGCACGAATGTCACGCGCGCCATGTGTCCCAGGAGGGCATGTGGCGTGCGTGGTGAGGAGAGTCTTTTGAGTCACCCGCATCCTGAACTCGGTCCCCCGCCGCAGCTCCCCGAGGGCGGCCTGCGCGTCACACCCCTCGGCGGTCTCGGCGAGATCGGCCGCAACATGACCGTCTTCGAGTACGACGGCCGCCTGCTGATCGTCGACTGCGGAGTGCTTTTCCCCGAGGAGGAGCAGCCCGGAGTCGACCTGATCCTGCCGGACTTCAGCTCGATCCGTGACCGTCTCGACGACATCGAAGGCATCGTGCTCACGCACGGCCACGAGGACCACATCGGCGGTGTCCCGTACCTGCTTCGCGAGAAGCCGGACATCCCGCTGATCGGCTCCAAGCTGACCCTCGCCCTGATCGAGGCGAAGCTCCAGGAGCACCGCATCCGCCCCTACACCCTGGAGGTCCAGGAGGGGCACCGGGAGGGCATCGGCCCGTTCGACTGCGAGTTCATCGCGGTCAACCACTCCATCCCGGACGCCCTCGCGGTCGCCATCCGCACCCCGGCCGGCATGGCCGTGCACACCGGCGACTTCAAGATGGACCAGCTCCCGCTGGACCGCCGCCTCACCGACCTGCCCGCCTTCGCGCGGCTCGGCGAGGAGGGCATCGACCTGCTGCTCGTGGACTCCACGAACGCCGAGGTCCCGGGCTTCGTCCCGCCCGAGCGCGACATCTCCAATGTGCTGCGCACGGTCTTCGCGGGCGCCCAGAAGCGCATCATCGTGGCCAGCTTCGCCAGCCACGTGCACCGCATCCAGCAGATCCTGGACGCCGCGCACGAGTACGGCCGCCGGGTCGCCTTCGTGGGCCGCTCCATGGTCCGCAACATGGGCATCGCCCGTGACCTGGGCTATCTGCGCGTCCCCGCCGGTCTGGTCGTCGACGTCAAGACGCTGGACGACCTGCCGGACGACGAGGTCGTGCTCGTCTGCACCGGCTCCCAGGGCGAGCCGATGGCCGCGCTGTCCCGGATGGCCAACCGCGATCACCAGATCCGGATCGTCCAGGGCGACACGGTCATCCTGGCCTCGTCCCTCATCCCCGGCAACGAGAACGCGGTCTACCGCGTGATCAACGGCCTGACCCGGTGGGGCGCCAACGTCGTCCACAAGGGCAACGCCAAGGTCCACGTCTCGGGCCACGCCTCCGCGGGCGAGCTGCTGTACTTCTACAACATCTGCAAGCCCCGCAACCTCATGCCGGTCCACGGCGAGTGGCGTCACCTGCGGGCGAACGCGGAGCTCGGCGCCCTGACGGGCGTGCCGAAGAACCACATCGTGATCGCCGAGGACGGCGTCGTGGTGGACCTGGTGAACGGCTCGGCGAAGATCGTCGGCAAGGTCCAGGCCGGGTATGTGTACGTCGACGGCCTCTCGGTCGGCGATGTCACCGAGACCTCACTCAAGGACCGCCGCATCCTCGGTGACGAGGGCATCATCTCCGTCTTCCTCGTCGTGGACAGCACGACGGGCAAGCTGGTGGGCGGCCCGCAGATCCACGGACGCGGCTCGGGCATCGAGGACTCCACGTTCGCGGCGGTGGCGCCGAAGATCGAGGAAGCCATCGCCAAGTCCGCCTCCGACGGCGTGCTGGAGCCCCACCAGGTGCAGCAGCTCGTCCGCCGGACCGTGGGCAAGTGGGTGTCCGACACCTACCGCCGGCGCCCGATGATCCTCCCCGTGGTCGTCGAGGTCTGACGCACGATCAGCCGTACGGACGGCCGCCCCGGACTCGATTTGCATCCGGGCGCGGCCGTCCAGTACGTTTACGGCTCCACCGCAGCGGGAACCCCCGAACGCCTTGTGCGTAAAGGATCGTTCCGCGGCGGACGGGAAAACCGACCCGGAGTGATCTGATAAAGTCGGTGAAGCCGGAAAGCGAAAAGCTGGAAGGCGAACCCCGCTCCAACAGGGGGCCGGAAACGGAATTCGGACCGGAAACGGGCCGGAAAACGGATCTGGTAAGGTTGGAAACACGAAATACCGAAGGGAAGCGCCCGGAGGAAAGCCCGAGAGGGTGAGTACAAAG